>DATFWX010000306.1:0-2009 GCA_035258845.1 Polyangia bacterium | reverse complement strand
TGTCCAGAGTCGAAACGGTGTTGACACTTTCGCCGTCCCAGAGTGGCGCATGAGCTCAGTGGTTGACCGCGCCCCAGACGAGTGCGGCCGGGGTGCGACCGCGCACTCGGTAGCCCTGATGGGGACGATCCTCGTTGTAGTAGCGCATGAAGCCGGCCAGCGAGCGTTGCAGCGCGAGGCGGCTGGTGAAGTATCGACGGCGAAAGACCACGCGCCAGTGCTCCTGCAGGATGGTGCCCTGCAGCCGCTCGACGAAGCCGTTGGTCCAGGCATGGCGCGGCTTGGTGCGCGTGTGACGAATCCCGAGCTCGCGACACGCCTCATCGAAGGCGCCGTTGAATTCGGGGCCACCATCGGTCAGCACGCGGCGAACCGTCCAGCCGGCGCGCTGATAATGCGGCACCACGGCATTGCGCAGAAACGCGGCCGCGTCGGCGGCGACATGAGCGGGCAGCAGCTCGGCCAGGCCATACGACGTGGCCGCATCGCAGGCGGTAATCTGCCAGACCTTGCCGACGCCCTTGAGGTTGCCGATGTAGAAGGTGTCCAGACACACCAGTTCGCCAGGCTCGGTCGCCTCGACGTGGCGCGTGCTGCCGTGACGCGCGCGCCAGAGCCGGTGGCGAGTCCGTGCGGTCAACAGCCCGGCGGTGCGCGCCGCGTGATGCTCGAGAATCGTCAGCCGGGCGCGCCGCGTGGCCAAGCCCGCGCGGCGCAGGACGCGCTGCACCGTGCTCGGCGCCAGGCGAATCTGCCAGCGGCGCGTGAGATAGGCCGCGAGACGCCCGCAGCCCCAGGTCGCCGCACTGATCGCCAGCCCCAGCACCACGCGCTCGATTTCCGGGGCCACCTGACTCGGCCGACCGGGACCGGCGCGCTGCCGGCGCGGATGCACTCCGTCTGCACCATAGCGCTCCCAGCGTCGGCGCCAGCGATAGAACAGGGTGCGCGAGATCCCCAGCTCCCGGCACACTGCGCTGACGTTGCCGACCGCCTGTGCGCGTTGTATCGCGTGCAGCCGCAGTCCGTGTACGCTGTCGTCGAGGGTCATCGGTCGATCCTCCCAAAGTGGTTCCCCTGCCAGGGGGTGGTTCACTCTGGGAACGATAGGCCGGGTGGCCCTCTTTTCTTCGCATCTGAAGTGTCAACACTATTACGAGTCCGGACACACTAGGCCATGACACGCTTCGGCATCGCGCTGCCGGCCGGAGGGCGCCACGCGGTGGCCCCCACCCCGGCGAGCCTGGCCGACGGGGCGCGCGCCATCGAAGCGGCAGGCTTCGAGAGCGCGTGGGCGTTCGACTCCATCGGTCGCGGCTTCCTGCTGGCCGATCCCCTCACCGCGCTGGCCGTCGCCGCGACGGTGACGAGACGGATCGAGCTGGGCACGGGCATCCTTCAAATCCCGCTGCGGAATCCGGTCGAGCTCGCACAGCGTGTGCTGACGACACATCTGGTATCGGGCAAGCGCCTGTTGCTCGGCGTCGGTGCGGGATCGACGGCCGCCGACTTTGCAGCGCTTGGTCTCGATTTCGCGGCGCGCTTCAGCCGTCTGAACGAATCGTTGGGCATCATGCGCCGGCTGTGGGCGGGCCAGTCCGTCAACGGCGCCTCGCTGGGCCCCGTGTGGCCCGCCGCCCTGGGCGGCCCTCCGATCCTGATCGGCTCGTGGGCAGGCTCACGGTGGATCGAGCGCGCGGCAAAAGAATTCGACGGCTGGGTCGGCTCGGGAGCCCGGAGCAGCTGGCGCGCGCTCCGCGAGGGGATGCCGCGCTTCCGCGACCTCGGCGGCAAGCGCGCCGTCGTGACCAACGTCGTGGTGGATCTCGACAGCCCCACGCCGAGCCCCGACGGGCCGGACGACCCGTGTGATCTCAAGTGCCCGCGGAACGTCGCGGCCGAGCGGCTCCATCGGTTGCGCGAGCTGGGCTTCGACGACGTGGTGCTGGTCCCGCGCCGGCACGACGCCGAGCACCTTCAGGAGCTTCGCGCGCTGGTGGCTTAGAATG
>DATFWX010000305.1:0-33283 GCA_035258845.1 Polyangia bacterium | reverse complement strand
GGCGCCGCCCAGGTCGCGTGGCGCCATTTCGGCCTGCACGCGCAGGAAGAGGTGGATGTGGTCTCGAGCGCGTCCACCGATGTGCGGGCCTCGCCCTTTCTGGACGCGCTCTCGGGCGCCTCGCCGGTTTCACCGACCATGTCGGACATTCGCTACGAGACCACGGTGGCCGGCTCCTGGAACGACGGCGACGGCCACACGGCCAGCCTGCAGGCCGTGTACGCGACCGAGCGCGACTACACGAGCCTGGGCGGAGGCGTGACCGCGTCGTGGGATCTGGCGCAGCGCAACACCACGCTCCTGGGCGGCCTGAACGCCACCACCAATGACGTCACGAGCATTGCGGATCCGAAGTTTCGGGCCTCGCTTTCCATGGTGGGCTATTCGATCGGGGTTGCGCAGATCGTGACCCCGAGCGACGCCGCGCGCATCCGCTACGACGGCGGCTATCTCGACGGGTATCAGGCGTCGCCCTACCGGGCGGTGCGGTTTGGCAACTGGCACACGGCGCTGCGACCGGGCGGGGCCGGGCTCTTGTTTCTGGGCACCATCGGCTCGCCCAACGGGCTGCCGGAAAAGCTTCCGGGCACGCGGCTCCGGCACGCGGGGTCGATCGAATGGCTGCACGCGCTCGCGCGCGACGTCGGGCTGGCCGCGCAGTATCGGCTCGCCTACGACGACTGGGGCGTGCTCGCGCATACGCTCGGCACCGAGCTCCGGATCGCGCGCTGGCAGAGATGGCAGGCGCGCGCCAGCTATCGCTTCTACTTCCAGGATGCGGCCGACTTCTGGCAGACCAAGTATGTGAGCGCGCCCGAGGCATACCAGCACTACACCTCCGACAAGGAGCTGGGCCGCGAGCGCGGTCACAGCGCGAGCGTGGACGGCGGCTACTCGTTCTGGCGCCGTCCCGGCGGCCGCCTGGGCGCCCTGGTCGATGTCAAAGTCGAGTACCTCTACTACGCCTACCCGGGCTTTGCGCTGCTTTCGGACCGGAGCAGCGTGTTTGGAGAGATCGGCTTGAGGCTCGACTTCTGATGCGGTGGCTGCTTGTTTCCGGGCTGCTCGCGCTTCTTCTGGGCGGCTGCGCGCGGGTGCGACCGTGGCAGCGCGAACGGCTGGCCAGCCCGGCCCTGCAGTTCGAGGTCGATCCGTACGCCGATCTGCAAGAACGATCGATCCGCGAGATCACCGAGGGGGCAACGTTTTCGGGTGGCGGCCCGGGCAGCGCCGGGGCCGGCTGCGGGTGCCACTGAAAGGACGCGCTGATGGCAAGAGCTTATCTTGTGCTTTTGGCCGTGAACCTGGCCGCGTGCGGCGATGACAGCAGCGCGGGCCCGCCGCCGCCCGACGAGTACATCGTCAATTGCGACAGCGCGGCCGACGCCGGCACGTTCACGAGCGACGAGAACTATTCGGCCTTCGTCAACGCGGAAGCGGCCCACCGCGTGCTGGCGGATCCCTGCAAATCCCCGCAACTGGCGACGCCCACGCCCGGCTCGACGCTCGATCGGTCGACTCCGCCCATGATCGCGTTCGCGAACAAGGGCCCGACCTGCCAGCTCAGGCTGGCCCAGCCGGTCCTGATGGCGGCGTGCCGGCTGCACCAGGCTCCGCTCTGGAGAAAGCTCGTGCGCGCGTTCCTGCTCGAAGGCGTGGCGGAGGCCCACTGCGGCGCCTTCTCCGGCGAGAACTATCTCCTGCGCCTGCTGCATGCGGGCGAGGCCAAGCCGGTCTACATGGCCATGCTGTCGGTCACCTCGTTCACGCCCGACCCGATAATCTGGCAGAAGGCGATGCGCAGCCGCAATGGGCAGACGCTGACCATGACCATCGAGCGCGCCCTCTTCTTCCGCGGCGACATCATGGACGGGCCCTATATCCAGCCCCAGCCCTACAGTTTTCAGGTCGCGCCGTGAACCGGCGGGGCGGCGCGAGGCTTTCTGTGCTCGCGCTCGCGACCGCCCTGGCCGGCCTCGGCGGCTGCGGCGACGAGACCGTGCCGGCCGCCGATCTGGGCGCGCGCCTGTTCGCTAATTCCAAGCTGTCCCCGAGCCCCATCAACGCCTTTTCGTGCGCGACCTGCCATCCGGTAGTGGTGACCGAGCTCGCCGACGCAGACGCGGGTGCGCCTCCCGACGCCGGCCCCACCGATCGCCATCCGGGGCCCATCCACCCAGGTTACAACCTGTTCGATTCGGTGCATCGTCCGAGCTGGTGGGGTGGGACCGAAACCCGTCTGCTCGACGCCATGAACTACTGCCTGGTCGAGTTCATGGGCGGGGCTGCGCTCGATGCCACCGCGCCCAGCGCGCGCGAGCTGTACGAGTATCTGAAAACCGTCAGCCCCGACGATCCGTCGCCCGCGTTGTCGCTGACGGTGGTCAAGAACATCGATGGCCTGCTGGCCTTGAAAGCGGGCGCCGATCCGGCGCGCGGCGGCGATGTGTTCGGGCGCGGGTGCCGCGGCTGTCATGGGCAGCCCCACACCGGTGAGGGCAAGCTGGGCAGCAAGACCAGCATCGTGCCCGAAGACACCATCACCGGCCCGGTCTGCAACCCCAACCATGATCCGGGGGCGCTCACGAACCCGGCCGCTCTCGCGTGCGCCCGCACGGTGGTGGTGGAGAAAGTACGGCATGGCAAGTTCTTCAACATCGGGGGCACCATGCCGCTCTACTCGATCGAGACCTTGAGCGATGTCGAGATCGCCGACGTGCTGGCCTTCCTGGGGCTGTGATCATTCTGTTTCTGATTGAGCTTGACAGGCGCGGGCGCCCTCATTAAACGTACCTATGGACCATGAGGCTCGTCACCTGCGCGTGTTGCTTCGGCGCCAGCGTGGCGAGGCCGGGCCGGCCGTCGCGGTAGCTCGACGATCGGCGCAAGAGAGCTCGCCACCGACCTGGGCGGCGGGCTCTTTCGATTTCGAGGCGCCGGCTCCGGCACGCGATGGCACAAAAAGCGAGGGCTAGATGACCCCGATCCAGCTCGGCTGTTGACGCGGCACCGACCCCGAACCCGCAGCCTCCAACCCGAATCCACAGGAGAGGTGTGCCTTGCGAATGCCGTGCTCGGTTTTGATCCTGGGCGCTTTGCTGGCGACGTCTGCGCTCGCGCTCGCACAAGCACGCAACCCCGCTCTCGGCGAGCCCCCGCCGGCTCCGCAGCCCCCGATTGCGACCACGACCGGCGCGGAAGGGCTCGACATCGGGCCGGGTGGATTTTCACTGCGCTCCCCCGACGGCGACTATCGCCTGAACGTGCGCGGGTACGTCCAGATCGACGAGCGACTGTACGTTGACAGCGCGGCCGTTGCGCCGACCACGTTCCTTGTTCGGCGCGCGCGGCCGATATTCGATGCCGTCGTAGCTCGATGGTTCGGCTTCAGAATCATGCCCGACTTCGGTGGCGGCCAGGCCGTGATTTACGACGCCTATGTCGAGGTGCGCACGCGCCCCGAGATCGTGCTCACCGTGGGCAAGTTCAGGCCGCCCATCGGATTCGAGCGCCTCCAGTCGGCGAGCCGCACGACCTTCGTGGAGTACGGTCCACCCAGCAACCTGGTGCCGTACCGCGACCTGGGCGTACAGCTCTCGGGCGAGCTCGGGAAGGGGGTTTTGCTGTACGCAGCCGGCATCTTCAACGGCGCCGGCGACTTCGGCCTGAGCGATGGCGACAACAGCGACGACAAGGACGTGGCCGGCCGGATACTGCTGCGCCCGTTCGTGCGGCTGAGTGGGGCCGCGCTGTCGGCGCTCAGCCTGGGCCTCTCGGCCAGCTTCGGCAGGCAGACCGGCACACCAGCGGCACCCAACCTGCCCAGCTACCGCACGCTCTCGGAGCAGGTGTTCTTCGCCTTCGTGAGCGACGGCACGGCGGCTGGAACCGCGGTCGCGGCGGGCGACCGACTGCGCTTCTCGCCGCACGGGGTCTGGTACTGGGGCCGCCTGGGCCTGCTGGGCGAGTATGTGCGCGAGACCCAGCGGGTTTCCCGGGGCGTGGACGTGGCCGATCTCAACTTCTGGGCCTGGCAGGTGGCTCTCTCGTGCGTGCTCTTCGGCGGGCAGCCGTCGTGGGAAGGGGTGCAGCCGCTCGCCTCGAGCCCCGCGCGCAATCCATTCGTCGCGCTCGAAATCGCCGCCCGCTACGGCGAGCACCACAACGATCTGGCGGCCTTTCAGCTCGGCTTCGCCGACCCGTGGAAATCGGCGCAGGTCATGCGCGCGGGCGGGACTGTGGTCAATTTGTATTTGAGCCGCGGTTTCAAGGTTAGCGCCGACCTCGAGCTGGCCCAGTTCGTGGGCGGTGGCACCCCCAAGCGTGGCGACGAGACGTCGCTGCTCCTACGCATGCAGGTTGGGTTCTGAGGAGGCGCATGCTTGGCAGAATTGCAGCTCCCGCCGCCATCGCGCTGATGTGCGCCGCCTGCGGGCTGCCCGCGCGCGCGGACGTCAAGCTGCTCAACGTCTCGTACGATCCCACGCGCGAGCTGTACCGCGACCTGAACGCAGCGTTTGCGCGCCACTGGAAGCAGAAGACCGGCCAGACCGTCACCTTCGAGCAGTCGCACGGCGGCTCGGGCAAGCAGGCGCGCGCGGTCATCGACGGCCTGGAGGCTGACGTGGTGACGCTCGCGCTGGCCTGGGACATCGACGCCATCGCAGACCACGGTGGGCTTCTGCCCAAAACCTGGCAGCAGAGGCTGCCCGATAACAGCGCCCCCTATGCGTCCATCATCGTGTTCGTGGTGCGCAAGGGCAACCCGAAGGGCATCAAGGACTGGGACGACTTGGCTCGGCCTGGTATCGGCGTCGTGCCGGCCAACCCCAAGACCTCGGGCGGCGCGCGCTGGACCTACCTGGCCGCCTATGGCTGGGCGCTCGAGCGTTACGGCAGCGACGCCAGGGCGCGCGAGTATGTTCAGAAGCTGTATCGCAACGCACCCCTGCTCGATTCGGGCGCGCGGGGCGCCACCACGAGCTTCGCTCAACGCGGGATCGGCGACGTGCTGGTGGGCTGGGAGAACGAGGCTTTCCTGCTGCTCGAGGAGCTGGGCCGCGACCGCTTCGAGATCGTGACGCCGGCCATCAGCATCCTGGCCGAGCCGCCGGTCGCGCTGGTCGACCACAATGCGCAAAAGCACGGCGTGACCCCGGTTGCGCAGGCCTACCTCGAGTTTCTCTACTCGCCGGCGGGCCAGGACATCATTGCAAAGCACTTCTTTCGGCCCCGCTCCGAGGCCGCGGCCAAGAAGTACCCGGGCCGCTTCGCACCGGTGAAGCTGTTCACGATTGGCGAGCGGTTCGGTGGCTGGCGCAAGGCGCACGCCACCCATTTCGCGGATGGCGGCGTGTTCGATCAGATCTACGAGCGCCGCCGATGAGAAGGAGCCCCCATGAGTGGACGGTGGGGCCGAGGCGGCGAGGCCGCGGCCCCCTGCCTGGCTTCGGCCCGGCGCTCGGATTCACGCTGGCCTATCTCGGGCTGGTGGTCCTGGTTCCGCTGGCCGTGTTGGTGCTGCGCGCGGCTCGCTTCGGCGCGCACGAGCTCATCGCCGCGGTCACCACGCCCCGTGCGCTGGCCGCCTTCGGCTTGAGCTTTGGCGCGTCGCTGGCCGCGGCCGCGATCGACGGCTTGGTCGGCACCCTGATCGCCTGGGTGCTGGCGCGCTACCGATTTCCCGGGCGCGCTCTCTTGGACGCGCTGGTCGACCTGCCGTTCGCGCTCCCGACCGCGGTCGCGGGCATCGCGCTCGCGGCCCTGTACTCGGCCAGCGGCCTCCTGGGACGCCATCTGGAGCCGCTCGGTCTGCAGGTGGCGTTCGCGCGGCCGGGTGTGGTGCTGGCGCTCGCCTTCATCGGGTTGCCCTTCGTGGTGCGCACGGTGCAGCCCGTGGTGGGCGAGCTCGACGCCGCGATGGAGGAAGCAGCGGCCACCCTGGGCGCCGGCCGGAGCCTCATCCTGCGCCGCGTGGTGGTGCCGCAGCTTTTGCCCCCCATCCTGACCGGCGCCGGCCTGGCCTTCGCGCGCGGGGTCGGCGAGTACGGCTCGATTATCTTCATCTCGGGGAATCTGCCCAATCGGACCGAGATCGCGCCGCTTCTGATCGTGACCAAACTCGAGCAGTATGACTACGCGGGCGCGATGGCGATCGCGCTCGTGATGCTGCTGGCCGCGCTGGCGCTGCTGCTGCTCGCCAACGCCCTTCAGCGCTGGACCCTGCGGCGGGCCGGGGAGGAGCTTCTGTGATGTCGGCACAGCCGGCCCGCGCGCCCGGCCCGCATGGCGTCACCACCGAGTCGCCTATTGTGCGGGGGCTCCTCATTCTGACGGCGGCCGCTCTGCTGCTGGTCCTGGTCGGGCTGCCCCTTTTCGTGGTGTTCGCGAGCGCGCTCGGGCACGGCCTGCGCGCTTATCTGTCTGCGCTCCGCAGCCCCGAGGCCAGCGCCTCCATTCGACTGACTCTGCTCGTGGTCGCGATTGCCGTGCCGGCCAATCTCGGGTTCGGGTTGGCGGCGGCCTGGGTGGTCGGCAAATTCCGTTTTTTCGGGCGCGGCCTGCTGGTCACGCTCATCGATCTGCCGCTGGCCGTCTCGCCGGTCGTGGCCGGGCTGGTCTACGTGTTCGTGTTCGGGCGCCAGGGGCTCCTGGGGCCCTGGCTGGAGCGCCACGATCTGCACGTGATCTTCGCGGTGCCCGGGATCGTTCTGGCCACCATCTTCGTGACCTTCCCCATCGTCGCACGCGAGGTGCTGCCGCTGATGGAGGCGCTGGGCAGCCACGAGGAGGAGGCGGCCCTGACCCTGGGCGCGGGCGGCTGGCAGACTTTCTTCCGCATCACGCTGCCCAAGGTGCGCTGGGGCGTCCTCTATGGCGTCATCTTGTGCAACGCACGTGCGATGGGCGAGTTTGGCGCCGTATCGGTGGTGTCGGGACACATCCTCGGTCGCACCAACACCATGCCGTTGGCCGTGGAGGCGCTCTATAACGACTACGACCTGGTGGGCGCGTTTGCGGTGGCCTCGCTCTTGACGCTGCTGGCGGTGGCCACGCTTCTGGTCAAGAAATGGATCGAGTGGCGGTCGGACGCGGGCGGCCGCGCGTAAAATAGGGAAGGCGCGCTCTGCGATTCGCTCTCCGTTGTCAGCGCTTCTTGCGGGCCGTCCCCCGCGCCCGCCCGGCCTTTTTCTTGGGCGCAAGCGACGCGCCGTACTTGAGCGCGCGCCCGATCCAGTCGCGCAGCTCGGGCTTGCGCGCCAAGAGCGCGGGCGGCGCCACCACGTACTCGCGCATGGGCCGGCCCGGCATGGGCTCGAACACCCGGGCACCCGGGAGGGCGAGAAAGGCCGCCCGGTCGCCGTCCGAGAGCCGCAGTACCAGACTATCCTGGTACAGGCCACCGAACATGTTGCCATTCACGAATCCGGCCGGATAGCCAAACATCTGGCGGGCCTCGGCGGGCGGTCCGGGCATGATCTCGGCAAACAGCGCGATGAGCTCGGGCGGGGACTTGCGCCATTTCATAGTGGGCGCAGCTTGGCACGGGGCCGAGCCGCGCGCAATCGACGGCGCCATCCAAAGATGGATGCGCGCGCGGGACCTGATAAGATTCGGTACGAACGATGGCCGAGGACGATACCGACCCGGACCGTCCGCGCGTTGCGGGACCGCTGCGGGTGCACTTCCGTTCGCTCGACGAGCTGGTCCTGTCCTACTCGAACGATCTGTCGCGCGGCGGGCTGTTCGTGGAAACCGACGACGACTGGTCGCAGCTTCCGTTGAACTCGCTGCTCCGGTTGCACCTGGAGCTACCTGACCAGGGGGGCACGATTTCGGTCATGGGCCGCATCGTGCACGTCCACACGAGCCAAGACGCGGCCCTGAGCGGCAAGCCGGCCGGGCTCGGCCTCGAGTTCGCGCGCAACGACCACGAGTGGCTGCAGCGCATCGAGCAATTCATCGCGCGCTCGAGCGTGGTCAGCGCGGACAAGACCGGTC
This sequence comes from Polyangia bacterium, assembly GCA_035258845.1. Classification (GTDB taxonomy): domain Bacteria; phylum Myxococcota_A; class Polyangia; order JAHFDS01; family DATFWX01; genus DATFWX01. The sequence continues at coordinate 25,282 of DATFWX010000305.1, read as the reverse complement.
CCATCCCGATCACGCCCACGCTCAGGCTGCTGGTGGTCGAGGACGACGACGGGTACCGCGAGCTTCTGTCCCAACTGTTCCGGCGGCGCGGCGACCGCGTCCGCACGGCGCGCGACGGCATCGATGCGCTGGCCCTGTGCCTCAAAGAGACGCCCGACATCATCCTGTGCGATCTGCAAATGCCGCGCATGGACGGATGGCAGCTCTTGCGCGTGGTGCGCTCGCGGCCCAAGTTGCAGTCGGTGCCGTTCGTTTTTCTGACCACGCTCGACGGCGAATCGGCGCGCCTGGCCGGCTATCAGCTCGGCGTCGACGACTACATTCCCAAGCCATGCGGCGCCGAGGAGCTGACCGCGCGCGTGGACCGAGCCGTGCAGCGCGCGCACGCGGGCGTGACCGCGCGCGATGCGGGTCACGAGCGCAAGACAACGCTGCGCGGGGATCTCGAGCAGGTGTCGCTGCCTGCGGTGCTTTCGCTGCTGGAGCTGGAGAAGAAAACCGGCGTCCTGACTCTGGACGGCCCGGGCCGGGCGCGCCTGACCCTGCGCCGCGGCCACCCGCTGCGGCTGGAGGTGCACGGCTCGTCGCGGAAAGCGCAGGTGGTGGATCTGCTCGGCGAGATCCTGGGCTGGAGCTGGGGCACATTCGAGCTGTCGCCGGAGGCGGTATCGGGCAAGGACGAGATCGGCCTCACGCTGACCGAGCTGCTGATTGCGTCCGCCCACCGCGCGGACGAGAGGAATCGGTAACGCAGAGGAAAGAGAGGCTCTGCGTCTCCCCTAGCGCGGCCCGGGGCGCTGCCGCACGTGAAGCCGGCGTTGGCCGGCACGGCGGGTTGCCGACTCGCCTGAGACCACCGGCGCCACCGCCACCCGCACCACGGTGCCCGACGGGATCCGGCCTGCCCAATCAGCCGGCACCTTGACCGAGGCGACCGCGAAGATCATCCGGGCGGCCACGTCCACCTCGGGCGCGACGTTTTCCACCAGCCCGGGCAGCGACAGCCGATAGGTCTTGATCTCGACCATCACCGGCGCGTGCAGGCGCACGTCGCTCGCGCGGTCCTCGGGCACCGCGAAGCGCACGCGCGGGGCCACCTCGCCCACCAGCCGCACCACCGGGCGGCCCGGCCCCACGACCGCACCCGAGTCGACATAGCGCGCAGACACCTGGCCGGCGAAGGGAGCCCGGATGTCGGACTCGGTCAGGCTCTGGGTCAGCTCCTCCACGCGCGTGCGTTTTTCCAACACGGCCACGCGTGCGTTGGCCAGCTCCTCCTTGGAGATGGCACCCACGTCGCCCGAGACCAGCCCCTCTCGCCGCGACACTCGCTGCTGGGCGTCGTGCAGAGCCGCTCGCGCCAAAGCCAGCTGTTTGGCGACGTCGCGTACGTCGAGCCGCGCCACCACGTCGCCCGGCTGCACACGCGAGCCCGGTTGCACCAGCACCTCGACCACCCGTCCATCGACGCGCGGCGACAGATCGACCGCGTCGCCGGACAGGTAGACACCCAGAAGCGGCGGCAGCGACGGGCGCGGTGGGGCCGGCGTGACCAGCGGGCCGACTTGTGGGTGGGCGGCCGCGGGGTTGGAGGAGGGTGCGGCCGCGGGTGCCCGCGTGTAGCTGCGTACCACCACCACGGCCAGCCCGCTGACCGCGCAGGTGGCGAAAAACGGGACCCAGAAACCACGCGCGTTCATCGTTCGTCTCCCCTTCTCTATCATGTTCGACCCAGGAGAACGCGCAATTCCCAGTTCGCCTGCGCCACCGCGACCTGCGCATCAATGAGGTCCGACTCTAGGGATACCAAATCCGTGACCGCGGTCAGGATTTCGACTAAGAGAGCGCTTCCGACCCGGTAACGCTTGATCAAATGGTCGAGCGTCTGCGTGGCTAGCTCGACCGCCTTGCTTGCCACCGGGCGCCGCTCGAGCGCCCGGGTCAGCGTGGCGTGGGTCGTCCGCACCCGCTCCAGGACCAGCGCGCGTGCGCGCGGGCGCTCCTCTTCCAGCCGCATGCGCACGTAGTCGGCGTCGCGCGCAGCGGTCCAGGTGCTGAGCGTATCGAACAGAACCCACTGCACCTGAACCCCGGCCACGAAGTCGACCACCAGACCCTCGACCGAGCGCGGGGAGGTGGGCGAGGGCGGGAACTCCTGCAGGCGGCTCGAGAGCTGCCCGAACAGCGAGATCTGGGGCCAGTAGGCCCCCTCAATGGACTGCACGGTTGCGGCCTGGGCATCGGCAGCCGCCGCCGCGTGCGCGATCTCCGGCCGCACGGAGAGGGCCTCGCGCTCGGCCGCCCCCAGACTGGGCAGCTGGTCCGCAATCGCTTCGGGATCGTCGGTCAGCTCGACCTCGGCATCGATCTGCAGAGCGAGAGCCAGCGCGGCGTGGGCGCGCGCGAGATCGTTGTCGATGGCCAGAAGCTGCTCTTGCTGCCTGAGCACCAGCACCCGAGAGCGGTTGTACTCGACCGCGGGCGCGATGCCCTGCTCGACGCGCTGCTTGGACAGGTTCGCGATGCTCTCGGCCCGCTCGATCTCGGCCTGCAGGAGGTTGCGCCGCAGCTCGGCCGAGCGCAGGGTCCAGTAGTCGTCGATCACCTCGATGGCAATGTCGTCATAGGTGGCGCGGCGCGCCGTTTCGGCCGCGCGCCGCTGCGCGTGCGAGCGCGCGATGTCGGCCTCGACCGTGAACCCGGTCCAGATCGGCACCGTCAGCGTGGCCGATCCGGTGAAGGTGTGGGCTTCGTTGGGGCACGCCGACGGCGCGGCCGTGCATACGTCGACCGGCGAGACCAGATACTTGCGCTGGTAGACCTCGGTGAGCGCGCTCTGCACGTTGAACCGAACCCGCTCCAGCAGCGCCTGCAGCTCGGCCAGCTGCGCCCGCTCGACGTCGATATCGGCCTGGTGGGCGGTCGAGCGCCGGTGGCGGGCGATTGCGATCGCCTCGGCGACCGACAGGTGGCGGGTGGCGGCGGCCGACACCCCCGACCAGAAGGTCCAGATCATGAACCCGAAAGCGCACAGCACCCGCGACCGAGTTCGCATGCTGCGCCTATGCGCCTCCCGCGACCTGCGCGCGCACCAGCTCCTCATAATGGCCGCGCCGCCGCATCAGCTCGGTGTGCGTGCCCGACTCCACGATGCGACCGTCGTCCATCACCAGGATCAGGTCGGCGTGGCGGACCGTGCTGAGCCGATGCGCGATCACGATGCGGGTGCAGCGAAGGCCCGCAATCGCCTGTTGCACCAGGGCCTCGGTCGAGGCGTCGAGCGAGCTGGTCGCCTCGTCGAGCAGCAGAATGGCGGGGCGGCGCACCAGCGCGCGCGCGAGCGCGATCCGCTGGCGCTGGCCGCCCGACAGCGAGCCGCCGCGATCCAGAAGCGGGGTCGCGTAGCCCATCGGCAGCCGCGCGATCTCCTCGTGGATCTGAGCGAGCTGCGCCGCCTCCGTCACCGCCTCCAACGGCAGCGTCGGATCCGAAAATGCGATGTTGTCGCGAATCGAGGTGCCGAACAGGTCCAGAGTCTGCGGCACCACGCCCAGCTGCTGGCGCGTGGAAACCAGGTCGAGCTCGGCCAGGTCGACCCCATCGTACAGGATGCGGCCATCGCCCGGCTTGAGCAGACCCAGCAGGAGATTGGCCAGCGTGCTCTTGCCCGCGCCGGTCCGCCCGACGATGGCCACGAACGCGCCGGCACGGATGTCGAGCGTGACCTCCTGGACCACATACGGCGCCAGCGGCCCGTACCGGAAGGAGACGCGCTCGAGCGTGATGCGCCCGCGCAACCTGTGCGTGCGCCGCGTCTCCTCGGGTGGTTGCTCGAGCGGCGTATCGAGCACGTCCCGGATCCGCTCCAGGTAGCTGCCCATGAGCTGCAGCTGCATGGCCGTGTTGACCAGCGAAATCAGCGGGCCCAGGAAGCTGCCCGCGAGCGCCTGCAGCGACAGCATCGTGCCCAAGGTCATCTTGCCATCGACCACCTGGACCGCTCCAAAGGCCAGAAGCGCCAGCGGCGAGCCCAGCTTGACCAGGCCGGTCACTGCATCCACGATCGTCGAGAGCCGGCCGCGCGCCAGCGAAACGTTGAGCACGTCGACGAACAGGTTCGACCAGTGGTCGACCGCGCGGCTCTCGCTGCCCATGGCCTTGAGCGTGGCCATGCTGGTCAGCATCTCGACCTGGTAGCTCTGCGACTTGGCTTCCACCTGCAGGCTCTGGGTGGCCAGCTCGCGCTGCTTGCGCCGCGCCAGCGCGAACACGATCCCGTTGAGGAGGCCGAGGCCCAGCACCAGGAAGCCCATCGACTGGCTTGCGATGAAGATGATCACCAGGTAGACGCTGACGCTGAGCCCGTCCAGGATCCCCGACAGGGCGCTCGAGGTCAGGATCTCGCGCACGGTCGTGTTGCTGTTGAGCCGCATCATCAGGTCGCCGGCGGTTCGGAGCTGGAAGAACACGTGCGGCAGGCGCACCAGGTGATCGAGAAAGCCCAGCGTCATGCGTGCGTCGAGCAGCGTGCGCAAGTGCAGAAGGAAATACCCGCGAATGAGCGACGAGATGCCGTTGAAGATGATCAGCACCCCGAGACCCGCCATCAGCACGGCCAGAAGGTGCATATCGCCCCGCGGCACCACCTTGTCGACCAGCTGGCCGGTCAGGAGAGGCACCGCCAGCCCGAAGATCTGGAGCAGGAGCGATATGAGAGCGATCTGGGGCAGAAGCCCCGAGCGGCCCAGCACGGTCTTGAAGGCCAGCCACAGCCGGTTCTTGCGCTGGCTTTCGGGCTCGAACATGTCGGTCGGGTCGAGCAGGACCGCCACCCCCGTGAAGGCGCGCCGGAACTCCTCGATCGGAACCCGGCGCCGGCCCGAAGCCGGGTCGACGATGTCGACGCTCCGCCGCCGCAGCCGCTCGAACACGACGAAGTGCCGGAACTCCCAGTGCAGGATCGCGCCGATGGTCAGAAACTCGAGGTCATCGAGCTCCACCTTGACCCCGCGCCCGCGCAGCCCGTACAGGCTGGCCGCCTGCAGGATGTCGAGCGCGCTCACGCCATCGCGCGACACGCCGCAGCGCTCGCGCGTTTCCTCGACCGGCACGTCCTTGCCCAGGTAGCCCAGAACCATGGCCAGGCAGGCCGCGCCGCACTCGGTGGCCGAAAGCTGCTGGACGAACGGGATGCGCCGCTTCCGACGGCGCGACAGCTTGAGCAGCGCCGGGAACCGACCGACCAGCTGCGCCACCGATTCGAAGCTAGCCACTGTCGTCTCCGAACACGGCTCGGAGCGCCGGCACCAGGGTCAGCAGTACGCTGCGCTCGCGTACCACCACCTCGGCCGTGCCAGGCACGTTGTTGTAGTAGTTGAAGGTCTGGCCCTCGGAGATGAAGGTGGCGGCGGGCAGCCACGCCTTGACCAGCACGACCGGGCCCGAGATCGGCAGCGCGTCGGCGACCTCGGGGCCCAGGAAGCGCTTGGCCTCGGTGGGCCCGATCACTTCCTGCCCAATCGAGTCGACGGTCAGGTTGGTGTAGACGTACGGGAAACCCGACAGCTCCAGCCGCAGGGCGCTGCCTTTCTGCAGGAGCGGCCGATACTGGCCGGGCACCAGCGCCAGCACCGAGAAGCGGCTCTCGGGCGCGACGATCGACAGGATGGGCTGGCCCTGGGTGAGGAGCTGCCCGGCACGGATGCGAATGTCGCTGACCACGCCCGCGCGCGGTGCCCGCACCGAGCGCTCGTCGACGTGCGCGCGCGCCAGCTCGCGTTGCGCCTGCAGGGAAGTCAGGGCCTGCCGGGCGGCTTGATCGTTCAGGTCGCGCATCACGCGCACCAGTTGCAGCTCGATTTCGCGATCGATGCGCTCGAGCTCAGCCGCTTCCTGCACCACGTGGAACTCGACCAGGAGGGCGCCCTCGGTCACGCGCTGGCCCGGCTCGACGTGCACCGCGGCAACGGTGCCGCTCACGGTCGCGGTCAGCTCCAGGTTGCCCTCCGCGCGCACGAACGCCGGCCCCTGCGCATACTCCTTGATCGACCCCACCACGCTGTAGACCAGGGCAGCGACCACGAGCGCAACCAGCGACCAGAAGCCATACCGGGTCCAAGCTGGCGAAATCCGCAGAACCCCGCCCTGCTTGGGGGGTGCCCGCATGGCATCCAGGGCTTCCTTTCGGAAAATGTCATCGGGCGGGGAGCGCATCCGCGCGTTGACAATGCGCGCTGCGTGCCAGCCCGGTTTTCACTCGGGAGTGCTGGATCTCATTGGCAAAGCGGGGAGTGGGACGGGGGCGGGGTCTCCACATGCAGCCGAAACGGCACAGCAGTCTGCAGCCCCCGGTACGCGACGGGTCGGGGGCCGGTCGGCACGCCGCCCATGAAGCCAGCAAGCCAGCACACAGGACCGACGCGGGCTGGTGCCGCAACGGGCGTGCAGCTCGGTTCACTCCCAGACGCCGTCGAGCGAGAAGATGAACGTGCGACCGAGCGCGTACTGCGTGCTGCGAACCAGGTAACGTTCGCCAGTCAGATTGTCGACGCGCAAAGCGGCCCGCACATCGCGAAGCAGGCGGCCCCACACCGAAAGGTCGAGCTCCGAGTACGCGTGAAGCGGCATGCCCTGATCGGTGCGATCCCCGACGTAGCGCCAGCGTGACCACAGCCCGCCCCGAGTCCCCAGGCGTGCTTCCAGCCACAGATCGGCTTTGTGCTGCGGAAAGTTCTCGAGCCCGACTGACGTCTGCCCCGGGGCAGGATCGCCCTGGTCGGCAAACTGGTAGCTGCCGCCGCCGCCCAGCGCGCGGCCGCGGCCGATCTCGAGCGAAGCCTCCAGACCGCGCACGACCACGTCGCCGTAGTTGATCTGGAGCGTGCGCGCGTCGTTGAAGCGGATCAGGTCGTCGGTCGCGCGCACGTAGCCGGCCCCTCGCACAAGCACCCACGGCCGCGGCCGATACGCCAGCTCGATCTCGCCGAAGCTCGACATCTCGGGGCGCAGGTTGGGGTTGCCGACCCCGATCTGATAACGCTCGCGGATGGTGGGCGTGCGTCCCTTGCGCGCGCCGGTAAGCCGCACCTCGAGCCAGCGTACCGGCACCAGCGACAGCACCAGCTTGCCCTCTGGCCAGGGCGACGACGGATCGTCGATGGGCACAAAAAAACCGGCCGAGGTCTGCACGCGCAGCCGGGCGGTGGGCGTCCACAGGAGCCCGCTCGCGAGCTCAGCGATCGCGGAGCGTCCACCGCCGACGTTGCCCAGACCGTCGGAATCGGTGGCGTGCTCGCTGTCGGCATTGGCGGTCAGCGCGAGCTCGAACGCGGGCCCGAGAAATCGGTTGGCGCGCAAGAGCATGCCCTCGCGATCCGAGCTGATCTTCTCCTGACCCGCCAGCATGCCCAGCGTGGCGTCGGAAAATCGCGTCAGGTCGCGGTCCAGCCTCTGCACGTAGCCGCGGCCCTCGAGGCGCCAGCCCCCGAGCTTAAGATGGCCGCCCAGCGCGCCATTGGCTGCCGTCTCGCCGTCGATGTGCATGACCTGCAGCGTGCCGTCCTCGCCCGGCGGCGAAAGGAAGCTGCGATGCTCCAGCCAGCCGTCGACGAAAATGGCGCCGCCGGCACCCGCGTGCTCGAGGCGAAGCGCGGCCTGGAGCGCGCGCGCATCTTCGCCCAGGGCACGCTGGCTGCCGTCCGCCATCACAACCTGGAAGTCGCGGGCCGACGCCGAGCCGCCGCCCGACACCCGGATCGCGAGCCCGCGCAGCGCCTCCGCGCGCCCGGTCACCGCCGCCAGCGCGCCCGGCGCATCCGAGCCCTCCACGCGCGCCTGCACGCGCCGCGCCCCGGTGGCGGCGGTGGTCACCACCTCGACCACCCCCCCGGCTCCGCCCGGGCCATCGAGCGGCGACGCGGGGGCCAGCGCGATCCGGATTTCGGCGATGTCGGTGACCGGGATCGACGACAGATCGAACACGCCATAGAAGGGCTCGTTGATGGCAACTCCGTCGATGAGCACCATCACGTCGCTCTTGCGCGCCCCACGGATGTCCACGCGCACCTCGCCGCGACCCGAGGGCCGCTCGGAAAGCTCGGGGATGAGCAGCAGCGCCTGGCCCAGGTTGGTGACGCCGCGCTCGCGCAGCTCGGTCGCGGTCAGGCGGACCTCGGTATCGGGGTCGAACCTCTGGCCGGGCGTTCCGGGGCCGCTCTGGCTGGTGTCGGTGATGAGATAGGTCGAGGCGGGCTGCGCGAGCAGCTCCTGGTCCTCGGCCGGAACCGGCGCCGGCGCCGGCTGTGAGCCTTGCTGAGCGTGGACGGTGGCGGGAGCGAGAAGGCCCAGCAGCGCGGCCGCGGCCGCGAACCGTCTGCTCAAGGCCTGCAGTAGCCTTGCATGTTGCACTTTTGGCCCATGCTACCGGCGGGACATTGACTGTCGGCCGTGCACTTGAGCGTACACAACCCGGGGCTGCTCGGGAACTGATCGAAGTGGTGGCACGCGCCGGTCGCGCACTCGGTCGAGGTGTCGGTCACCACCTGGCAGTTGGCACCGAACGGAAGCCCCATTCCGCCGTCGTCGCTTGCGGGGCCGTCGGTGCGACCGGTGCTCTCGGAGCCCGTGCACGCGCTCGCAAGCAGCAGGAGAAGCCCGAACAGTGCGCGCTGCATGGGTCAGCCTCGACGACAGAAGCCCATCATGTTGCACCCGGTTGCCTGGGGCGGGCAATCGGCGGGCGACGTGCAGTGTTGCGAGCAGTACGACTGCGTACCGCCCATGAAGCAGAGGTTGCTCGCGCACTGGTCGTTGGCCGTGCAGTTGGCGCCGAACGGGAGCCCGCCGCCATCCCCGGGGACCCCGTCCGGGGCCGCGTCCATGCCGCCCGAGCCGCCGGCGCCACCGGCGCCGCCCGAGCCGCCCCCACCCCCCGAGCCACCCGCACCACCGCCGCCGCCGGCGCCGCTCCTGCCGCCCCCTCCGCCGCTTCCACCGGCGCCGCCCGAGCCTCGGCCGGTGTCGTCACCGCAGGCAGCCATCGATAGGACGAGCAAGAGCCCAAGCACCCTCAGGACTCCAGCTGAAACACGCATGCACCGGTTCGTCGAGCAAGCGGCGTGCCGGATGGAAGAACAACAAGATGCGAGCTTCCAGGCGGCAGGTGCGTGGGACCCTGAGCGTGCGCTTGGGGTGCGTAGCCCCTCCGTATCTCTACGGACGGCCCCGCAGCCGCGCTGGCGTCCAGCGGGCCCGTCGCCGCGCGCATCGCGCCTGCGCGTCCTCACTGTCGTAATCGACCGGCTGCGCGCCCGGCGGAAAGCGGGCGGCCTGCTCGAGCACGTTGACGTTGATCGTGGCCCAGGCCGCGTCGCGGTCGGAGAGCAGCGCGCCCACGTACACTCCGCACCGGCGGCATATCAGAAAGTCGGCGGTCGCGAGCGCGAACCGGTAGCGCCCCAGCTGGGCGTCCTCGCGCACGAGGATCTCGACCCGTCCCTCCGGATCGCTCACGCAGCGCGCGCCGTGACGGCGACAGAACGAGCACTGGCACGCGCGCGGCAAAAGCTGCGCCGGATCGAGCGCGGTCTCGAACATGAGCGCGAGGTTGCCGCAGTGGCAGCCGCCCGAAAAGGTCGCCATGAACCTCGAGAATAGCGCACGGTTTCGGCGCGGCCAGTCGGTTGCGTCTTGGCGTCTCGAGCCAGCAGCGATACGCTCCCTACCAGCCCGCCCAAACCGGGACGCCCAGGATGCGAAACGCCTTCCTCTATCTGCAATTGGTCTGGCCGGCCATCATCTTCTTCAACGCCGTCGTGTATGTTCTGGCCGGCCTGCGCCTCAAGCACGAGCGCACGCGCGAGCTCAATCTGGCCGCCACGTTTCTTTTCCTGGGCGTGCACGCGGTCGCGTTCTCGCGCATCCTTCAGGGCGCGGCCGATGCCTACTGGCTGCGCGTGGCGGCCGCGTGCCACTACCTGATATTTCTGTTCCTGCTCCGCTTCGTCGACACCTACCGCAGCCAGCGATCGAGGCTGTCGCTGGCGCTGCACGCGGTCGCCCTGGGCGCGGTGGCGGCCAATCTCCTGACCGATCTGCCGTTTGTCTACCGCGCGACCGGCGATCTCCGCTTCTGGATCGTGGGGCTGGTGCCGCGGGCCCGCATGCCGATTGCGACCGCAGCCACGCACGTTGCATTTGCCTCCGTGATCGCGGTTCTGTGTGTGACCCGCGCGCTCGAGGCGATGCGGCAGGGTCACCGCGAGCTTCGCTTCGCGCTGCCCTTGACCGCGGTCGGGTTCCCGCTTTTCTGCCTGGGCGTGGCCGCCTACGTGGGCCTGTCGCCGGCTCCGCCACCGACGGGGTTTCTGGCGGCGGTGGTGGCCCTGTTCTTCACCTGGCGCCGCTTCGAGCAACAAGCGCATCGAGGCCCGGCCGCCCAGCGCGAGCGCGCCGACCGCATCGGTCAGTATCGCGTGCTGCGTCCCATCGGGGCCGGCGGGATGGCCGAGGTCGTGCTGGCCGAGCGCGCCGGGCCCCGGGAGTTCGCCAAGCAGGTGGCGATCAAGCGCATCCTGCCGCACCTCGCGAACCAGCAGAAGTTCGTCGCCATGTTCATTCAGGAAGCGCGCCTGGCCGCGCGGCTGTCGCATCCCAACATCGTGCAGATCCACGAGCTGGGTGTGGAGGCGGGCCGCTTCTACATCGTCATGGAGTATGTGCACGGCGCCAACCTGCACTGGTTGATGGAGCAATGGACGGCCCGCCGGCAGGCCTTTCCGCCCCCGCTGGCGGCCCAGATCGGGCTGCAGGTGCTGGCTGGCCTGGCCTATGCGCACGAGTTTCGCGGCGACAAGGGCCGGCTCGGTATCGTGCACCGAGACGTGACGCCGCAGAACGTGCTGATCGGGGACAGCGGAATCGTCAAGCTGGGCGACTTCGGAGTGGCCTACGCAGCCGATCGTCTGGACCGCACCGCGACCGGCGTTCTCAAGGGCAACATCGCCTACACCGCGCCCGAGTATGCGGCCGGCGAGGGGCTGGACGCGCGCGCCGATCTGTTTGCGCTCGGGGTCGTGCTGTACGAGCTTCTGTGCGGCGTCCGCCCGTTCGACGGGCCCACCCACGCCGCCACCATTCGCAACATCGTCGACGGCAAGCGGATGCGTCCCTCGGAACGGGTGCCCGGCCTGCCGGCCGCCCTGGAGGCCGTGATCTGGAAGGCGATCGAGCGCCAGCCGGCCGATCGGTTTCAGAGCGCGCGCGAGATGGCAAACGCCCTGCGCGTCTATTTGGCGGAAGCCGGCTCGGTGGCCGACGGCTCCGCGCTCGGACGCCTGGTGCGGGCCGAGCTGGCGCAGGCACAGGCGGAGGCCCAGGCTCAGGCTGCGCAAGGCCGCCCGTCCGACGCGTTTGTCGCCGACCGGTGACTCTTGCGTGAAAGCGGCCGGCCGACGTAGGCTGGCGCTCGCTTAGCCTTACGGGAGGAACAACATGCGAGCTCATCGGTGTGGCCTCGCGCTCGGCTGCGCGCTCGCGACGCTATTCGCCTGCAGCTCCGAGCCGCCGCCGCAACCCGAGCCGTTCCGGCCCGATCAGATCTGCCCGAGCCCTCAGTGTCCGGACACCGGCGACACGCAGCTTCGGGTCGGTTTCGCCCAGGCGCCCATCAACGCGACGCCCGAGAACTCGGCCTTTGATCCCAACGGCGATCTCAAGGACTGGCAGGATCTGAACTGCGACGATCACTGGCAGCTCGGCGAGACCCAAAACCCGCGGCCGAGCGGCGTCTGGATCTTCAATGGTCCGCGGCGCCCCATGCTGGGCATTCGCACCGAGGGCGGGGACGGCCTGGAGGCGCGCACCATCGTCGTCAAGACACACGGTCTCGTGCTGGCGCTCTCGCAGGTCGACCTGGGCGGGTACTTTCGCGAGCGCATGGACCACGTGCGCGACCTTTTGCGCGCAAACGGCGACCACGTCGATCTGGTGGTGATCGGATCGACGCACAACCACGAGGCGCCCGACACCATCGGCATCTTCGGCCGCGACGATGCCAATCCCGGTGTCGACCTCAGGTGGGAGGACTTCGTCGACGCTCAAATCGCAAGCACGATCCACCAGGCGCTGGCGGCCCTGGAGCCGGCGACGCTCACCATCGGCCAGGCGCGGGTCGAGGATGCCGGCAGCGACATGTCGCATTACGTGGGCGACTCGCGCGACCCGGTCGTGATCGACAACATGCTGACGCTATTTCTGTTCAAGCGGCCGGCCGACGGCGCGCCGCTGGCCGCCCTGGTCAACTGGGCCGCTCATCCCGACGACACCCACTTCGCCAATCATCTGCTCAGCGCGGGCTATCCACATTTTCTGCGCGATGGGCTCGAGCAGGGCTTCACGCGCCTGGGCACGACCTACCCGCCGCTGGCGCCACACGTCCTGTTCATGCAGGGCCCGCTGGGCGGCCAGATCGGGCCCGGCTTCCAGGTGCACGCGATCGACGACCAGGGCAACGCGGTGCACAAGTGCACCCAGCCCCAGCATCCGCCCGCGCGCGGCTGCCCCGACCCCGCGCGCCCGGGTCAGTTCATCCAGGTCACGCCAGACGATTGCTTCATCTTCGAGCAGGCGATCGGGCACGGCGCGGCCACCTTCGCGCACAAGGCGCTGGCGCAGGGCGCGACCACGATCGCGGACGTTCCCATCTCCTGGCGCTCCAAGCGCTTCAAGGCTCACGTCGACAACGTAGGCTTCCAGGTGGCTCTTCTGGCCGGGCTCATCAACACCAAAGAGATCTTCGATTTCGACCGCACCAAGCCCATCGACATGGACAATCGTCCCAATGTCCTGACCGAGGTGCACTACGTGCGGCTGGGACCGGCTTCCTTCATGACGGCCCCCGGCGAGCTTCATCCCGAGCTGTTCGTGGGCGGTTACGACGGATCCCGCGCCGGCACCTATCCGATCATCAAGCCCGACAACCCCAACCCGCCCGACCTGTCGCGTGCGCCCAAGCCGCCCTACGTGTGCAACCTGATGGAAGGCGAGTATCGGTTCACGCTCGGCTGCACCTCGGACTATCTGGGCTACATCGTGGCCGAGTTCAACTTCGAGCTGGTCGATCCGAGCATGGGCACGCCCTGGCTCGACGAGCCGCCGGGCGACCATTACGAGGAGACCCGGTCGATCAGCCGGTTTGCCGAGACCGAGATCGTGGGCACGCAGAAGAAGCTGCTGTCGTACGGCACCGCGGCCGCGCCGACGGCGTGCCCGGGCCGGTAATCTTCTGCTATACCTCGCGCATGATGAGCAGCGAGCGCAGGCGCGGGGTTTCGAGGCTTGCGAGCGGAGTGTAGCGGAGCGAGCCGCCGAGCCGCGCCGGAGCGAGCTGCGAAGGAAGAAAATGATTCCAACATCGCGTAGCGTCATCCTCACAATCGGGTTGTCCCTGCTCGCGTGCAGCTCGGCCCACGCGCCGGTCGCGCCGCCCGCGCCCACTGCCCCGCCGACGGCGGCGGCTCCCCCGGCGAATGCCGGGCCCACTGCCAGCGCAGCCGGCGAGCGCCTGAGCGCGGACACGGCACGCACCACCGCAAGCGGCGCCACCTTCACCGCTCCCGCGGGCTGGACGCTGCGCAATCAGGGCGCCTGGCGCATCCTCGAGGGACCGGAGCCCAACCTGCACGTGGTGCTGTACGACAGCCAGGCCGCCAACGCCGAGGCTGCCGTCGCTGCCGCCTGGCCGGCCCTGCATCCCGACTTCAAGCGGCCGGTCCGGTTCTCGCTGCCGCTGCCCGCGCGCGATGGCTGGGAAGAAGGCCACCGGTACATCTACGAGACCTCGCCCAACGAGCGGCTGGTGATGGTGGCGTCGGCGCTCCGGAAGGGCAAGGGCTGGACCGTCCTCCTTCTCGATGGTGCCGAGGCTCCGGTGCAGCGCCACGGATCCCAGGTTGGGCTCATCGGCGGAAGCCTGCGCCCGCACGGGTACGCACGCGAATCGTTCAAGGGCAAGACCCCGCACGCCCTCGACGCGGCCCGGGTCAAGCAGCTGACCGAGTTCGTGGATCACGCGCGCGACCAGCTCGGCATTCCGGGCGTTGCCATCAGCCTGGTTCAGGATGGCAAGGTGGTGTTCGAAGGGGGGCTGGGCGTGCGCGAGCTGGGCAAGCCGGCGCACGTCGATGCCGACACCCTGTTCCTCATCGCCTCCAACACCAAGGCGCTCACGACCCTGCTCCTGGCCAAGCTGGTCGACGAGCACAAGTTCGCATGGGACACGCCGGTCACGACCCTGTATCCACCCTTCAAGCTGGGCGACGCGTCGACCACCAGCAAGGTACTGGTCAAGCATCTGGTGTGCGCGTGCACGGGCCTGCCTCGGCAGGATTTCGAGTGGATCTTCGAATTTGCGCACGCGACCCCGAAGTCCGAGCTCGAGCTTCTGGGCACGTTCCAGCCCACCACCAAGTTCGGCGAGCTGTTTCAATACAGCAACGCCCTGGCCTCGGCGGCCGGCTACGTGGGCGGCTACACGCTGGATCCGAAACGGGAGCTGGGCGCGGCCTACGACCAGGCGATGCGCAAGCTCGTGTTCGGTCCGCTGGGGATGAAGCGCACCACGTTCGACTTCGCGCGCGCCCAGCGCGACAACCACGCTTCGCCGCACGCCGAGGACATCGATGGCAAACCGTCGGTCACCATCATGGATGTCAACCACGCGGTCATCCCGCTGCGACCGGCGGGTGGGGCCTGGTCGAGCGTTCGCGAGCTGACGCGCTACGTGCAGATGGAGCTGGCGCGCGGCAAGCTCCCCGACGGAAAGCGCTACGTATCGGAAGAGAACCTGCTGGCGCGCCGAACGCCCCAGGTGGCGCTGGGCGAGGATGCAACGTACGGCATGGGCCTGATCGTGGACACCAAGTATGGCGTCCCCGTGGTTTCGCATGGCGGGAGCCTGATTGGCTTCAAGAGCAACATGTTCTGGCTGCCCGAGCAGGGCGTGGGCGGCGTGATTCTGACCAATGCCGACAGCGGAGGGGCGCTGACCGGGACTTTCATTCGCAAGACGCTCGAGGTGCTGTTCGACGGGCGCGACGAGGCGGCCGAGGATCTGGCGACCGTGGCCAAGAACCGCAAGGCCATCATCGCCAAAGAGCGCGAGCGGCTGGTCCTGCCGCCCGACCCCGCGGTGGTCGCGAAGCTGGCCGCCCGCTACAAGAGCCCAGCGCTGGGCGAGATCGTGGTGCGTCCAAGCGGAAAATCGCTCATTTTCGACTTCGGCGAGTGGAAGAGCGTGGTCGCATCACGCAAGAACGACGACGGAACCACCGCGCTGCACACGATCGCTCCGGGTGTCGACGGCTTCTCGTTCGTGATCGAGGAGCGGGAGGGCAAGCGCAGGCTGGTGTTGCGCGACGCGCAGCACGAGTACCCGTTCGAGGCGCAACCGTAGTCGGCGTCCCCACGTCTGATCGGCCGCTGACTCGTTGTGGCCTCATTCTTGTCAAGGCAAAGCAAAAAATGCGCATCGGCTGCCGACCCCCCGGCCATCTCCCCGCGCCCTGACAGCCAGCGAAAACTGAGCTATCCCGACCTCTGCACGACTGCCCACAGATCGGGTGCGCTCATCTGCGGAGAGCCCCGCTGGGCCTGCTCGGCCGCCCGCACCAGCTCACGGATCTTACGATTGACCGGCGTCGGCACGTGGTGCTGCTCGCCCAGTCGGATGACCTCGCCGTTCAGGTACTCGATCTCGGTCGGGCGCCGCCGCTCGAGATCTTCCCACATGCTCGAGCGTGCGGTCGGATCGACCTTGACCATGGCGGCGGCCACGCGCACAAACAGCCAGTTCGGGAGCGACAGCACGGTGGGGGCCAGCCGCGGGATCAGGCGGCCGATGCGCACCGGCCGGATGCCGGCCGCTTTCAGGCATGCCAGCCCTTCCCGAACCACGCGCGCCATGATCATCCGATAGCGGCGGTCTGCAAGCTGCTCGCGCAGCGGCACGCCGGCCAGCGCGTTGAGCGAATTGTTCAGGTTGATGAGAAGCTTGGTCCACTGAACCGGACGCATATCATCGTGCAGCGCGACCCCGAAACCGGCACCGCCCAAAGCCTCCGCCAGCTCCGCCTCGGCGCCGCCCGTGCGCTCGAGCTCGAGCGGTCCGCTGGTCCCATTGTGAAAGTGCCCCTGCGCCTGGTGCAAAACATTGAAGGGCACCATTCCGGCCGCGACCGGGCAGGCCGGCAGCGCCGCCCGCAGCGTGGGCACGTTGCTGACCCCGTTCTGGAAGCTCACCACCAGCACCGGGCTCGAGAGCACGCGCGCCAGCTGGGCCGCCGCCTCGGCGGTCGCCATCGACTTGACCGTCACCAGCACCACTTCGCGGTCGCGCAGCGCGGCCGCATCGGCCCGGTAGCGCACCTTCTCGGGCGGCAGCACGAGCCGCTGTCCTTGATAGTCGGTGAGCGTGAGCCCGTGCGCGGCGATCTCGGCGCCCAGGCGCCCCACCAGCACGAGGTCGTGCCCGGCCGCGATCAGGCGCCCGCCCAGGTAGCAGCCGATCGATCCTGCGCCGAGAACGCCGATCTTCATGTGTGGTAAGCTCGCCCGAGGGAGCATGGTGCCTGAGCGTGCCTTCCGGTTTCAAGCGGCCCTCCTGATGGCGCTGGCGGCGGCCGCTTGCGACTCGACGGGCAGCATCGAGGGCTCCGACGGTGGGCGCGGCGATGGACCGGCCCCGGCCGACCGCCCGCGGCTCGACGGCCCTGGTCCCACCGACGGCGGCACCGGAAGCGACGGGTCGGCGGCGGGACCGGTCTATCCGCTCAAGAAGAGCGCGAACGGGCGCTATCTGGTCGATCAGAACGGAACCCCCTACCTGATTGCAGGCGATGCGCCGCAGTCGCTCACGGTCAACCTGTCCGAGAGCGAGGCCGAGATGTACTTCGCCGATCGGCAGGCGCATGGGTTCAACACGCTCTGGGTCAACCTCATCTGCAACGACTACACGGGCGGCCGTGCCGACGGGACCACCTTCGACGGTCTGCACCCGTTTCTGAACGGAAACGATTTTTCCATGCCCAACGAGCAGTTTTTTGCGCGCGCCGATCGCATGATCCGCATGGCGGCGCAGCACGGGCTGCAGATCATGCTCGATCCGGCCGAAACCGGCGGCTGGCTGGGCGCAATGCGGCAAAACGGCGTGCAGGCCTGCCGCAACTACGGGCGCTATCTGGGCAATCGCTATCGCGACTTCGACAACCTGATCTGGTTCAATGGCAACGACTATCAGAATTGGAGCGACCCGGCGAACGATGCGGTGGTGACGGCGGTTGCGCTGGGGATCAAGGACAACGACACGCGCCACATCCACACCATCGAGCTGAACTACCTCTCGAGCGGCTCGCTCGACGACCCCAACTGGGCACCCATCATCTCGCTCAACGCGTCCTACACCTATTACCCGACCTACGCCCAGGTGCTCACCGACTACAACCGAGCCAACTTCGAGCCCGTGTTCATGGTGGAGGCGGTCTACGAGTACGAGTCGAATGCGCAGGCGCACGAGAGCACGCCCTCGACGCTGCGGCGCGAGGAATACTGGACCAACCTGAGCGGGGCGACTGGGCAGCTCTATGGCAACCACTACACCTGGACCTTCACGGCGGGCTGGCAGTCGCATCTGGACAGCCCGGGCGCGCTTCAGATGCCGCACGTCAAGGCGTTCTTCGAGCCGCGCGCCTGGTACAACCTGGTGCCCGATCAGAACCACTCGGTGCTGACGTCCGGGTATGGCACCTTCTCGGCCACCGGCTACGTCGACGACAGCGACTACGTGACCGCGGCCCGGACCCCCGACGGCACGCTGGTTCTGGCCTACCTGCCCACGGTCCGGACGGTGACCGTGGACATGACCAAGCTGGCCGGCTCCGCCACCGCGCGCTGGTACGACCCGAGCAATGGCACCTACACGACGATCGCCGGCTCCCCATTTGCCAACACCGGCAGCCAGAGCTTTGCCCCACCGGGCCCGAACGGTGACGGAGACGGCGACTGGGTGCTGGCCATCGAAACCTCGCCGCCCTAATCCGCCGGTTGACCGGGGCCACCTGTGGCCGTACGCTTCACGCAGCCTACGCTGCCGTCCCCCGCTCTGGGCGGATCGTGAGCCTGGAGCCCGACCAAGGAGGCACGAAGCATGGCGCACGATCGCGTGGCCGGTGTGTTGCTTGCCGCGGGAACCTCGAGCCGCATGGGCCAGAACAAGCTGTTTCTGACGCTCGAGGGCTCGACCGTTCTCGCGCGTGCGGTGCGGACCGCAGCCGCGGCCGGGCTCGACCCCATCCTGGTCGTGCTGGGGCACGAGAGCGAGCAGGCCCTGCGCGAGCTGGCCGGGCTTGCGAGCACACCGGTTTTCAACCCCGACTACGCGCGCGGCATCGAGGCCTCGCTGCGCGCCGGGATCGCCGCCGTGCCCGAAGACGCAGCGGCCGCGGTGGTGCTGCTGGCCGACATGCCGCTCGTGACCGCGGGCATGATCCAGGAGCTCGTCGAGCGCGGTCGCCACGTGCCCCGGCCGCTCGTCGTGTCCCGCTACGACGATGTGGTGGCTCCGCCCATCCTGTACGGGCGCTGGCTGTTTCCCGAGCTGCGCGCGCTCGACGGCGACGGCTGCGGCAAGCGGGTGGTCCGGCGCCACCGGGAGCAGGCGATCGAGGTGGCGTGGCCGGCGTCGGCGCTTTTCGACCTGGACGTGCCGGCCGATCTCGAGCGCGCGCGGGCCGGGCTGGCCGGCGCCAAGGAGCCCGATCGTGCGGGCTGAGCTGCTGGCGCTGGCGGCGGATCTGGCCCGGCGGGGCGAGCCGTTCGTGCTGGCGTTGGTGGTGCGCCGGCAGCCGTCGAGCTCGGTGCAGCCCGGAGACATGGCCGTCATCACCGCCGACGGCGGCTTTTTTGGCTGGCTGGGCGGGAGCTGCACGCAGCCGACGGTCAGCCGCGAGGCGGCGCAGGCGCTCACCGACGGCCTGCCGCGCCTGGTTTCACTGTCACCCGACCCGGCACGGGAGGCGCGGCCGGGAGTCAAGCCGCTGCCGATGACCTGCCACAGCGGAGGAACCGTGGACATCTATCTCGAGCCCGTCATGCCAGCCCCGCGGCTTCTCGTGTACGGGAGCACGCCCATCGCGCGCGCGCTGGCGCAGCTGGGCCAGGCCCTGGGGTACGCGGTCGAGATCGCACCCGCGAGCCCGCCTGCGGGCGCGGCCGCAGACCGCCTCTACGCCGTGGTCGCCACCATGGGCGAGAACGACGAGGACTCGGTGGCGGCCGCCCTGGCCGCGCGGCCGGCCTATCTGGGCGTGGTGGCCAGCCGTAAGCGTTTCGCCGAGCTGCGGCAGACGCTCGAGGGGCGCGGGATCGCGGCCGAGGTGCTGGATCGAGTGAGGAGCCCGGCCGGCCTCGACATCGGGGCCCGCCTGCCCGAGGAGGTGGCGCTCTCCATCCTGGCCGAGATCGTGCAGCTTCGTCGCGCCAGCGCCGCGCTGGCCCGCGAGAAGTCGCCGCAGCCAGAAGAGCAGCTCGACCCCGTGTGCGGCATGACCGTGGTCGTGGCCACGGCCCGCCACAAGGTCGAGCACGGGGGCCGCACCTTCTACTTCTGCAATCCGCGCTGCCGCGAAAAGTTCATGGCTGCGCCCGAGCGCTTTCTGGGAACACCATGAGCGGCGAGCGCAGGCGCGGGGTTTCGAGGGTTGCGAGCGGAGTGCCGCGGAGCGAGCCGCCGAGCCGCGCCGGAGCGAGGCGCGAAGGAACACCATGAGCGGCGAGCGCAGGCGCGGGGTTTCGAGGCTTGCGAGCGCAGTGCCGCGGAGCGAGCCGCCGAGCCGCGCCGGAGCGAGGCGCGAAGGAACACAATGACGCCCGAGATCCGCCAGCTTCTCGACGCCATGGGCAGCGAGGGTTACGTTGCCGACGCGGCCATCGCGACCGCGGTTTTTCTGGCCGAGGATCTGGGCAAGCCGCTTCTGGTCGAGGGCGAGGCGGGCGTGGGCAAGACCGAGATCGGCAAGGTGTGGGCGCGCGTCCGCGCAACCGAGCTCATTCGCCTGCAGTGCTACGAGGGGCTCGACGTCGCAACCGCGCTCTACGAGTGGAACTATCCCCGCCAGATGCTGCGCGTCCGGATGGCCGAGCAGGAAGGCCAGACCGCCGACGAGATGGAAAAAACCGTCTTCGACCGCAGCTATTTGCTCGAGCGGCCGCTTCTGCGGGCGCTCACGCGAACCCAGGGACCGGCGGTGCTTCTCATCGACGAGATCGATCGCGCCGACGAGGGCTTCGAGGCCTTCCTGCTCGAGCTGCTGTCCGACTTCCAGGTCACCATCCCGGAGCTGGGCCCGATCCGCGCCCAGCACGTGCCCCACGTCGTTCTCACGTCCAACTGTACCCGCGAGATCGGCGACGCGCTGCGCCGCCGCTGCCTCTATCTCTACATCGACCATCCCAGCCTGGACAAAGAGGTGCGCATCCTGCGCGCGCGCGTGCCTGGCGCCGGCGAGCGGCTGGCCCACGAGATCGCCCGCTTCGTGCAGGCGCTGCGCCGCCAGGATCTGGTGCGCAGCCCTGGGGTCGCCGAGAGCATCGATTGGGCGCAAGCGCTGGTGCGGCTGCATCGCGACCACCTCGACCTCGAGGCCGTCGAGGCAACGCTGGGCTGCCTGGTCAAGGATCGGCGCGACCTGGCCGCGCTCGAGCGCGACCAGCTGGCGCGTCTCCTGGAGGGAGCAAAAGCCTCATGAACGACCTGGTGGTCCATCTGGCCCGCTTCGCCTCCGATCTGCGCGCGGCCGGCATGCGGGTCGCGATCGGCGATGAGGTGGACGCGCTGGAGGCGCTCTTGCGGGTCGACATCTCCGACCGGGCCGAGGTGCGCTGGGCGCTCGGTTGCGCGCTCAAGATCCGCCGCCAGGACGCCGACGCGTTCGATGCGCTGTTCGCGCAGAAGTGGCTGGGCCGGGGCGGCGACCCGAAGACGCCCGCGCAGCCGCCTTCCGCCACGCATGGTCCCGGTCGTGCGGGCCGGGCGCTGGCCTTTCTGTCCGCGGCCACCGCCTCCGTCGAGCCAGCCGCACAAGAGGCCGAAACCGGGCAGCCCGGCTCCAGCCGCGAGGCCCTATTTCGCAAGAAGCCATTCGATCGATGTGACCAGCGCGATCTTCTGGCCATGGAGCCGCTCCTTTTCCGTCTGGCCCAGAAGCTGGCCACTCGCCGCAGCCGGCGCCTCAAGCCCACGCGCGGCCCTGGGCGCACGGATCTGCGGCGCAGCCTGCGCCGCTGCCTCGCCACCGGCGGCGAGCTGGTGATGCTGGCGCGGCGCGCGCGCCCGATCGAGACCCCCAAGCTGGTTTTCCTGTGCGACACCAGCGGCTCGATGGAAATGCACACGCGGTTTCTGCTCGCTTTCGCGCGCGCGCTGCTGCGGGTGGCCAAGGGCACCGAGGTGTTCGCGTTCAACACCGAGCTGACCCGCATCACGGCCCATCTGGCCGCCGGCGAGCAGGAGCAGGCGCTGGCCCGGCTGGCGCGCGCGGTCCCCGACTGGTCGGGCGGCACCCGCATCGGCGAGTGTCTGGCCGCTTTCGCAAGCCGGCATCTGCGCGAGCTGGTCGACGGGCGGACCGTGGTCATCGTGCTCAGCGACGGCCTCGACCGCGGTGACCCGGAGCTTTTGGCGGGCGCGCTTCGCCACATCCAGGCGCGGGCGCGCCGCCTGATCTGGCTCAACCCGCTGCTCAGCGATCCCCGGTACGAGCCGACCGCGCGCGGCATGGCGGCCGCGCTCGCATTCGTCGACCGTCTGGCGCCGGCCCACGACCTGGCGTCGCTCGAGCGGCTCATCTCAGATCTCACGGTATAGGAGGGCAATCATGATCCCTGCTGCGTTCGACTACCACGCCCCGGCCACGCTGCCCGAGGCGCTGGCGCTGCTCACGCGCTACGGCGATAGCGCCAAGGTCATGTCGGGAGGTCAGAGTCTTCTGCCTCTGCTCAAGCTCCGGCTCGGGCAGGCCGAGCATGTGGTCGACATCGGCCGCATCCCCGGGCTCGAGTACATTCGCGAGGAGGGCGGCGTGCTCCGGATCGGCGGCCGCACCCGCGAGGCGGCGCTCGAGGAGTCGGAGCTCATCCGCACCCGCTACCCGATCCTCCACGACACCGCCAAGGTGATCGCCGACCCGCTGGTGCGCAACCGGGCCACGGTGGGCGGCAACCTTGCGCACGGCGACCCGGCCAACGACCACCCGGCCACCATGCTGGCGCTGGGCGCGCAGGTGGTGGCCACCGGGCCCAAGGGGGAGCGCGTGATCCCGATCGATAAGTTCTTCCTGGGGCTGTTCACGACCGCGCTGGCGCCCGACGAGATCTTGACCGAGATCCGCATCCCGGCGCCGCCGCCCCGGAGCGGCGGGGCCTACGTCAAGCTCGAGCGCAAGGTCGGCGACTATGCAACCGCCGCCGCGGCAGCCCAGGTCACCCTCGGTGCCGGCGGCACGCTCGAGCGCGTGGGGCTGGCCCTGACCAACGTCGGGCCCACGCCTCTCGACGCCGCCGCCGCGGCCCAGCCCCTGGTGGGCAAGAAGGTCGATGCGGCCGCGCTCGCGGAAGCGGCGCGACGGGCCGCCCAGGCGGCGACGCCCAACCCGGACCGCCGCGGCTCCACTGAGTACAAGCGGGAGATGGCGCGGGTTCTGGCCAACCGTGCCCTGCACAAGGCGATCGAGCGAGCGGGAGGTCACTAGCCATGGCAACGCACACAATCAAGCTCACGGTCAACGGCGAAGCGCGCGAGGCCCAGGTGGAGTCGCGCCTGCTTCTGGTTCACTTCCTGCGCGAAGGGCTCCGGCTGACCGGCACCCACATCGGCTGCGATACCACCCACTGCGGGGCCTGCACCGTGCTGCTCGACGGCGTGCCGGTCAAATCGTGCACGCTGCTGGCGGTCCAGGCCGACGGGTGCAAGCTGGAAACGGTCGAGGGGCTGGAGCAGGGCGGCAAGCTGCATCCCATCCAGGAGGGCTTCTGGGAGCAGCACGGCCTGCAGTGCGGCTACTGCACCCCGGGCATGATGATGACCAGCGTGGCGCTTCTGGCGCGCAACCCGAGCCCGAGCGAGGCCGAGATCCGCGAGGCCATTTCCGGAAACCTGTGCCGATGCACCGGCTACGTGAACATCGTCAAAGCCATTCAGTACGCGGCCGTAAAGCTGCGTGAGGAGAAGAGCCATGCAGCCTCCTAAGACGAGCCCCGAGGTCAGCGGCATGGGACACTCGATGAAGCGCAAGGAAGACCCACGCTTCATCCGCGGCAAGGGCAACTACGTCGACGACATCCAGCTGCCCGGCATGCTTCACCTGGACATCGTGCGCAGCCCGTTTGCGCACGCGAAGATCAAATCGATCCGAACCGAGAACGCCTTGAAAGTGCCGGGAGTGCTGGCCGTGATCACGGGCGAGACCCTGGCCAAGTTCAACCTGCACTGGATGCCGACCCTGATGTCGGACACCCAGATGGTGCTGCCGGTCGAGAAGGTGATGTACCAGGCGCAGGAGGTGGCGGCGGTGGTCGCCACTGACCGCTATGCGGCCGCCGACGGCGTGGAGGCGGTGGAGGTGGACTACGAGCCGCTTGAGGTGGTGGTGGATCCATTCAAGGCCCTGCAGCCGGGCGCACCGGTTCTGCGTACCGACAAGAAGGACAAGAAGGACAACCACATCTGGCACTGGGAGGTGGGCGACCGCGCCGGCACCGAGCGCGCGTTCGCGCAGGCCGACGTGGTGGTCAAGCAGGACCTCTATATCCCGCGCATCCACGTGGCGTCGATCGAGACCTGCGGCTGCGTGGCCGACTTCGACCGCGTCAACGGCAAGCTCACCGTTTACATGACCACGCAGGCGCCGCACGCCATCCGCACCGTGTTTGCGCTGGTGGCGGGCCATGTCGGGCTGTCCGAAGAGCGCATCCGCATCGTGTCGCCGGACATTGGCGGCGGCTTCGGCGGCAAGGTGCCGGTCTACCCCGGGTACGTCATCGCGGTGGCGGCCTCGGTCGTCATCGGGCGGCCGGTCAAGTGGATCGAGGACCGGATGGAAAACCTGCAGGCCGATTCCTTCGCCCGCGACTACCACGTGCATGCCGAGCTGGCCGCGAAGAAGGACGGCACCATGACCGCGCTGCGCATCAAGACGCTGGCCGACCATGGGTACACCGACGCGGCCGCCAACCCGTCCAAGTTCCCGGCCGGCCTGTTTTCGATCTGCACGGGCTCGTATGCGCTCGGCAACGCGTTCGCCGAGGTCGACGCCGCCTACACCAACAAGCCGCCGGGCGGCATTGCCTACCGCTGCTCGTTCCGCGTCACCGAGGCCGCGCACACCATCGAGCGCATCACCGACTGCCTGGCCCTCGAGCTCAAGATGGATCCGGCGGAGCTGCGGCTCAAGAATTTCATCCCCAAGGACAAGTTTCCCTACCGCTCGGCGCTGGGTTGGGAATACGACAGCGGCGACTACGGGGCCGCGCTGCGCAAGGCGATGGACATCATCGGCTACGCGGAGCTGCGCAAGGAGCAGGCCGCCAAGCGAGCGCGCGGCGAGCTGATGGGCATCGGCATCTCCAGCTTCACCGAGATCGTCGGCGCCGGGCCCTCCAAGCAGTTCGACATCCTGGGCCTCAAGATGTTCGACTCGTGCGAAATCCGGGTCCACCCGACCGGCAAGGCGATCGCCCGCTTCGGCACCAAGTCGCAGGGCCAGGGCCACGAGACCACCTACGCGCAGATCGTCGCCCAGGAGCTGGGGATCCCGGCGGCGCACGTCCAGGTCGAGGAGGGCGACACCGACACCGCGCCCTATGGGCTCGGCACCTATGCCAGCCGGTCGACGCCGACCGCGGGCGCGGCCGGCGCCATGGCGGCGCGCAAGATCCGCGACAAGGCCAGAAAGATCGCGGCCCACCTGCTCGAGGTCTCCGAGGAGGATCTGGTGTGGGAGCCGGGCAAGTTTTCGGTCCGGGGAGCCCCCCAGCGCCACAAGACCATCGCCGACATCGCGCTGGCCGCGTACACCAACCATCCGCAGGGCATGGAGGCGGGCCTGGAGGCGGTTTCTTACTATGACCCGCCCAATCTCACCTTCCCGTTCGGCAGCTACATCTGCGTGGTGGACATCGATCGCGGAACCGGCATGGTCAAGATCCGCCGCTTCGTCGCGGTCGACGACTGCGG
>DATFWX010000304.1:0-15449 GCA_035258845.1 Polyangia bacterium | reverse complement strand
CGGCGGTTGCGGACCCGCCTGCGCTGGCCACGCCCTCGCCCATCACGTTCCACACCGGATGGAAGGGTCCCAGCCCGGTCTCGTGGTCGCTCGCGATCTCGCGCTATGCGCCCGAAAACGATGCCAGGACGCCCGTGCGCGAGCTTGCGGGCGTCGGCCCTCCGCCGGCCGACCTGCACTGGGACGGCAAGGAGCTGGAGTCGAAGGCGATCTATCTCTACCAGCTCGACGTGGTGGCGCCAGGGGGCGCTCAGGGCTCGAGCGCGCTCGGGCTCCTGGGCGTCGGGGGCGGGATCGAGGTGCTGTTCGAAGACCGGCTGCCGGGCCGGCTGTTCGGCGCCGCCGGCAAATTGACCAAGGCAGGTCGCAAGCTCTGCGAATCGCTGCACGCCCGGATGCCGGCGGACGCCGACTACGCGGTCGAGGGCCACAGCGATGGCGCGGGCGGCACCATCCGCGCGCTCGCGCGCAGCGCTCAGATGGCGCGTGCGGTCAAGGATGCGCTGGTCGGCCTGGGCGTACCCGCCGATCGCGTCAAGGCGTCCGGTGTGGGTGCGCAGAACCCGATTCGGGGCAATCTGCGGCGCGTCGAGATCAAGGTGACGCGCGCGCTGGCGCCCCAGGGCCTGCCGGCGCCGCCCGCGGCCCGGCCCCAGGTGCGCGTGGGCGTACAGCCGCTGGCGCTCGAGGGGACGCGCTTTTCGGGCACCGCGCCGCTGCCCGCGGATGGACGCGCCGTGATCGAGCTCGTGCGTGCGGACGGCCGGCGCGCGCTGGTGCCGATCGATCGGGGCGAGCCCGGGCCGGCGGCCGCTGCCGAGCCGAGCGGCATCCAGCGCGAGGTCGAGGGCAACCTGCAAAAGGGCCGCGCCAGTGTGTTCGGCCGTCCCATCACGCTCGATCTGCTCAAGGTCGATCTGGCGATCGAGGGCGCGGGCCAAGCCGCCCTGCCCGACCTCCCGCTCGACGGCGGGCGCCTCAAACCGCCCATCCATTTCGCGCTCGCACAGCCGCTGCCGCGGCCGCTGCAATGGGTCCTCACGGTGCGGCGGGACGACGACGAGGTGGTCTGGCGGGCGGCCGCAACCGGACCGCCGCCCCGCAGCGTCGCATTTGCAGGCGAGAACGAGCGTGGCCAGCCGGTGCTGGCGCCCGGCCGCATCTACTCGGCCCAGCTGCGGGTCGAGGACGGCGCTGGCAACCGCGGCAGCTCGCCCCGGCGCTGGTTCTCGGCCGGACGCGCGACCGCCCGCTACGAGAGCTCGACCAGCGGCCGGCTGTTTGCAGCCAGCGGGGCGCCGACCGCGCAGCTCAAGGCATTTGCAGCGCAGACCGCGGCCGCGCTCAAGGATCGGGCGGGGAAGGGGAAGATCCAGGTGCGCGTGCGCGCGACCCCAGCCCCGGGTCGGCCGGCGATCATGGCGGCCCTTTTGCGCGCGGCCGAAACCAAAAAGGCCCTGGTCGAGGCCGGGCTGCCCGGCGAGCAGCTGGACGTGTCGGGCACGCTGGCTCCACCCAGCGCGCGCCACGATACGGTCGAGGTGGCGAGCCAGCCGCCCCCGCCCCCGGAGGTGGAGCCGGCGCCCGCGCAGGCGCTCGTCAACGGCGAGAAGGTGCCGCTCGATGAGGCGGGCAGCTTCAAGCTGCGCGCCCAGCAGCCGGCCGGAGCGCCGGTGGTGCTCGACGTCAGCGACGCCGCCGGTCACCATGCGGTCTATATCGTCCAGCCACCGGTCGCGCCGGCCCGCAGTCCCAGCGTGCATGCGTTCCGCCAGCAGGGCGTCGAGTACCAACTGGTCACCGGCGCCGAGCGAACGGCCGCGCCCGCATCCGCTGCCGTGCCCGCATCCGCTGTCGCGCCCGCACCCGATCGCAACGCGCTCGACGCTGCTTTGGCCCAGCCCCAGTCCGAGCTCGACGCCCCCTTGCTCCCGCAGCCGATCGCCGCCGCCAACCTCATCGTGCACCTGCCGCCGCGCGGGCTCACCGTGTCCTCGCCCCAGCTCGCGGTCAAAGGCAAGACCGATCCCAAGAACCAGATCACCATCAACGGCCACGCAGCGCATGTGCGCGCCGACGGCACATTTGCCGAGCTGGTGCCGCTGCCGTACGGCCGCTCCACGGTCGAGATCCGCGCCACCGATGGGGCCGGCAATGCGGCCCTGATCCGCTACCCGGTCGAGGTCAAGGACACGCACCTGTTCCTGATGGCCCTGGCCGACGGCGCGATTGCAACCGCCTGGGACGGAAACGGCAAACTCGACCCGGAGGGCGGCCGGCTCGACGGCATGACCGACGAGACCACGGTCGCGACCGACTCCATGCTCCTGCACGGCCGCGCCGCGCTCTACCTGAAGGCGCGCGTGCATGGCGGCGCGCTCGCGAAATACCTCGACATCACCGCGCACGTCGACTCGGCCAAGCGCCCCGAGCTCGAAGACTTCCTGTCACAGGTCATCGATCCGGCGCGCTTCTATCCGGTTTACGGCGACGCCGCCACCGAGGTTCAGGACGTGCGTGCGCGCGACAAGCTGTACGTGCTCGTCGAGACCGACGACAAGAAGAACCGCCTCCAGGTGGGCAACTTCCGCCCGGCGCTGCGGGGCCTCGAGCTGCTCCAGTACGACCGCGCGCTTTACGGCGGCGACATCGAGTTCCAACGCAAGCTGGGCGAGGCCACCGAGACCCGGCTCAAGGCCTTCGTGTCGCAGGATGACAACCGGCTCGCGCACGACCACAACGTGTTCCGCTCGACCGGCGGCTCGATCTACTTCCTCCGGCACGGCCAGCTGGTGCCGGGCGGCGAGCGCGTGCAGATCGTCGTGCGCGACCGCGATAGTGGCATGCCGCTGCTCGCCCAGCCCCTGTCCCTCGACGCTGATTATGTCATCGATTACATGGGCGGCCGGCTTCTGTTCAAGGCGCCCATCCCGTCGGTTGCGGACGCTTCCTTCCTGATCGGTAATCCGGCCGCCTCGGTGTCGAGCCTGAACGGCCATCCGGTCTACATCGAGGTCGACTACGACTATCAGCCCGACGCCAACCAGACCGGCACGGTGTGGGGCGCGCAGCTTCGCGAAACCTTCTTCGACCTGGTGACGGTTGGCGGTGGCTACGTGGGCGAGGGCCGCGAAGGCGCCACCGATTACGCGCTCTGGGGCCTGGACGGCGCCATCAAGCTGGGCAAGAAATCGACGCTGCGCGCCGAGTTCGCGCGCTCGAGCTCGACCGACGCGGGCAACTTCCTGTCGCAGGATGGCGGCCTCACCTTCTACGGCCTCAACGCCATCTGCGGGACCATCCGCTCGTGCGACCCCAACCGGGGCGATCACGACGCCTACAAGTTCGAGCTCTCGGTGACCCCGTCCGATTGGACGAGGCGCCTGCGCGAGGACGCACTGCGCGGCCACGGCTACGTGCAGGTACTCGACCGCGGCTTCTTCTCGACCGGCAACATCCTCGAGCAGGGCCGCACCAAATACGGCGGCGAGATCGCGTGGAAGCTGACGGCCCAGGATCAGCTGGTGCTGCGCCACGACGGCTCCATCGCCAACCTGCCGCAGCTCCAGGGCAGCTTCCCGCAGCCGGGTCTGGGCACCCCCATGCCGGGCGCCGATCCGTCGGGCCTGGCGCAGATGGAAACCGAGCTCTTGACCCTGCAGTACAGCGGGACGCGCGGCAAGCTCGGTTGGAAGGGCGAGTACTCGCACCAGTTCCAGCAGCTCCTGGGGCCTTTTGTCGACCAGTCCAAGCGTCTGTCGCCCGCGCTGCAGCGCGATTTCCTCGCGCTTTTCGCCAGCTATCGCCTGAAACCGCGCTGGACCGCGCGCGTGGGCCAGGAGGTTGTGCTCCGCACGTCGTCGGATGCACAGCCGACGCTGGGCGATCCGCAGATTGGCACCTTCAGCGATCACCGCTTTGCGACCACCACGCTGGGCGTCGACTACAAGCTGCGCCAGGACGTGACCGCGTCGCTGACCGGCGCCCTGCGCTGGGACGGCTCGGCCGCCCTGCAGCTGGGCCTCAAGACGCCCATCAGCGAAACCGCCAGCGTATACGCGAGCGAGCGCCTGGAAAGCACGACCTGGGGCACCACCATGACCTCCATCGTGGGCGCCGAGGACCGCTTCGGGGAGGCCAAGCGCGGCCGCACCTATGGCGAGTATCAGCTGCAGGCCGGCGCCTCCGGTCAGTCCAACCGCGCGCTCCTGGGCATCACCAACAAATGGCAGCTGCGGCCCGGGCTGGCCATCAATGGCGGCTACGAGCACCAGCACACGTTCGGGGCCAGCCTGCCCGACGGCACGCCGATCGGCGACCAGCAGCGCGATGTGCTGTCGCTGGGCTACGAGTGGCTGCGCCTGGATCGGTTCAAGCTGGGCGGCCGCTTCGAGCTCCGCTTCGACGACATGGCACCCCTGTTCGGCGCGGCCAACCTATCTCCATGCAACGGGAATTTGGCGGCCGACCCACGCAGCGCGCCCTGCCAGCCGGCGCCCACGCAGCTGGGCCCACCGCCCTCGCTGACCGCGCCCGCACTGGCGCCGGGCGGCGGCGGTGGCCCCCAATCGGGCACCTACGCCGACCGCCCGATGCTCCCGGGCAGTCAGCTCCTGCTGTCACCGGGTCGGAAGATCGAGTGGTTCACCAGCCACACCGGCGAGTGGCAGTGGGCGCGGGACCTGACCTTCCTGGGCCGCTTCACCCTGCTCGAGGTGGACGACCAGACGTTTGACCGGCTGGAGGCGCGCCTGTTCGAGCTGACGGCCGGCGCAGCCTACCGACCGCTGCGCCTCGACTGGTTCGATCTGATCTTCAAGTATACGAAACTATGGGAGATTCGTCCGACCGGCCTGGGCCAGGGCCTGCACACCGACCAGCGCTCGGACGTGCTCGCGCTGATCCCGATGTTCGAGCTTCCGCTGCGCCTGCAGCTGGTCGAGAAGCTGGCTTTCAAGCACATCGCGCAGTCCGATGACGTGCTCTTCGACCCGCTCGATCCGACCCTGCACCAGGAGCTGCGGTCGCAGACTGACCTTCTGCTCTGGATCAATCGCATCAATGCCCACCTCACCCGTCGCGTCGACGCGGGCGCGGAGTATCGGGTGCTCAAGCTGTGGCTGCCGGGCGAGGCCGAGCAGATCCGCCACGGGGCCCTTGTCGAGATGAACTATCTCGTGCAACGATACGTGCGGCTTGGGGTAGGCTGGAACTTCAGCCGCTTCGGTGACAACGAGCTGGGTGATCTTACGCGCGACGCCTTCGGTTTCTTCGTCCGCGTCGTCGGGAGATACTAGAGGTCAAGTGGCACGCAAGAAGTTGGGCGAGATCTTGATCCAGGCTGGTGTAATCGATGAGGTCAAATTGCGCGCCGCGCTGAGCGAGCAGCAGCGGTGGGGTGGCCAGCTCGGCAAGATCCTGATCGAGATGAAGCTGTGCAGCGAGGAGGCGCTCGTACAGGCGCTGTCGCATCAGCTCAACTTCCCGGCCGTGCGCCTGGACGGCCGCGACGTTCCCCGCAAGGCGCTCGATCTGGTGCCGGTCGAAACCTGCGAGCAGCACGCGCTGATGCCGTTCGGGATCGACGGCAAATTTCTCGACGTGGCGATGGCGGATCCGACCAACCTGGCCGTGATCGACGAGCTGCGCATTCGCACCCGGCTCAACGTGCGCGCCTATCTGGCCGGACCGCGCGCAATCGATCGTGCGATCACAGAGCACTACCGGGGCGAGGACGTGCCGGCGCCCGAGCCGGGAAGCGGCGAGATCGCGTTGACTTCTCTGAGCGAGTTCGGAAATCCGGGCAGCGCGTTCGCCCCGCAGCCGTTTCTGGGCGCGGAGGTCCCGGGGCCGAGCGCGAGCCCTGCGCCGGCGCCGCGCGCTGGTCCCGCCCCGCGCGCCCTGAGCGCGCCCCTGCCCACGGCCGCGCCGCCGCCGGTGCCGGCCCGACCAGCGGCCGCACCGGTGCCCGCGCTCGCGCTGGACGAAACCGTCGCGTTGCGCGCGCGCATCGAGCAGCTGGAAGCGCTTCTCGCGCGGGATGAAGATGTGTTACGAAAGCTGATGGGCCTTCTCATCCGGAAGGGTATCTGCACCCGGGAAGAGATCCTGGAGCAGCTGAAATAGTGACATCCCCAAACCAAGGAGTGTCGATGATGGTTGACGAATGGAACTGGGGTGGCGGTGACCAGGGTGGTGGTGGTGGCGGTGGCGAGGGCAGCGGCTCAGGTTCTGGCGGCGAGGCGACGCAGGACGACACCGAGCCGGTGATGCCTCCTCCGCTCCCGCCCCTGCCAACGGCGATGGAAAGCGAGCCGGCCGTGCCGGCCGCTCGCAAGCCGGCCCGCAAGAAGGCCGCGCGCAAGCCCAAGAAGGCCCGGGCCAAGGCGGGCCGCGGCAAGGCGAAGGCGCGCAAACCGGCGCGGAAGGCTGCGAAAAAAGGCAGGAAGGGCAAGGCCAAGAAGAAAGCCGGGAAGAAGAAGAAGTAGCCGCCCGGCAGGTCTCGCGCTCACTGATCCGGCGACACCAGACCGTGCCGGATTGCGAACCGCGTCAACGACGCGGCGTCGTGCAGGTCGAGCTTCGCCATGATGCGCGTGCGGTGGCCGTCGACCGTCTTGGCCGACAGGCCGAGGGTCTGCGCGATCTGACGATTGGTCTGGCCCAGGGCCACCAGCTGGAGCACCTCGCGCTCGCGCGCGGTCAGCTCGTCGAGCGGGCTTCTGGCCTCATCGGCGGGCGCCGGCTCGGCGCGGGCGGCCTCGGCCACGCGCCGCACCTCGACCCCGAAAAAGCTGCCGCCGCCCGCCACCGCGCGGATGGCGTCCACGAATTCCGAGATCCCGCTGCCCTTGACGATGTAGCCCATGGCTCCGGCGCGCACGGCCGGCCGCACATACTCGGGGCTGCCGTACATCGAGAGCACCATCACCCTGGCATCGGGCATGCGCCGCTTCAGCTCGCGGATGGCGCCCTCGCCGTGCAACCCCTTGAGCGACAGGTCCATGACCACCAGGTCGGGACGCAGCTTGACCGCCATCTCGACCGCCTCGCGGCCGTCCGAAGCCTCGCCCGCCACCTCGATCTCGGGCGCGCTGACCAGGAGCGCGCGCAGACCCTCGCGGACGATTTGATGATCGTCGACCAGGAGCACCCTGATCTTTTCGCGCAGCGATGATTTCACGGTTCGCCCTCCTGATGCACGGGGATGATGGCGCGCACGCGGGTGCCGTGCCCGGGCATGCTGTCGATGGTAAAGCTGCCGCCCAGAAGCGTCACCCGGTCGCGCATGCCTTGCAGGCCCAGGCCCTGGCGCGGGCTGGCCGGGTCGAAGCCGCAGCCGTCGTCGCGGATATCGATGCCGATCACGCCGCTGCCGCTCAGCACCTGCACCTCGATGCGGTTGGGCTGGGCGTGCCGCACCGCATTGGTCAGCGCCTCCTGGGCAATGCGATAGCACGCCCGCTCGATGGCGGCCGGTGCGCGCACGGTCTCCTGGTCGTCGCTTTCGCCCGGTGGCGCCGTGAACGCGACCTCGATGCGGCTGGCCGCGCGGATGCCGTCGCAGTGGCGGCGCAGCGCTTCCACCAGCCCCAGCTCGTCGAGCGTGGTGGGGCCCAGCGCGGCCGCCGACTGCCGCACCTCGTCCATGGCCGCGTCGAGCAGACGCGCCGTGGCCAGGATGGAGTCGCGGACCAAGCGGCTCGATTCGGGCATCACCAGCACCGGCACCGGGCCCACGCTGCCGCCGCCGCCCGCCGCGACGCTCACGTTCAGGCTGGTCGTGACCTGCGCCTGCGCGACCGCGGCCGCGGCCGCCTGCAGGTGCAGTCGGGCCGCGGTCAGCGCCTGTCCGGCGCCATCGTGCAGCTCGCGGGCAATGCGGCGGCTCTCGGCCTCCTGCATGGCCAGCACCTCGACCGCGAACTGGCGCATGCGCCGCTCCTGTTCCTCCAGTCTTGCGTAGGCGCGGCGGGCCGAGCTCACGACCGCGGTCGCGACCAGCGAGCAGGCCAGGAACGTGATCGACTTCATCGTGCACTCGTAGACCACGTAGTTGGTGTTGTGCTCGAGCGAGGTGCCGAGGAAGTCATGATGCTCGAGGATGCCTGCGTACTCGAGCAGCACCAGCTCCACGTACGCGAAAGCCGACCCGAACGCGCACAGCAGAGCCAGCCCCTGGTCGAGAAACAGCGCGGAGCCCAGCACCACGGCCAGGTACGCATACCCGAACGAGCTCTCGACGCCGCCGGCCCAGTGGTTGCCGAGCGTGATGACCACGATGTCGGACAGCATCAGCGCCAGCAGCCAGCCATCGGTGAAGTGGCCCCGCAGGTGCAGCCGGACGCCGAGCAGAGTCGGTAGCGTGATGAGCCCGAGCACGACGAACGCGCTGGGCCGATCGAGCGCGTAGCCCCAGATTGCGTTGCCGGCGATGAGGGTCGAGACCACAGCGATCATGAGCACGCGCAGCGCCAGGTACCAGCGCCGCTCGGCCACCGCGAGGCCGCCCAGAGCACGCGCGCTCTCGCTGGTCGGGGCCGGGGGCTCGCCGCCCGCCGGGGGCTCGGTCGGAACCTGTTCGCTCATGGCCCATTTCCCGGCCGGGCCGCGCGGCTGCCAAAACCGCGCAGCGCGCTCTGCCGGAGCGCCGGAAAGGGCGGCCCCGGGCGGGCCAGGAAGTAACCCTGGCCGTAGCGCACGCCGAGCTGATGCAGGCAGTGCAAGTCGGACCGGGTCTCGATGCCCTCGGCCACGATGACCGCGTCGATCGACTGCGTGAACCGAACCAGCGACCTGAGCATCTCGCGCTTGATCCCGCTGCGGGCGATGCCGTGGGTCATCACATCCGACAACTTGACGAAATTGGGGCGCAGCGCAATCACTGCCTCCAGATTCGAGTGCCGGGTCCCCACATCGTCGATGGCCACCCCGAAGCCGGCGTTGGTGTAGACGGAGAGCGCCTTGCGGAACTGGCCGAAGTTCTCGATCGCCAGGCGCTCCGTGATCTCGAACACCACATTGGCCGGCTCCATCGACAGCGACTCCAGGAGCCGGTCGACCTCGGCGCCGATGAAGGTGTGATCGTAAAACGACGGCGGCAGGATGTTGATGAACAGTCGGTGCACCGGCAAAAGGCCGGCCGCGCGCACGAGTGCACCGCGGAAGCAGGCGCGGTCGAGCTCGAATAGGAGGTCGACCTCCTCGGCGGTCGTGAACAGGGCCAGCGGCGACTCGAGCGCGCTCTTGCGCGGTCCGCGGGTGAGCGCCTCGTAGCCGAAGATCTCACCGGTGTCGAGGTTGACGATGGGTTGGTAGTGAGTCTGCAGACCCCCGCCCAGGATGATCTCCTGCAGCCGCTCCTTCTCGCGCAAGATGCGCCGCTTGCGCTGCAGGCGCGCCGACTCACGCGCTTCTTCGACCACCTTGGCGACCAGCCGCTCGGGCTTGATCATCGGGTTGGCGAGAACGCGCGAATAGCCGACCGCGGTGCGCGGGGTGTCGTGCAGGAGCTCGTAGATGTCGCGCACCAGCGCGCGGTCGACCCAGTTGGCGATGCGATCGGCCACCTGCTCCAGCTCGGCGGTGGCGCGCCCATTGGCGGGGGGAGCCGATGCGGGGGCCGCCTCCGCAGCCGCAGCCGCAGGCGCATCGGCGCGCGGCGGCGCCAGGAACACCACGAACCCGTCGCCCTCGCTGAGCCGGCACACGATGTCGTCCTCGCGGAAGCGGGCCCCGCGCATGTCGCCCAGGATTTCGCCGACCCGCCACATCAGATTGCCGTGCGTGACCGACCCGTACTCGGACTCCACCCGGCGCAGCCGCTCGAGATCGATGAGCAGGCAATCGAGCAGGCGCGTACGCTCCAGGATCTGCACGATGTCGGCCATGCGCTGCTGGTAATCGGGCAGCCGCGACTCGCGCGCCACCGGGCGCAGGTCCGAGGTGGGCCCGCTCTCGAAGGCCTCGCTGGTCGGCGCCGGCGCCGGCTCGCCATAGACCTGCACGCGATCGCGACCCAGCCGCTTGGCCACGTAGAGCGCGTGGTCGGCGCGCGAGAGCAGATCGTCGGCGCTGGGCGCATCGGTCGGAAACTCGGCCACCCCGAAGCTCATGGCGAGGCGCTGCCCGGGCAGGAGCTCCGCACCCGGGAAATGTGAGCGGTGCACCAGCTCGCGCAGCCGCTCCGCCTTGGCGCGCCCGCCGTCCTTGCTGGTTTCGGGCAGAAGCAGGCAGAACTCCTCGCCGCCGTAGCGAGCGCAGATATCGGACGCACGCGCCTGGCTGGACAGGACGTCAGCCACCGCTTTGAGCAGCTGATCGCCGCGCGGGTGGCCGTGCTGATCGTTGAACTGCTTGAAGTGGTCGAGGTCCGCGAAGATGAGCGAGAGCGGCTTGCGGTACCGGCGCGCCCGGGCCACCTCCTCGCGCAGCCGCTCCTGGAAGGCACGGTGATTGTAGAGCCCGGTCAGGCCATCCTTGAATGCCAGGTGCGAGAGCTCCGCGTTGGCGCGCTCGAGCGCTCCGTGTGCGCGCAGGATCTGGCGCCCGCGCTCGTCGAGCCCTTCCATGAGCAGGCGTTCCTTGTGCTCGAGCGCCTCGCTCTTGCGCCGGAGCTCTTCGAAAAGGCGGGCGTTCTCGAACTCCAGGCGCGAAAGCTCGAGCAGATGATCGAGCGTCGCGTGCAACTCACGTTGATTCCAGGGCTTGCGGATAAAGTAGTGCACACGACCCAGGTTGATGGCCTCGATGATCGCGTCCACGTCCGCGTAAGCGGTCACGATCACTCGCTTCGAGCGCGGGCTGGCCTTGAGCGCCTGAGCCAGAAACTCGGTGCCGGACATGCCTGGCATGCGCTGGTCGGCCAGGATGATGTCGATCGAGTGCTTTTCGAGAAGCTCCAGCCCGTCGGCGCCGCTGCGTGCCGCGAAGACCGTGAAATCGCGGTGCAACGTGCGCCTGAGCAGCTCCAGATTCTCGGCCTCGTCGTCGATGATCAAGACCGCCGGCCGCTCGCGGCCGGACCCGGCCGCCGAGAGCTCGGGCGGTGCCGCCGGCGCAGCCGAAGCAGGGGGATCCGACGGGCCGGTGTCGCGTGCGCTGGCCATGATACCCCGAAGAATTTTACCACAGGAAATCGCTTTCTTCGGGGGCGAAACCGGCCGCCCAGAAGGCGTTGAGGTGGTTGTCGGGGCGGCGGGCGACGATGCGGCTGTGATACTCTGAAGCCGATGAGCTGCGAGCGCAGGCGCGGGGTTTCGAGGCTTGCGAGCGGAGTGCCGCGGAGCGAGACGCCGAGCCGCGGCGGAGCGAGCAGCGAAGGAACACGATGAACGGCCGCCGGGTGCTCTTCTATGACCCCGATCCGCGGGTCGTCCGGATCGCGGAACGGGCGCTGACCGCGACCGGCAGCGACGTGACCCTGGCGACGTCCGAGCAGAGCCTGCGCGCCCAGATCGAGCAAAATGGGTACGACCTCTTGATGGTCAATTTCGACCCGCCGCTGGCCGACAAGCTGGAATGGCGTGAGTTTTTGGACAAGGCGGGCGAGCGATTTCCCAAGACCAAGCTGGTTTTGCACGTGACCTCGCGCACCGAGGACTACCTCCCGCTCCTGGCCGAGCGACGCTTTCTGCGTAACTTGATCGCCAAGAACGACGCGCCCCTGGAGGCAGAGGAGTTGATCCGGACCAGCGAAAAGATCCTGCGCAGCGACATCTTTGGCCTCGAGAAGTACCTTTTGTGGGGCGTGGAGCCCTACCGGGTGCACGTAGTCGATTCGCGCGAGAAGCCCCGTTACGTCCAGCAGGTGTCCGACTACGCGGCGCGGCTGGGCTGCAATCCGCGCACGATCGAGCTGGTCGAGACCATCGTGGACGAGGTGGTGACCAACGCCATCTTCAACGCGCCCCGCGACCCCGACGGCAAGCCCAAGTACGCCCATCTGAACCGGCGCGAGCCGGTGACGCTGGCGACCACCGAGCAGGCCGAGCTCCTGTTTGCGTGCGACGGCGGCTACATCGGGGTGGCGCAGGTCGATCCGTTCGGCGCGCTGACGCAGGACACCGTGGTCGGATATCTCAACCGATGCCTGGTCAAGGGGCCCCGGCAGGTCGAGGAAAAGCTGGGTGGCGCCGGCATCGGGCTGTTCCGCGTGTTCCAGTCGCTGTCCAAGTTTGTCATCAACATCGAGCCGAACCATCGCACCGAGGTCATCGCGCTCATCGACCTGCGCTTGACCATGAAGAAGTTCAAACAGTTTCCAAAGTCGTTTCACATTTTCGTGCAGGAGGATGGCCGTGCCTGACCGGGACACGTTCACGATGGAGCAGCGCGACCGGCAGACGCGCTTGTCGGGCGTCATCGACGAGCACGCCGATCTGACGTTTCTGGGCCGGCTGAGCGGGCCCCAGGTGACCATGAATCTGCGCGGCATCCGACGCATCAACTCATACGGGGTGCGCGCGTGGCTCGAGCAGATCCGCAAGGTACCGGCGGGGGTGGCGATCGAGTTCGTGGAGGTGCCGCCGCAGATCGTGGATCAGATCAACATGGTGCACGGATTCATCGGGGGGGGCCGCATCTCGTCGTTTTACGTGCCCTACACCTGCGAGAAGTGCGAGGCCTACGAGGAGCGGCTGGTCCAGACTGACCAGTGCCGGAAGCAGGAGGACCTGCCCAAGGCCCAGTGCGCGGCCTGCGGGGCCATCATGGAAGTGGACGACGTGGAGGAGCAGTACCTGCAGATTTTGCGGGATACCTGAGGGTAACGCGTAACTCTCTCGTCCCTTCCTCCGTACAATGGGCGGGAGGACGGCCAATGGAACCCTCAGGACGGGTCGGCTGCAGTCGGAACGGGAGGGACGTGACCATTGCTCGGTCCCGGGATGGCGACCGGGAAGCAATCATTGCGCTCTTACGAAGGCAGCTGGACGAGCACGCGATCGAGCTCGCACATGCGCTACTTGAAGCGGCGGTCGATGGGGTTTTGAGCGAGCCGACGCGCGGGTTCGTGTTGCTCGCGCGCCAGCGGGGCGAGCCAATTGGGGTTGCGTACGTGTCTTTGGTGTGGACACTCGAGCACGGCGGGCGATCGGCTTGGCTCGAAGAGATTTACGTCATACCGGAGCGGCGCGGCTCCGGTACCGGGGGCGACCTGCTCAGCGCGGTGCTCGACCACGCCCGCACGGAAGGATGCGCAGCGGTCGACCTGGAGGTCGATGCCGATCACGCGCGCGCAGCTCACCTGTACGAGCGCGCCGGGTTTCGGCAACACCGCCGTACCCGGTGGGTTCGACGCCTTGACTGAGAAATGCAGCGCGTAGCGGCCACACAGCAGGCCGCGCGGTCGCCGACCGCCCCTACCGCTTGCCGCCGTGTCCCGGCCCCAGAATCGCCGCCCGGAACGAGGCGTACTCCCACTCGGTCGTCTGCTGCGGCGTGTGGCAGCTGCGGCATTGCTGCTCGGTCGAGTCGCGCCGGACCAGCCCGCGCAGATTGGGCTGCGCCATGTGGGCCGCCGCCGGGCCGTGGCAGGCCTCGCACTGAACGTTGGGCAGCCCAACCAGGCCGGCCGTGATGTGGCAGCCCACGCACGCGGCGTCGGTTTGCTGGCCCTTCTTGAGCAAGGCCTGCCACGCCTGCGCGTGCTTGGTTTTTTGCCAAAACGCAACCGCGGGTGCGTGGCAGCCTTGGCACGCGTCGCCCCCGGCGTAGCCGCTGGTGGCCGGCGCCGCGGCCGCTCCCGGCGGCACCTTGATCTTGGCCACCTCCGCCTTGTAACGCTGGACCAGCACAGCGATGTCCGGATCGTCGGGCACCTCGCTGCCGAGCGGGATCTGCTGATTCTCCAGCCAGCTGGCGCGCATGTCGATGGGTAGCGCGGACAGTTGCTGGCGCTCGCTGGCCATCGCGCCTTGGAGCTGCGTCTTCTGCCGCTCGTAGAAGTCGTGCAGCTGAGGATTCAAGGCGCCCCCCTGGCGCGCACCGAGATCCGCAAGCTGCTGTTCCTGATCCCACAGCAGCGCCTCCAACTGCCCGCGCACGCCCACATCGTCGAACGCGAGCTTGCCGTCAAGCACGTGCAGATCCAGGCGCCCCATCTGCTTGCCCTGCGGGCCCGCCTCCAGGATCCAGGTCTGGCCCGCGCGCTCGCTCGTGGCCGTGCCAAAGCTGGTGTGGCTGGTCACCGCGACATCGACGCCGAAGCCGCCCGGCTTGACCAGCTCGCGTACGCGCGGCAGGCCGCCGTGCACGAGCGCAATCACGAGCTGTGCGCCCTGCTTGCGCAGCGCGCTCGCGGGCTCACGCAAGGCCGCTGCGGGATCCTTTTCGGTTTCGAGATCGACCCAGAAGAGTCCGACGGAAAGGCCGGCGCGCCGCACGATCTTGGATCGCGCCTTGCCGGGCGTGCGCCCGAGCTCGCGCTCGCGCTCGCCAAACCCCAGCGCGTCCACGCCCATCTTGGCGTACGCGTCGAGGATCAGGCGCGCGCGCAGCTCTTTCTGCGGTGCCGGCACCTGGGGCCCGGTCAGCGAGTCGCCGGCGTCGACCACCACCACGCCGTCGGCCTCGTGGCGCAGCTTCTTGATCAGGGTTGCGCGCCGGGCCAGACCGCCCAGCGGATGGGCGGGTCAGCCACAGGGCTCGATCTCGCCCTGCCCGTTGCCGCCGTACACTAGGGCCAGCCAGGTGCCGCGCGGCGGGCGCGGCCCCAGGGGCCCAGCCGGTCGCGGCTTGGGACGCGACAGCACGGCCGGCTGGGTCAGTGTCTTGGTTGGCGTGCCCGCGCCCGGCGGCGCGGGCGGCATGCGGTAGGCG
Organism: Polyangia bacterium; assembly: GCA_035258845.1. Taxonomy (GTDB): domain Bacteria; phylum Myxococcota_A; class Polyangia; order JAHFDS01; family DATFWX01; genus DATFWX01. The sequence goes on along the minus strand of DATFWX010000304.1, from coordinate 629 downwards.
GCCGCCATCAGCGCAACCAGGATGGCCGCGCCAACCGTCGCCAGCGCGATCGCCCCGCGCATGCAGAGAAGCCTATCACACTTGCGTAGCGCGCCGCTTTCCGCGCATGATCCGGGCCCATGTTTGCGCCGGTTGCCATCGCGGCGGTGCGGCCGGAGACGCACGAGATGTGCCTGGTGCGGCTGGAGCTGGGCGGGACGCCGTTTGCGGCCGCCTACACGACCCCGGGCCAGTACGTGATCGCACGCACCCGGGGCAGCGAGGGACGGTTCGCCTTCGCGTCGGCGCCCTCCGCGCGCGACGGCGTGGACATCCTGGTCAAGCACGGCGGTACGGTGGCCGATGCGCTGTGCACGGCCGCGCCCGGCGCCAAGGTCGAGATCTCGCGGCCCGGCGGCAAGGGTTTTCCGATCGCGCAGGCGAACGGACACGGGGTCATCCTGTGCGCGGCCGGCAGCGGCGTGGGCCCGATTCGAGCGGTTGTGCAGGTCCTCCTGGCGCGACGCGCCGACTACGGCCCCATTACACTGTTTCACGGCCAGCGCGGGCACGGCGACTTCGCATTCGCGAGCGAGCACGCGGCCTGGGAGCACGGCGGCATTCGCGTGATCAAGGTACATTCGCGGCCC
>DATFWX010000303.1:0-21694 GCA_035258845.1 Polyangia bacterium | reverse complement strand
GCAACTGAGGGTGCGCGCACTCGTGCTCGCGCTTGCCTTTGCGGGGGGCGGGTGCGGCCCCTCGGGGGTGCGGGTCGACGCGCACGCCACCTTCGAGCTGAGAGCGCTGGTCCTGTACGGCGCGGTCTCCGATGCCAAGGGCCGGTTCGTCATCGATCCGCGCCTGGACGGGCGCCGGGTCGACGTGTCGGGCCGCAACCTTCGCACCTCGCCCTATCAAATCTTCATGCAGGAAGACGACGGCGCGCCGGCGGGCGCCCAGGTCGTGGTCGCGGTGATCGGGCGCCGTGACGTTTCAGGCTCCGAGACCGACGTCGCGTTTGGGGAGCTCGCACCCCCGCAGGCGTTTCGTGACGGCGACATCGTGATCCGCCAGGTCGAGCTGGCCGAGTTCACCTCGCCGCCTTATGCGAGCCGTGACACCAACTGCCTCCGGGTCAATGGCGGGATCGCGCTGGGCAGCCGTTCCGATCACGATTGCGACGGCTACAAGAATTTCGCCTCCGGCGGCAACGACTGCGACGACGAGGACCCGAACGTGCACCCGGGCGCGCCCGAGATCTGCGGCAACGGCAAGGACGACAACTGCAACGGCGTCGTGGACGAAGACGTGGATATGGACCAGGACGGCTACACGACTTGTACGGGCCATGATTGCGACGACTCCGATCCGACCGTGCACCCGGGCGCGCCCGAGATCTGCGACGGTAAGGACAACGATTGCGACGGCCATTGCGACGAGCCCTTCGACGCGGACGGCGACCACTACACCACCTGCGGCTCGCTGCTCAACAGCGGCGGTCAATGCGTGGCGCCGCCCCTGGCTTCACGCGTGGACTGCGACGACAACGATGCGGCCGTGCATCCCAACGCGACCGAGGTGTGCAACGGCAGGGACGACAACTGCAACGGCATGTGCGACGAGGGCTTCGACGCCGATGGGGACAAGTACACGACCTGCGGCACCCGGACCGACATGTGCATGGCGCCGAATCCGGCCCTGGTCGACTGCCGGGACATGGACCCGCTCATCCACCCGGGCGCGCCCGAGGTGTGCGACGGCTACGACGACAACTGCGACGGTGTGTACGCGGGCGCGGCCGAGTTCTGCTTCACGATGGCGGGCGCAAACTGTTCGCCCGGCCGCCGGCCCTGCAACGACATGACGCCGCCCGGCTTCACCGGATCCTGCACGGCGCTGTCCGATCTTGCGCCGGCCGAGTATTGCACGGCTTACGCCGCCTGCGACGGCATGGCCGCGGTGCGCGACAAGCTGGGCTGCACCGGCGACCGCGTCCCGGCCCGCATTTTCCAGTGTGACCTCGATTTCTCGGCGGCCGGCCTGTGCCCCAACGCGCAGCTTGTGCTGCCGGGGCCGGGGACGGGCACCTGCAGCTGGACCATGGACGGTGCCACCGTGCGCGACGGCTATACGCTCGGCATTCTCGACACCATGGGCATGCCGCAGACGACCAGCGCGTCCTGCATGCCCGCGTTCGGCGTCACTGCGTTCGGGGGCGCCAGCGGCTCGGAGGCGCCCAGCGCGGCCTTTCTGCAGCTTACCGTCAATGCCACCATGATGTCGCGGGTTGCGGTTCTGCTGGCGCCGATCACGGTGGCGAGCTGCCCCGCCTCCGGGGTACAGTGCCGCTAAGTGGATCCGCCTGCGCCGCCAAAGCTCGACGATCGCACACGGGCGCTTCTGGCACGGGCCGAGCGGCGCGTAGCCGGCCGCGACGCCAACCAGGAAATCGATCGCGAGCGGACGCGCCAGCGCATCGCCTACGGGCGCTCGCTGTCGTACGAGGTCGTGATGGGCCCGCAGCACGGCTTCGCCTATCTGGCTACCGTAGTCGCGCCCAAGCTGGCCGAGTATATGCGCAATAAGAAGATGAGCGCCTACAACTGCCGCGGCGTGTTCGTGAGCTTGTTCGTGGGCGCGGATCTGTATCTGATCGAGGCGCCGACCTTCTTCGACGCGGTGCGCGAGGCCGAGGGGCTCGACGAGGCCGGGTGGCGGGTGCGCGTGGCCGCCTGGGAACGCTTGGGATGAGCCTGCGATGAGCGAAGCCGAGCAAGCCAGCGCCGGCGATCTTTTGTGGGTGGGTTTCGAGGGCACCGACGCGCCCGCGGAGATCCTGGACTGGATTCGCGAGCGGCGCGTGGGCGGCGTGATGCTGTTTGCGCGCAACATCAAAGACCCGGCCCAGGTCGCGCAGCTGACCAACCAGCTGCGCGCGGCCGCGCCCGCAGAGCTGCCGCTTCCGGTGGCGATCGATCAGGAGGGCGGCCGGGTGCAACGCCTGCGCGCACCGGCCACCGAGTGGCCGCCCATGGCGCACGTAGGCGCACGCGACGACGTGGAGCTGACGCGTGCCATCGGGCGCGCCATCGGGACCGAGCTCATGGCGGTGGGGGTCAACTGCAATTTCGCGCCCTGCGTGGACGTGCACACCAACCCCAAGAATCCCGTCATCGGCGATCGCGCGTTCGGTGACAACCCGTTTCTGGTAGCGCGGCACGGGGTCGCGCTGGCGCGCGGGCTCGCCAACGCGGGCGTGCTTCCGTGCGGCAAGCACTTTCCGGGACACGGCGACACCTATCTCGACTCGCACCTGGCGCTGCCGCGCGTGGACTCGACGCCGGAGCGGCTGCGCCTGGTCGAGGTGGCGCCGTTTGGCGACCTGGCGCGCGCGGGGGTGCCGCTCATCATGACCGCGCACGTCGTGTACACGGCCATCGATCCAGCCCAGCCCGCCACGCTGTCGGCGACCTGGCTGCGCATCCTGCGCGAGGAGCTCGGCTTCGGCGGCGTGGTGGTGAGCGACGATTTCGAGATGAAGGCGATTGCCGACCACTACGGCACCGCCGAGGCGGTCGTGCGGGCGGTGCTGGCCGGCTGCGACGCGCTCCTTCTGTGCAGCAAGCGCGAGCCGCAGGTGGAGGCGCTGCAGGCGCTCGAGCGCGCGGCCGGCAAGAACGGGGAGCTTCGGCGTCGCATCGACGAGAGCGCGGCCCGGCTGCGCGCGCTGCGGCAGCCGCTGGCCCGCTTCCAGCCCATCGATCCGGCCGCGGCCGCGGCCCGCTTTCCGTTCGCGGCGCATCGCGATCTGGCGGCGTCGGTCTGAGCTGAAACAGTCTCACCGCAGAGAACGCGGAGAACGCGGAGAAAATAGTTCTCCGGATCCTGTGCGCTCTCTGCGTTCTCTGCGGTGAAACTTCCGGGCTCAGCCGCGCCGCGTGATCGTACCCTCGAGCAGCAAGAATACGAGCAGCGCGGCCGCCACCGCGTGCCACAGCTCGATGCGGCGCGTGGGCGCATCGGCGCTGGCCTGGGCGCTCCGCTCGCCGGCGCCGGCTGCCGCTGGCGCGCTCACGCGGGCCTTGGCGAAGTCGCTCTCCTTGGCATCCAGATTGACCGCGAAATCGAGCGCCGGGCGCGGCTCCAGCGTCCCGTCGGCGGCGGCGGTGGCGACGTGGTAGAAGCCGGGCTCCCAGGTGTCGGCGAACGCCAGCTCGCGCCGGCCCGAAAGCTCGGCGCGGTCGAACAGCTTGTGCGCACCCTGGGGCAGGGTCACCTCGATGCGCGTGACCTCGGGCAGGATCGGCAGCTGGTGGGGCCGTCCCACCACGCCCGGCGGCTCAGGCTCGCGCATGGGCGCCCGCGCCAGGTAGCGCGCGGCCTGCTGCATGAGCGGCGTGAAGTCGGGATTGATGGGGAGCTTGGTCCAGTCGCGGTCGATCGTCGACGTGAAGAGCAGCACCCGACCCTGGCCGATCTCGGCCTCGACCAGCGCGGGCGCGCCACTCTCGAACCGGAGCAGGGTGCGGCGGCTTTCGGTATCGGGCGTGGGGGCGAGCAGCATGAGCCGGTAGAAGGGCGCCTTGCGCAAGACCGCGTCTTCGGAAAACACGGTCAGCATGGGATGGCGGCGATCGATGCGACCCAGCCGCTCGGCCGGCCCCTCGCCCTCGAGCCCGCTCTCGCCCTCGGTCCTGCGCTCGGGCGCGATCGCGCGCGCGCCCTTGAGCGGCTGCGGCAAGAGGTCCCCGAGCGCGGCCTGGTAGGCATCGGGGTCGACGTTCTCGCCGACCGAGATGAACAGGCCGCCCCCGGCCTCGACGAAAGCGCGCAGCGCGGCCACCGCAGCCGCGGGCGGCGCCTTGGCGTTGCAAAGGAAGATGACGTCGTAGTCCGAGAGCTTCTTGGGCAGCCCGTCGGCCGGCACGCTCTGCACTTCCAGCTGTGACTCCACGGCCGCCTCGCCGGGCCGGAGCGCGGTCTCCAGGTAGAACAGCTCGTCGTCGCGGCGGATGGTGCGCGGATCGCCGTCGACCAGCAGCACCCGCGCCTGCTTGCGCACCTCGACCCGCACGAAGCGGCGGTCGTCGACAGCCAGCGCGTCCTCGGGCAGCTCGAGCACGACGTCGTAGTAGCCGCCCTCGGGAAACGCGTGCAGGAAGGCCTTGCGCGCACGTCCGTGCGCTGGCACGTCGGCAAGCCCGCGCGCGACCGCGCGCCCGCCCACGCGCAGGGTCACCGCCAGGTCCTTCTCGGGCACGTCAGAGAAGTTGGCGATCTCGGCGGTCAGCTTGACCCCGCGCGGGCCCAGTTGCGAGGCCGGGCCCACCTCGGCGCCCACGATGGCGTGGTTCTTGGGCAGGGCGCCCTCGGTCACATCGACCAGCACCACCGCCGGAGAGCGATCGGGCGGTGGAGGCCCGGCCGCGTCCCAGGCGTGCGCGGCACCATCGGTCAGCACGAACACGCGGCGCTCGGAGTGGCCGGCCGTGGACAGGATCTGGGCAGCGCGGCGCACCGCCAGCGCGAGGTCGGCCGCTTTCAGGCTGGGCTTCTGCGCGTCGATCACGCGGCCCACGCGGGCGCGGTCCTGGGTCAGCTCGCCGACCGGGGCGTCGGCGCCCTCGCTCCCCAGCACCAGTGCGACCTCGGAGTCGCGGCCCAGAAGGCCCAGGATCTCGCGGGCCCGCGCCTGCGCGCGCTCGAACAGCGGCGTGCGGCCCATGCGCACCCGCATGCTGGCCGAATCGTCGAGCACCAGGACCGCGCTCTGCGCGCGCGCCACCGTTGCCGGCAGATCGGCGCGTCCGACTGCGAACGGGCGCGCCAGCGCGAGCGGAACCGCCGCGATGGCACCCAGACGGGCCAGAAGCAGAAGCAGCTGGCGCAGCCGCAGCCGGGTCGCCACCTTCTTCTGCGAGGCGAACAGGAAGTCCATGGCCGAGAAGCGCACGGTGCGGGCGCGGCGGCGGCCGATCAGGTGGACCAGGATCGGCACCAGGGTGGCGGCCAGTCCGGCCAGAAAGAGGGGCGCCAGAAAGTGCATCAGCGCCGCCGCTCCTGCCCGATCAGAAACTCGCTCAAGATGCGATCGAGCGGGCGCGAGGTGTCGGTGACGGAGTAGGTCAGGTTGGAGTCGACCGCGGCCCGCTGCCAGGTATCCAGAAAGCCGCGCAGCTCGCGCAGGTAGCTGCGCTTGGTCGCGCGCGTGTCGCACAGGAGCCGGCGCTCGTCCTCCAGCGACTCGAACAGGGTCAGGCCTTCGAACGGGAAGGCCAGCTCGTCGGGATCGAGCACGTGGAACACCACCACCTCATGGCCGCGCGCGCGCAGGTGGCGCATGCGATCGAGGATCGCCGTGGGCTGGTCGAACAGGTCGCTGAGCACGACCACCATGGCGCGGCGGCGCACCACCTCGGCCAGATAGTCGATAGCGCGCGCCAGGTCGGTCGGACCCTCCGGCGAAAGCGTCTCGAGCGCGCGCAGAAGGTCGGCCAGGTGCTGCGGCCGCGCGCGCGGCGGCAGGTAGGTGCGCATGGAGCGACCGAACACGAGCAGGCCGGCCTGGTCCTGCTGGCGCACCAGGAGATAGGCCAGCGAGGCGGCCAGGTAGCTCGCCACCACCAGCTTGGAGCGGCGACTGTCGCCCGCGTAGCCCATCGAGCCCGAGCAGTCGACCAGGAGGTAGGCGCGCAGCTCGGTCTCCTGCTCGAACCGCTTCACGTAATACTTGTCGAACTTGCCGTAGGCCTTCCAATCGATGTGGCGGATCTCGTCGCCCGGCGAGTACTCCTTGTGCTCGGCGAACTCGACCGAGCTGCCGTAGTGAGGCGCGCGATGCAGGCCCGACAGCGCGCCCTCGACCACCATGCGGGCCCGCAGCGCCATGGTCTGCAGCTTGGCCAGGGTCTGGGCGTCGAGGTAGCGCAGGGGAGCGGTCAAGATCCCTCTTATTTTGCCGCGGCGCGACGGCGGTCGCAAACGGCCGGCGGTGGCGCGCCGGCGCTCGCGCTCGCGCGATTGACCGCGCGCGTCGCGTCGCGATACCCTTTTGGCGCGGGCGGCACGCCTGCGATGGTCCATGACGCGAAAGCGCTGGCACCCTGGTCTTTGGGCAGGCCTGGCCGCTGTGGTCCCGTCTGGTTGCGCCGATCTGCAGTCATTTCCGTGCACCGACTCGGCGCAATGCAGGCTGGGGGCCGTGGTGGGCGTGTGCCTGTCGGGACGCTGCGCATTTCCCGACGGCACCTGCCCGCTGGGCCTCCGGTATGCCGCGGGTGCGGATCCACTTGGTGGGGCTTGTGTGGGCGCCGGCGGGCCGCCCATCGACGGTGCCGCGCCGACCGACGGCGCCCGGGGCGATGGGATGACTGTCTCCGACGGCGCCGCCGATGCACAAAGCGATGGCGCCCCGCCACCGCCCGATGGGCCACCGCCGCCGCCGCCCGACGGGCCACCGCCACCGCCGCCTGACGCACCGCCGCCCGACGTTCCGCCGCCGCCCACCTGCACGCCCGTCACCTGCCCGGATGGCACCTGTTACGGGGACCTGTGCTGTACCGGCTGCTGGAACGGCTCGGCGTGCCTGGGCGGCACCGTGCCGAGCGCATGTGGGCAGCACGGCCTCCCCTGCCTGAGCTGCGGGCCGCTCGCCGACGCGTGCCAGGCCGGGACGTGCGTGTGCGGCACCGGGCCGCCCTGCAGCTCGGTCCAGGCCGACCAATGTGTCTCCGGCATCTGTCAGTGCGGTGGCGTCATCGAGTGCACCACAGGCTCGCTCTGCGTGGGTGGAAATTGCCAGTGCAGTGCCGCCACCGGCTGCGCGGGTTGCTGCAGCACAGCGGGCCGCTGTCTGCCCGGCACCTCGCGCGGAGCCTGCGGAGTGGGCGGCGATCCGTGCGTGCCCTGCGCTCTGCGCGAGGCCTGTGAGGGCGGCACCTGCGTGTGCACCACCATCTGTCCCTAGCCAGGTTGGTTGACGGTCGGCCGCGGGGCGCGATACGCTCGAGGTGTGCGGGCCAGCGTCGCAGCGAGCCTGGTCACGTTGCTGGCCGCCGGCTGTGCCGATCTGCGGTCCTTTCCCTGCACGGACTCGGCACAATGTGACGTGCGGGGCGTGGCTGGCGTGTGCGTTGCCAGTCGCTGCGCGTTTCCCGATACCACCTGCGGCTCCGGCTTCCGCTACGCCGAGGGTGCGGATCCGCAAGGTGGGCCCTGCGTGGGGTCGGGCCCGCCGCTTCCCGATGGCGGGCCCCCCGATGGTCGGCCCGACGGCCCGCCCCCGCCCGACGGCCCGCCGCCGCCCGACGCGCCGCCACCCGACGCGCCGCCACCCGACGCGCCGGCCTGCTCGGCGGCCACCTGCCCGAACGGCAGATGCTACGGCGGCCAGTGCTGCACCGGCTGCTGGACCGGCAGCGCGTGTGTGTCCGGGGCATCCGTGGCTGCCTGCGGACGGCTCGGCGCAGCCTGCACCAACTGCGCGCCGCTTGCCGACACCTGCTCGAGCGGAGTGTGCACCTGTGGAGCCGGGGCGCCCTGCGACCCGACGCTGGCCAGCGTATGCGCCGGCGGCGCCTGCCAGTGCGGCACCGGCGTTGCGTGCTCGCCGGGGTCGCAGTGCTCCGGCGGCGGCTGCGTGTGCAGCGCCGCCACCGGCTGCATGGGCTGCTGCAACAACCTGGGCCGCTGCCTGCCCGGCACCTCGAACGGCGCCTGCGGGATCAACGGCGACCCCTGCATCAGGTGCCCGATCGGGCGGGTCTGCTGTACCGGGGTGTGCGGCCTGCTGTAGCCGGCGTCGGATTATTGCGGGCGGACGGTCCCGACCAGCCGGTCGACCAGCTGCGCAGCCGTGATCCGTTCGGCCTCGGCGTGGAAGTTGGGGATGATCCGGTGGACCAGGGTCGGACGCGCCAGCTCCCGCACGTCCTCGATCGATACCGCGAAGCGCCCGTCGAGGATCGCGCGCGCCTTGCCGGCCAGGATCAGAAACTGCGAGGCGCGTGGGCCGGCGCCCCAGGCCACGTAGTTGCGCACGAAGTCGGGCGCCACCTTCTCCTGCGGCCGCGACGCCCGCGCCAGCGTGACCGCATAGCGAATCACGTGATCGGCCGCTGGCACGCGCAGCACCAGATCCTGCAGGTCCAGGATGCGTTGAGGGGACAGCACGCGGCGCAGCTGCGCGCGCAGAGGTGAAGTCTGGGCGCGCACGATTTGCAGCTCCTCCTCGTCGGTCGGGTAGTCGACATCGACCTGGAACATGAAGCGGTCGAGCTGCGCTTCCGGCAGCGGATAGGTGCCCTCCTGCTCGATCGGGTTCTGGGTGGCGAAGACCAGAAACGGCAGCGGCAGGTCGTAGGTCTGTCCGCCTGCAGTCACCCGGTATTCCTGCATCGATTGCAAAAGAGCCGCCTGCGTCTTGGGCGGCGTGCGGTTGATCTCGTCGGCCAGCACGATGTTGGCGAACACCGGCCCGCGCAAGAAACGGAAGAAGCGCTTGCCGGTCGCGTGATCCTCTTCCAGCACGTCGGTGCCCGTGATGTCCGACGGCATCAGGTCGGGCGTGAATTGGATGCGGTTGAAGGTGAGGTTCAGCACATCGGCCAGGGTCTGGATGAGCAGCGTCTTGGCCAGCCCGGGCACGCCCACGAACAGGCAGTGGCCGCGCGCGAACAAGGCCGTCAGGAGATGATCGATCACCCGGTACTGGCCGACGATTCGCTTCTCGACCTCGCGCCGGATCTCGCCGCGCGCTCGAGCAATTTCCGAAACCGCCTCCAGATCATGATGTGCATGGGCATCGCTGTGAGCACCGACGGCCAGCCGTTCGGTGGGTCCCTCGTCCTGGAAGGTCATCGGGTCTTCTCGATCATGCCACGGCGGCGACATCACGGCAAACCGGCATGGTATGATGGACTGATGAGCGGCGAGCGCAAGCGCGGGGTTTCGAGGCTTGTGAGCGGAGTGCGCACACAGGGAAGTGCGCCCTGCTTGTCCGAGCCAGCCGAGCCGCCGAGCCGCGCCGGAGCGAGCCGCGAAGGAATACGATGAAGCGTCTCGTGTTGGCAGTTGTGCTGGTCGGCTCGGGCGTGGGCGGCCTGTGGTATTACGAGAGCCGCAAGCAGGAACGGGTCATTGGCGAGCTGCGCCAGCGGCTGGATCGGCTCAAGGCCGACCAGCTGGTGGCCGACGTGGCCGTGCTCGGGCAGACCCGGGGTCAGGACGGCACGACCGTGACCAAGCTCTCGTTCGTCGAGTACAAGCCGCAAAGCGGCGAGACCCTGCTCTCGAAGAGCTTCGATGTGCGGGGCGAGGAGTTCTACATCGACGCTTTGGTGGTGCGCTTCGAGGACAAATTCGTCGAGATGGGCGACGGGCTGCGCGGGACCAGCGTGCTTTTGTTCCGGCGTGCGTTCGGCAACCAGCAGAAACCCGACGAGGGCGTGCCCCTGTTCACGGTCGGCGACGGCCACGACCCGATCCCGGATCCGCTCAAGGTGCCGGGCACGGAAGACGCCTTCCAGCGCTCGCTGTGGGCCCGTTTCTGGAGCCTGGCCAACGATCCGGACGCGGCCAAGAAGGCCGGCGTGCGGGTGGCGCAAGGCGAGGCGCCGCATGTGCTGGCCAAGCCGCACCAGGTCTACCAGCTCACCCTACGCGCCGCGGGCGGGCTCGAGATCAAACCGCGCGTCCCGGCCCCGGTGCAAAAGGAAATGCAGCACGGCAAGAAATGAGTCGAAAGTCGAGGGTTGAAAGTCGAAAGCAAGACCGGTCCGGCCTTTTGACTTTCGACTTTTGACTTTCGACTGCCCTTCAGGGCTCCACCAGCTTGCGACACGCCTGGGTCTCTCGATCGCCCTGCGCCTGCCCGCGCCATAGATCGGCCAGGCCGCAGTGCACCGACGGGTCGAACGGGTTCTGGCGCAGCGCGGCCACGAAGTGCTCCTGGGCTCGCGTGCGGTCGCCCTTGCGCAGCGCGATCTCGGCCAGTGTCACGTGTGGGGTCGGCATCTCGGGATACACCTCGAGCGCCGCCTCGGCTGCCGACTGGGCGCGCTCGAGCTGGCCCAGCTCCAGATAGGCGCGTCCCAGCTTGTTCTGCAAGAGCGGCTCCTTGCCCGGCAGCTGGGCGGCCGCCTTCTCGTACTCGACCACCGCGGCCGCGGTCCGGCCGCGCGCGCGCAGAAGGCCGGCCAGGCGCGCGAACCGGCGTGCCTTCTCGACCGTCAGCTCGGCCGTGTCCTCGTCGTCGTCCTTGCTCGAGCGCCGGGCCGCCGCCGGTCCCTGCTTGAACTTGAGCCGGTGCGGCATCAGGCCGGGCCGCAGCTTGTACTTCTGCGCGAGCAGGTAGCGCTTCCACGATTTCTCCCACTCCGGAAACGGCTCGCCCATGACGTCGGCGACCGCGCGCGTATCGGAGGCGCCGTCGCGCATGCGCTCCACGATCTTGCGCACGCCGGCCCAGCCGGTCTTCTTCCAGATGTTCTCGATGGCCGCGTACACCTCCGCAAACGCGAGCGCGGTGTCCTCCTGCGACGGCAGCTTGGCCATCGACGGATGCATCTCGGCGAACGTAATCAGGCGCCCGCGCTTGAGCGCACTGGCCAGAAGGTGCTCCATCATCGGGGTCAGGCCGCTGCCGGCCGGCCCGCGCCACCTCTTCTCCTCGAACTTCGCAATGCCCTCGTGCAGCCAGATGGGCACCGCGTTGTGCGACAGCCGCGTCACCACGTAATGCGTGTACTCGTGGTTCAAGGTGTCGAGCCATGAATAGCCGCGCACCAGCGCGCGCGGCGACACGATCATGAGGCGGTTCCACTTGCACAGCGCAATCGTGCCTGAGGTCTCGATCTCCTTGAGCGTCAGCGTGGAGACCGTGGCCAGATCGCCCACGTCGGCATAGATCTCGACGCGCACCTTGCCCGGCGGCGCCCAGCCGAAATCGGCCGCCAGCGCGGCCCGGGTTGCCTCCAGCGCCTCGGTCGCGTAGGGCACCAGGATCTCCTCGGGCCCCTTGGGGTAGCGCAGGATGAAGTGCTCGCTCTGGGTTTCGGCGAAGCTGCGAGTCAGGTTGGCGGTGGCCTCGACCAGGTCGCGCAGACCCTTCCAGGCCAGGTTGGTTCGGTCATGCGCGATGGCATCGCGCAGCTTGGCGGCCGCGCCGTCGTAATCGCCCTGGAGAAAGCGCAGATTGCCCTCGAGATAGAGCGGCCCGCCGTCATGCGGCCGCGCGGCCTCGAGGTCGGCGATTGCCTTTTCCGCCTCTTCGAGCCGCCACTCTTCGAGCCAGGCCGCGATCTGCTCGGGCCGCGCCGCCTGCGCTCGAGTGGTGAAACCACAGAGAACACAGAGAACACAGAGAACGGATCCATAGGATCCTCTGGGTTCTCCGCGTTCTCTGCGGTGAATCCTCACTTCACGATCTCCTCGTAATATTTTTTCACCTGGCCGCGGTAGGGCTCGGGCGCCTTGCCGGCCTCCTTGGCGGCTTCCAGGATCTGCTCGCGCCACTCTTTGGGGGCCCGGAACTCGTCGGCGCCCGGGATCTTGATGCGCTCGGTCGATACCTCGCGTCCCTCGGCGCCCGAGGGGTTGGGCCGCCGCTGCCGCTGCATGTTCTTGCGCAGCTCGGCCAGCTTCTCGATCGCCTGCTGCTCGTTCTGGTAGGCGTCGCGGGGCCTTACCCCGCGCAGGTTGCCCTCGGCCCGCTGCATGTCGTTCTGCGCGCCCCGCATGGCCGGCGGCGCGTCGCCGATCCCGGGCGCCTCCTTGGCCTTCTGCTCGGCCTCCTGCATCAGCTGCTCGAGCCGTTTCTTGAGCGCCTGCTCGCGGCCGCCCAGGTCCTGCAGCCGCCGGCGATCCTCGCCCCCCAGGAGGTCTTCGCGCGACGGCATCGCCTTCTCGAGATCGTCGACGATCTCTTTGGCCACCGGCAGCGCCTCGCCCAGCTTGCGGGTGGCCAGGTCCAGGTCCTGGCGCGCGCGCGGCGATACGCTCATGCGCCCCATCTCGCCCTGGGTATCGTCCTCGATCGATTTGAGCGAGCCGTGCGCCTGCCGCGCCATCTCGAGCGCCTGCTCGAGGTCGCCCTGGTCGAGCGTCTTCTTCAGGTCCTCGATGCGGCGGCGCGCCCGGTCCAGCTCCTCCTGATCGAACGGCGCCAGCGGATCCTGCGGGATCTCGTGCGCGCGCTTCTGCAGGCGCGCCACCTTCTCCAGCTCTTTCTTGACGAACTGGTCGATGCGGTCCTTCATGAGCTGGGCCGCTTTTTCGCGCTGGCGCTCCAGCACTTTCTGGGTGTCGTCCGCGATCCGTTTCTGCTCGTGCTCGAGATCGCCGATCTTGTCGAGCATCTCGCTGAGCGCCTTCTGCTCGGCCGCGAAGCGCTGATCGCGAAACCCGCGCAGGTCGTCGCCCAGAGCCGCCTGCATGTCGTCGATCGCGCGCGACAGCTTTTCGAGCTCGCGCGCGGCCGCATCCAGATCGCCCCGCCGGATCATCTCTTCCAGATGCTCGAGGTCGGCCAGCGCGTTCTTGTCCATCTTGGCGTTCAGGAACTCGTCGGGCACCTCGTGCTTCTGGGCCAGATCGGCCAGCTTTTGCTGGATCTCACGCAGCCGCTGCGCCAGCTCGCGCATCTCGCGCTCGATCTCCTTGCGCGTGGCCTCGTCGCGCGTGCGCTTGTATTTCTCGAGCAGGGCCTGCAGGCGCTTCTTGGCCGCCGCCGCCTCGTCGGCCAGCGCGGCCAGGTCCTCCAGCCTCTGCCGGCCCAGAAGATCGTCCAGCTTGAGGGCATCGTTCTCGAGCTCGGCCACGTGCTTGGGCGACTCGGCGGACAGCCGCGCCAACGCGGGCGCCTTGAGCGAGCCGCGCCGCCTTCGGCCCTGCGCATCCGACAGTGGCTCGGCCTCGTCGCGCACCAGGCGCCCCAGCCGCTCCGCCATCCCGGCCAGCGCGGGCCGCAGCTCTTTGGGCGCCATCGGGTTGGCCTTGGCCTCGTCCGACAGGCGCGCGGCCAGCGTGATCGCGGCCTGCTCGCGCTCGTGCGCCGCCGAAAGCGCGTCCAGAAAGCGCCCGGCCTGCTCGTCGGTGGGCGCGGGCGCCTCCAGCCGTTCGGCCAGGGCCCGCAGGACTTCTTCGAGCAGCTCGGCCTGGCGTTCGATCTGCGCCTCGTGCTTCTCGCGCGCGCTGAACAGGCGCAGATAGAAGGTGCGCGAGCTGCCCACGTTGGGCCCGCTCACGTTGTCGGTATCGCGGGCCTCGATTCGATAGGCCACCCGCATGCCCGCGCGCAGCCCCACCTCGGCCAGATCCCAGTCGTGGCGGCCCTGCGCGCTCCGGGTGCCGATGCCTGAGCGCAGAACCTTGCGCTGCTCGGGGCCGGAGCCGACCTGCCAGACCAGCGCGATCTCGGACAGGCCGTAATCGTCCTCGGCCGCAAAGCCCAGCTCGACGATCTTGGGCCCGGCCACCTCCAGATCCTCGGACGGCGCGAACATGTCCACTTTGGGCGGTCGGTCGGGATCGATCTCGATCTTGTGCGCGATCGGCTCGCGCACCGCGCGCCCGCCGGGAAGGCCGAGCACGAAGCGATAGCTGCTCGGTCCCTCGACCCGGAAGCGGGCATGCAAGACTCCGCCCGAAAGCTCGGCCGGGCGTGCGTCGCCTTCCCCCAGCACCAGCGTGGCCTGCTTGGCCGGCAGAAGCGCTCGGGTCTCGATCTGGACTTCGGTGCCCTTGAGCGCCAGCACGTCGCCCGAGGTGTTGGGGATGACCTTGGGCGCAAGCCCGCTGTAGCGGGGATAGGTCAGGGTCAGCGCGATGTCCCCGATGATGGGCTCATCCGACGACTCCGCGTACAGGGGCCCGCGCCGACCGAGCGCGTGCGCGGCCCGCCCGAGCCATCCGGGCGCGGTCAGCGCGACCAGGACGTAGATCGCGCACAGGCCGGCCAGCGCCTGCAGCGGCCGCTTGAGCGGGCGCGTGGGCGCCACCCGCGAGAGCTCGAGCGTGCCCACGGCCTGGGCGGTTTGCTCGGCCAGCGCCAGCACCAGCTCGTGCGAGAAACGGGGCTCGCGCGCCAGCGCGGGCAGCTCCGGCTCCAGCTCGACCGTGGAGACCAGGTCGCTTGACAGCTTGGGTGCGTGCGTGCCCACCTGGCGCGCCACATCGCGCGTGCGGCGCAGCCGGTAGAGCGGGGCCAGCGCGAACCGGGTCAGAGCCAGAAGCGCCGCGCCGATGGCCAGACCCAGGGCTAGGAGCGGCCATACCGCGTGCGGGCCGGTCGCCCAGGCCGCGAACGCACACACCAGCAACACGGCCGCGCCGGCGCTGACAGCGGCCACCAGCCCGGCGGCCAGGTGGACCAGCAGCAGGCGGCGCCGGACCGCCCGCAAGAAGGCAGACACGCGCTCGAAGGCGCCCATGATAACTGTAACGCAAAGCGTACTCGCTTGGCGTGAGCGCCGCAATCAGCGCGGAATCAGGTTGTTTCGATCGCGAAACCCAAGCCGGCTTTTTCGTACAAAAACTATACACACGAGCAACATTTGCCCAGGAAGGACTTCACAACGTGATGAAAGGAAAGGCGATTTTTATATTGCGTCAAAACCTGGCAGCGTTATACTGGTGCTCAGTAGGGCGGGATAACTAACTCCTTGCGCTGCAACCCCCCAGCGGCGCACTGAGGCCGTCCGACCAGGGCCGATGCTGACCCCCCCAGCGGCATCGGCCCATTTTTTTGTCGAGCGAGTTCGTGTTACAAGAGGGCGCGCGCCGTGCCCACGAAGCCGCTGAATAGGCAGGGGGAATCTACGTCCCACCCAAGGGCGGAGGACGTTGATGCGGAGCTGGTGGCTCAAGCCCGCAAGGGCGACAAGAACGCCTTTCGAAGCCTGGTCGAGCGGCACCAGCACAAGGTGTACGCGGTTGCGCTGGGCATCGTCAAGAATCCCGACGATGCGCGTGACCTCGTGCAGGAGGCGTTTCTGAAGGTGTGGAAGTCGCTGGGCAGCTTCCAGGGCCAGTCGGCGTTCTACACCTGGCTGTATCGGATCGTGACCAACCTCGGCATCGACCACCTGCGCAAAGTGCGCGCCAAGGTCGAGTACGACGACAGCCGCGTCCACGACGAGCACGATATCGCGGAGGGCGACCACATCGTGCCGCAGACGGCCGGGCTCCATCCGGGGCGGGCCCTCGAGAGCAAAGAAACCGGGCTCGCCATCCAGCGCGCGCTCGACACGCTGTCGGACAACCATCGCGCCGTGCTGGTCATGCGCGAGGTGGAGGGGATGTCGTACCGTGATATGGCGCGCGCGATGGGTTGCTCGGAAGGCACCATCATGTCGCGGCTTTTTCATGCCAGAAAAAAAATGCAAGCTGCGCTGGCCGAGCACGTCAAAGTCGAGCAGATGAAGAAGGGGACCTGAGTCATGGCGACGCGTGAAGAGATCATGAAGCTGCACGACGGCGAGCTGTCGGAAGCGGAAGCGCAGCGTGTGCGAGCGTCGCTGAGCGCCGAGGACCGGTTGCGCCTGGAGGCACTGCGCGAGATCGGCGACGCGGTGCGTGAGCAGCTGGAGGCACGCGCCGGCGCCAGCAAGCTCGACGTGTGGGCCGGCATCTCCGACCGGCTGGATGCTGAGCCGGCGGCCGTGGTGCCGCTGCGCCGTCGCCGGAGCATCTGGATCGCCTCCGGAGTAGCCGTGCTGGCTGCGGCTGCGACCGCGATGGCCCTCATGGTGGGGCCGCACCGACCGCTCGACGGCGTCACCATCGAGAGTGTGGATTTTGGCGAGTCGGCGGGCATGCTGTTCCAGATTCACGACACCAAGACCACCGTCCTCTGGCAGACTACTAACGAGGAGGAGCAAGAATGAGGCTCCTGGTTCTGGCTGCCCTGGCTGGCTCTGCGCTTTCGATCCCGCGCGCTGCCGGCGCGCAGGCGAGCTGCGTGTTGCGCGAGGTCGAGGGGCAGAAGACGCCG
The DNA here is from genome assembly GCA_035258845.1 of Polyangia bacterium. GTDB lineage: Bacteria > Myxococcota_A > Polyangia > JAHFDS01 > DATFWX01 > DATFWX01. The sequence continues at coordinate 5,402 of DATFWX010000303.1, read as the reverse complement.
GGTGGCATCGATCCGCGGCTCGCCGACGTGCGCGCGCTCCTTCTCGGGCCGCCCTTTTCGCAGTATCCCAGCTTCAAGCTGATGGAGACCCATCCGCTCACGCTCAAACGGGGCGTGGCCGAAAAAGGCGTCCTCACCAACAAGCATCATTTCGAAGTGACCTTTCTCGACCGGCTGGCCGAGCGCGACGGCAAGGCGCGGTTGCGCCTGAAGCTCGAGGTCCGAACCCCGGACGGAAAGCCCGAGGTGAGCGTCATCGTCGTGGTCGATGAGAACGGCGCTCCCTTCCCGCGCGTAGAGCAACGTGGCGACCGGCTCTGGGTTCAGCTGATACACTGTAAGTCGACTTGACGAGGCGACGCGCGATCGTTCTGGGCCTGAGCGGGGCCGCGGTGCTGGCATCGCCGTGGTGGGGCGGCCTTGTGCTGAAGCCGCTGGCGCTGATGAAGCTGACCGAACGGTTCGGGCACCCCGCGCACGCGCGCGCGTGTCGCCTGGGCTGGATGGGGGTGGTTCTGCGCGACGTCGAAATCGACGACGTGGGATCGATCGAGCGCGTGGCCGCCAGCGCCAGCACGATCGAGGTCGAGCGGCCCGCGCTCCTGCTCACGCGCGAGGACGTCGAGCGGGTGATGGGACGGCACAGAAAGGACGGCGAGGCTTCCAGCGGCAGCGCCAGCGGAGGCGCCGGCCGGCGCATCGTGGTGCACGAGGGCGCGGTCGCGATGCAGGATGAAGCGCTCGGCCTGCGCGTGCGCATCGGCAAGCTGGGCTGTGACCTGACTGGCCGCACCGGCACCGTGGTGCTCGAGGACCTGGAAGCCGAGCACAAGCTGGGCGCGAGCGTGCGCGCGCAACGGCTGGAGCTGCAGCTCGCGGGCGGCCGGCCGCGTGCGATCGCGGTCGCGGGCGGCGAGGTCACGGTCTGGAAGGGATTCGCGCTCACCGGGATCGAAGGCACTGCGCTGCCGCAGGTCGCGCTCACCGGTGGTTACGGCGGTGTGCACGAGACGCTCTGGCGCGCGGTCGGCAACATCGATGTGGCCGAGCGGCGCGCCGACGTGACCGTGGAGGCCAAGAAGTTCACGCTCGACAAGGTGCGGCCCATCCTGGGCCAGGAATCGGTGATCCTGGATCCGGAGAAGGCCACCGTCTCGGGCCGGCTCGACGTGAGCGCGCGCGCGGGCCGCATCGGCTTTACCGGGCAGCTTCTGGCGCAGGGGCTCGACATCGGATACCGCTCGCTCGGGCAGAAGGCGGTGCGTGATCTGGAGGTGACCGCGCGGCTGGCCGGCAGCGCGTCGACCCGCGAACGGCGCCTGGAGCTGCAGGAGGCGACGCTGGAGCACCGAGGCGTGCGGGCAACCCTGTCCGGGAGCTACGACTGGAGCGGGCCCCGGCCCAAGCTCGCCGCTCGGCTGCGAGTGCCGGCGGTGTCGTGTCCGACCCTGCTGGCCGCGCTGCCGCGGCCGCTGGTGCCCGCGATCGCCGATTTCAAGCTCAAGGGCACCTTCGATCTCGACGTGTACACGAAGATCGACTGGAACGACCTGGAGTCGCTGGAGCTGGGCGGCAACGTCGGCATCAATGGCTGCAAGGTGCTCGAGGCGCCCAAGGAGGTGGCGGCGGTGAGGCTGCAGGCCCCGTTCGATCATCGGGTCGAGGTCGAGCCGGGCCACGACCTCGACTTTGAGGTCGGGCCCGCCAATCCGGACTGGACGCCGTTCGGGCAGATCTCGCCCAACATCACGAACTCGCTCATGACGACCGAGGACAACGGCTTCTTCAAGCACCGCGGCTTCATCACGCGCGAGTTCCGGAGCGCGCTCATCCAGAACCTGGAGCGGGGCTACTTCCGCCTCGGTGCCTCGTCGATCACGATGCAGATGATCAAGAACGTGCTCCTGACCCGCGAGAAAACGCTGTCGCGCAAGCTGCAGGAGATGTTCCTGACCTGGTATCTGGAGCAGAACCTGCCCAAGGAGCGGATTTTCGAGATCTATCTGAACGTGATCGAGTTCGGGCCCGGCATCTATGGTATCGGGCGCGCCATGCGGCATTACTTCGGCAAGCCGCCCGCGCAGGCATCGCCGCGCGAGGCCGCCTTCTTCTCGTCGATTCTGCCCAATCCCAAACGCCGCTACGCGCATTACTGCCGGGGCGCGCTGACCGACAAATGGGAGCAGTACCTCAACCGGATCTTGCGCCGCATGTTCGAGCGCGACCGGCTGACCGAGGCCCAGTTCGCCGAGGCGACCTCGCATCCGCTCCAGTTCGATCGCAAGGAAGCCATGCCCGAGAAAACCTGCCTCGACATGGTCAAGCGCATGACCACCACCACGCCCGTCGACACCGAGGCCGATCTGCGCGTGAACTGACCTGTTTCGCCGCCGGGTTGAAGACCGCGGAGCTGGGCTTACAACCGCTGCCGGGAGGTGCGCATGTCGACGAAACAGCTTTTCGTCGTCGCGCTCATCGTGTGTGGTTGCGGCAACGAGCAGAGCCCGCGGCCGCAGTCCGAAGCGCAGACAGCGATCCCGATCTCGCCTGCCCCCGTCTCGCTGGTCCACCCGGGCGGCTATGTCTCGCTGCGCCCCGACTACCGCCTCTGTCTCTTTCCGTTTTGCGGCGGCTTTTACATCCAGCGGGTCAACCAGCCCGAAACCGCGTGCGGGGACAGCAGCTTGGCCCCCGAGTGTTACGTGGCCACCCTGGAGCTCGACCGACTGGTCCTCACCGTGGCCGAGACGAGCCAGCTCTACGACGGGCTTGCGCGTGTGGTCATCCGGGGCTCGATCGAGCCGCGCGTAAGCGCGACCGGCTTCCAATACGACGCGCTGCGGGCCAGCGCCGCCTGGCTTGGAGTCGGCGCGCAAGCGCCCACCGGCGAGACCTACGTCGCCCGCCAGCATGACGGGCAGATCATCGCGCAGCCGCTCAACCAGACCGCCCCGGTCTTGTTCGGCCAGGTCGACTTCGCGGGCGTGGTCGCCCAGCAAGACCAGCTTGGGCGCGCGCGCGAGGCGCTCTTGGATGGAGGTCTGATGCTGACCGGCTATCCTGCGCCCGGGGGCAGCGACATGCCAACGCTCGTGGTGACGCAATTCTATTTTCCAATGGGCCCTGGCGTCGTGGAATAGCGCAGCCGCACCGGCTCGTGTTCGGCCCTGGGATCGGGCGTCCCAGATCTGGTCACATCGCGCTCGCAACACACGTTAGGCCCGGATGGGCGAGTGGCACGCCGATTGCTCACTCCTTTCACCGATGATGCACGACCTCTTGCAGGACATTCGGTTTGGGGCGCGCATGCTGTGGCGGAGCAAGCGCTTCACCGCGGTTGCGCTGGTTGCGCTCGTGCTTGGCATCGGTGCCAACAGCGCGCTGTTCAGCGTGGTCAACCTGGTGCTATTGCGCCCGCTGCCGTATGCAGACGCCGACCGGCTGGTCATGGTGTGGGCGCACGATTTCCGCACGGTCGAGGGAAAAATGCCGGTCGCACCGGCCGATTATGCCGACTGGCGCGCGCAGAGCCGCAGCTTCACCGACATCGCGGCCTCGAGCGATGCCGTCTTCAACCTGACCGGAGTCGGCGAGCCCGAGATGATCATCGCCTACGCGTTTGCTCCCGAGACCTTCCGGCTGCTGGGTGTGCGGCCCGCGCTGGGTCGGGTGTTCGAGGCCGCCGACGGCGATCACGTGGTCGTGCTCAGCCACGACTTCTGGCAGCGCCGGTTCGGCAGCGATCCGGGCCTGCTCGGCCGCACCATCACGCTCGATCAGGAAAGCTACACCGTGATCGGTGTGATGCCGCCGGCGTTCCACCATCCTGGCAAAGTCGAGCTCTGGGTGCCGCTCGTGATTCCACCCAAGATCGCGCACAGCCGGGAGGCGACGATGCTGCGTCTTCTGGCCCGGCTCGCGCCCGGCGTCTCGATCGAGCAGGCGCGTGCCGAGATGGCCGGCATTGCGGCGCGCCTGGCGCAGGCCTATCCGGACAGCAACCGCTATCGCGGCGCCGAGATCGAAACGCTGCGCCACCTGCAGAGCGGGGGCATCCGTCCGGCGCTCTTGATCCTCTCGGGCGCAGTCGGCTTCCTGCTGCTCTTGGCGTGCAGCAACGTGGCCAGCCTGCTGCTCGCGCGCGCGACTGCCCGCCAGCGCGAGATCGCCATCCGAAGCGCGCTTGGGGCCGGCCGCGGTCGCATCGTGCGCCAGCTCCTGACCGAGAGCCTGCTTTTGGCCGCCTTCGCTTGCGTTGGTGGCATCCTGCTCGCGCTCTGGGGCGCCGGGCTCCTGGTCGCGCTCTTCCCCAAAGCCATCGGCAATCTGCAGATCCCGCGCATCGAGCACATCCCGATCGACGCGCCCGTCCTGGCGTTCACGGTTGTGGTGTCCCTTGCGACCGGCGTCCTGTTCGGGCTGGTGCCGGCGCTGACGGCGTCGCGGACCGACCTCGAGCGCGCGCTGCGCGAGAGCGGCCGCAGCGCTGCCCCGGCGGGCGGGGCGCGGCTGCGCAGGGTGCTGGTGGGCGCGGAGATCGCAATCGCGCTCGTGCTCGCGGTCGGAGCCGGCCTGTTGGCGCGCAGCTTCGCGCACCTTGTGCGGCGGGATCTCGGCTTCGATGCCGAGGGGCTGCTCACGGCGCGCGCCATCCTGCCCGAGTCGCGCTACCCAAAGCCCGCCCAGCAGCGGCACTTCGTCGAGACCGTGCTGGCGCGCATTCGCGCCCTCCCGGGCGTCGAGGCGGCGGGCGCGGTCAGCACGTTGCCTCTCAGTCGCTGGTGGTCGGATACCAGCTTCACGATCGAGGGCCGGCCCAACGACGAGCTCAAGGCCGCCTTCAACGTGGCCGAACCGGGTTACTTCGCCGCCCTGCGCATTCCGCTGCGCGCGGGGCGCCTGTACGGAGCAGGCGATCACGCCGACGCGCCGGTCGCCATCCTGGTCGACGAGACGCTGGCGAGGCGGTATTTCCCGGGCCAGGACCCGATCGGCCGGCGGCTCAATTTCGGCACCGCCAAGGCGCCCGAGTGGCGCCAGATCGTGGGGGTGGTGGGGGCGCTCCAGCAGTTCGGGCCGACCGAGGAGCTTATGCCCACGGTCTACATCTCGTTCGCGCAGAAAGCCTGGCCGCTGGTCGGCTTTGCCGTGCGCACCGCGGGGCCGCCCGCCCGCCTGGCGGGCGCGGTCCGCTCCGCCGTGTGGTCCCTGGATCCCGATCAGCCGCTTTCGTACGTCATGACCATGGACGAGCTTTTTTCCGACTCGCTGGCCCCGCAGCGGGTGAGCATGCTGCTGCTGGCTGTTTTTGCGGTGCTGGCGCTCGCGCTGTCGGCGCTGGGCGTGTACGGAGTGATGGCTTACGCGGTTGGGCAGCGCACGCAGGAGATCGGGATCCGCAT
>DATFWX010000302.1:0-9409 GCA_035258845.1 Polyangia bacterium | reverse complement strand
CACGCGGGCTGGGAAGCTCTGGTAGGCGGTCTCGCCGCCCAGCCGGGCCAGGAGCGGCCGGATGAACACGTCGAAGATGACGAGCGCGCTTAAGGGCGGACCGGGCATGCCGACAAGCGGGGCTCCCCGCCGGGAGCGGGCCAGGATGGTGGGCTTGCCGGGCCGCACCGAGATGCCGTGAAACAAGATATCGCCGAACGCGCCCAGCACCTCGGCGGTCAGGTCGCGCACCCCCAGCGACGAGCCGCCCGAGAGCAGGGTAAGGTCGGCGCGCTGTGCGGCCGCGCCCACCGCTGCCCGCAGCTGGCCCGGCTCGTCGGCGATCACGCCGCTCAGGGTCGCCACCGCCCCCGCGCGACCGGCCGCGGCTGCAAGCGCGTACTGGTTGACGTCGCGCACCTGGCCGGGTGCGGGCACGTCGGCGGGTGCGACCAGCTCGTTGCCGGTCGACAGGATGTGAACGCGCGGCCGCGCGAACACGGGCACGCGCGGCAGGCCCAGGGCGGCACACAGGCCCACGTCCTGCGGCCGCAGCCGCTGGCCCTCGCGCAGCACGTGGCGGCCGCGCGGCACGTCCTCGCCCGGGCGGATCACGTTTTCGCCGGGCGCCACCGGTCGCAAGGCTTCGATCTCGCCGGGCCGGACCGGCTGCGTCCACTCCACCATCACGACCGCGTCGGCGCCGTCGGGCAGCATGCCGCCGGTCGAGATGGCGGCCGCCTCGCCCGGAGCCAGCGGCCGCTCGGGCCGCGCGCCCATGGCCACCTGATAGGCCACCTTGAGATACGCGGGCGCGCCCTCGGAGGCGCCATAGAGGTCGCGCGCGCGCACCGCATAGCCGTCCATGGTTGCGCGCGGGAAGGCCGGCACGTCCTCGGGCGCGGTCACATCGGCCGCCAGCACCCGGCCGCCCGCCTCGGCCAGCCCCACCACCTCTTTGCCGACCGGCAAAAAGTCGGCCAGAATGGCGCGCGCCTCCTCGGCCGACTTGAGGATGAGGAACTCGCTCACGCCTGAAAGCTTAGCTCAGACCGGCCACACGGAGCGCCGCTTCGGATACAGGTGGATTTCCTTGGACGCGACCATGCGGAAGCGGCTGACCAGCTGGTCGCGCAGCTCGCCCGCCGGCACCACCGCGTCGACGTGGTTCTCGGAAGCCAGCTTGTAGATGTCGACGTCCTGCCGGAACTCCTCGCGGAGCTGCTCGACGTAGGCCGCGCGCTCGGCCTCGGGCTTTTCCTGGATCTTGTTGTAAAAAACCGCGTTGACCGCCGCCTCCGGCCCCATCACTGCAATCATGGCCTGTGGCAAGGCGAGGGCGGCGTCGGGCTCGTAGCCGGGCCCGCACATCGCGTACAGCCCGGCCCCGTAGGCCTTGCGCACGATGACCGAAATCTTGGGCACGGTCGCATCGGAAACCGCCGCGATCATCTTGGCGCCGTGGCGAATGATGCCCTCGCGCTCGACCTTTTTTCCGATCATGAAGCCCGGCACATCGGCCAGAAAGAGCAGCGGAATCGAGAACGCATCGCACAGCCAGATGAAGCGCGCGGCCTTGTCGGCCGAATCCACGAACAGCACCCCGCCCTTGTGCTTGGGCTGCGAGGCCAGCACGCCGACCGGCATCCCATCGAGCCGCGCCAGGCCCGTGATGATCTCGCGCGCAAACAGCCGCTTGATCTCGAAAAAGCTGCCCTCATCGAGGAGGCCGGCCAAAAGCTCGTACATGTCGAAGGCCTGGTTCTGGTTTTTTGGAAGCAGCTGGTCGATCGGGCGCGCGCTGGCCGGGGGCGGGCGCGGCGGCGCCGAAGCCGGGACCGCGCCGGCATGTTGCGGAAAGTAGGCCAGGTACTCGCGCGCACGGGTCAGACACTCTTTCTCGTCGGCGGCCAGAAGGTCGCCGCAGCCCGACACCTCGCAGTGCATGCGGGCGCCGCCCATCTCCTCGAGCGTCACCTTCTCGCCAATCACCATCTCGGCCATGCGTGGCGAGCCCAGATACATCGACGCATTCTGGTCGACCATGAACACGACGTCGCAGAAGGCCGGGATGTAGGCGCCGCCGGCGGCCGAGGGCCCGAACAGGAGGCAGAGCTGGGGCACCCAGCCCGACAGTCGGACCTGGTTGTGAAAAATGCGACCGGCGTGGCGCCGACCCGGGAACATATCGATCTGATCGGTGATGCGCGCGCCCGCCGAGTCGACCAGGTAGACCAGAGGGATGCGCAGCCGGCCCGCGGTCTCCTGGATGCGGATGATCTTCTCGACCGTGCGCGCGCCCCAGGACCCGGCCTTGACCGTGGAGTCGTTGGCCATGACCGCGACCGGCCGTCCGTGCACGCGCCCGATGCCGGTCACCACGCCATCGGCCGGCAGATCCTCGGCCTGACTATTGGCCAGGAGGCCGTCCTCCACGAAGTCAGCGCCACCGTTGTCGAACAGGAGGCGCAGCCGGTCGCGGCAGTAAAGCTTGCCCTGGGCAGCGTTCTTCTGGTGATACTTTTCGGCGCCGCCCTTCAGGATGCGCTCGCGCAGGGCGCGCAGCTCGTCGGAAGTGTGCTGTTTCATTGGAGCCGAATTGTAGCCTTGACGCCTGCCGACTCACACGAGAAAGTCGTGCCCTATGTCGTGGCCGATGTCATGGCCTATGAAACTTACTTTGCTGCTTACAATCGTGCTTGCTGCCAGCGCCTGCGGTGACGACTCCGGCATGCCGGCCGATGGCCCGGCCGACTCGCCGCGCCCGGCCGATGCGCGTGCCGATGGCGCGCCCGACTCGGCTGCGGCCGTCGATGCGAGCGGGACCACCGACGCGAGCGCCGATGCGGGTCCCGCCGACGGAGCGCCCGGAGTCGACGCGACCCTCCCGGTCGACAGCGCGCCCCCGGCCGACGGCGCGCCCCGAGTCGACAGCGCGCCCCCGGTCGACAGCGCGCCCCCGGTCGACAGCGCGCCCCCAGTCGACGCGCGCGTGCCCGATGCCGCCCCGTTCCCGGTGGTCAACAACTGCCAGCAGACCGATTACGCCGACCGCACGGGGGCCGGGGCCAGTCGCACCATTGGCGTCGGCACCGGGCCCACATACTCGCCCCACTGCATCAAGATTACAGCCAGCCAGTCGGTGACCTGGAGCATGCCGTTCGTGAACCACCCGCTCCGACAGGGCGTGGCCCCGAACGTCGTGGGCGGCGACCCGGGCTCCGCGAACAGCCCGATCGTCGACCAGTCGGCGGGCTCAAGCTACACGGTCGCCTTCACGAGCCCTGGCTTCTATCCCTTCTATTGCGCGGTCCACTACAGCTTCTCGAACATGTACGGGGTGGTTCAGGTCGTGCCCTGAGCGCTCGCGGTTACGCGCTTTTCTTGCCGGCCGCGCGCGCGCGCTCGCCCAGGTGCGCTTTCAAATACTTGGAGGGCAGCTCGTGGCCCACGATCGCGCTCACGCTGCGCGATACGTCGACCAGCTTTTCGAGGTCGACGCCGGTCTCGACGCCCATCCCCTTTAGCATGTACACGACATCCTCGGTGGCCACGTTGCCCGAGGCGCCAGGCGCGTAGGGGCAGCCGCCCAGGCCTCCGATCGCGCTGTCGACGGTCGTGATGCCCATCGACACCGAGACCAGGATGTTGGCGAGCGCGGTGCCGCGGGTATCGTGAAAGTGCACGCCCACCGCCTCCGGCGGCACCACGGCCAGCACCTTCTCCAGCACTGCCTGCACCTGCCTGGGCGTGCCCACGCCGATGGTGTCACCCAGGCTCACCTGATACACGCCCATCGCGCGCAGCGTGCGGCACAGCTCGACCGCCGCCTCGGGCGCCACCTCCCCCTCGTAGGGACAGCCGTACACGGTCGACACGTAGGCGCGCACCTTCACGCCGGCGGCCAGCGCCACCGGGACCACCTCCTCGAACGCCTTGAGCGTGTCGGCGATGCTCTTGTTCACGTTTTTCTTGTTGTGGGTCTCGCTGGCCGACAGGAAGATGCCGATCTCGGGCATGCCGACCGCAAGCGCGCTGTCCAGCCCCTTGCGGTTGGGCACCAGCGCGCTGTAGGTCACGCCGTCCACGCGCCGAATGCCGCGCGCCACCTCGGCACCGTCGGCGAGCTGGGGGATCCACTTGGGCGAGACGAAGCTCGAGATCTCGATGGCCGCCACGCCGGTTTCGCTGAGCCCATCGATGAGCGCGATCTTGCCCGAGGTCGGCACCATGCGCGACTCGTTCTGCAGCCCATCGCGCGGGCCCACCTCGTAGATGCGAACGCGCTCGGGCAGGCGATCGAACATCAGGCTACTCCATACCACGCCGCGCGGGCGCCAGGGCCAGGCGATCCAAAAGCGCCTCGTCGAGATCGTGAAGCGTCGGCACGATGAGGTCGGCCGCGGTCTGGTCCTGCCCCAGGAAGTTGCCGGCCTGAACCGCCACGCACCGCATGCCGGCCGCACGCGCGGCGGCGATGCCGGCCTGCGAGTCCTCGACCGCCAGGCAGCGTGCCGGCTCGACGCCCAGCCGCTCGGCACCCTTTAAGAACCCGTCGGGCTGGGGCTTGCCGCAGGCCACGTCCTCGGTCGTGATGAGGCAGTCGAGAAGCGCGCGCAGCCCGGCCAGCTCGAGCACCAGCTCGGCCTCCTCGCGCGAGGAGCCGGTGACGCAACCGACCGGCCCGCGCGCGGCCAGGCGCAAGGTCGCTTCACGTGCGCCTGGAAGAACCCGCAAACCCTGCGCGCGCAGAAGGTCGGCCTTCTCGGCCGCGGCCGCGCTCAGGAGCTCGGCGAACGAAAAGCCCGAGGGCTGGTTGTGCTCGATCAGCGAGTAAATCTCGCGCCAGCCGTGGCCGACCACGAACGCGCGCTCGCGCTCCGACATGGGCCGGCCGTGACGTGAAAGCGCCCGCGCCACCGACTCCGCATTCTCACGCTCGGTGTCGACCAGCGTTCCGTCCAAATCGATGAGGGTCGCGCGCAGCATCGCCTCCCAATCTAATGTAGCATGCTGGCCATGGCGGCCAACGCGGCATTCCTCAAGGAGATCCCTCTGTTCCAGACCATGGACGAGTCTGAGCGGTCGGCGCTGGCCGGCCTCATGGACGAAGCCCGCTTCGGCGCCGGACAGCAGGTGTTTCACGAGCGCGATCCGGGCGGCATCTGCTACCTGGTCCGCTCGGGCCGGATCGAGCTTTCCATCACGGACGAAGGTGGGGCCAAGGTCGTGGTCGACGTCCTGGAGCCGGGCGAGATGTTCGGCGAGCTCTCGCTGCTCGACGGGGGCAACCGGTCGACCTCGGCGGTTGCGCTGACCGACGTCGAGACCCTGCTGCTCGAGCGCGACGATTTCCTGGGCTTCCTGCTCAAGCAGCCGCACGCCGCGCTCGACCTTCTGGGCGCGCTCGCTAAGCGCATCCGACGCGCCGACTATCTGCTCAAGCAAAGAGTTCAGGATCCCAACAAGATCATCGAAGAGCAGGTCACCGTGGGCGAGCGGGTGGCCGATGCGGTGGCCAGCTTCGGCGGCAGCTGGCGCTTCATTTTCCTGTTTCTGGGCGGCATGTTGGTCTGGATCCTCGCCAGCAGCGCGCTCGGGTTGCACTTCGATCCCTACCCCTTCATCCTGCTCAATTTGATGCTGTCGATGCTGGCGGCGTTGCAGGCGCCGGTCATCATGATGAGCCAGAATCGGCAGGACGCGAAGGACCGCATCCGCAGCGAGGCCGACTATCGGGTCAACGTCAAGGCCGAGGTCGAGATCGCGGAGCTGCACGAGAAGCTGGACCAGCTGCGGGGCGAGCTCAAGCTCGAGCTTTTGGCCCTGCGCGAAAAGGCCACGCGCTGATTGTCGCTGCCTCGGGTTTTTGTTAGGGTGCGCGGCATGCGGTCCTCGATCCTCCCCGCCGCTCTCGCTCTGGGCGCGCTCGGCCTCTCTGCCCGCGCCGACGCGCCCCGCATCAATTTTGAAAAATACACGCTCCCGAACGGCCTCGAGGTGATCCTGTCGGCCGACCACCGGGTGCCGGTCGTGCACGTGCAGGTCTTCTACCACGTCGGCTCCAAGGACGAGGAAGCCGGCAAGACCGGGTTCGCGCACTTGTTCGAGCACATGATGTTCCAAGGCTCGCGTGACCTTGCCGAGGACACCTGGTTCAAGAAGCTGGACGCGGTGGGCGGCTATGGCATCAACGGAACCACCAACACCGAGCGCACCAACTACTTCGAGAGCGTGCCCTCGAATCAGCTCGAGCTGGTCCTGTGGATGGAGTCCGATCGCATGGGTTTTCTGCTCGACCATGTCAACGAGGACTCATTCAAGAATCAACAGGAGGTGGTGCGTAACGAGCGCCGCCAGCGCATGGAGATGGCGCCCTACGGCATGGCCCACAAGTTCCGGCTGGAGGCGCTGTATCCGCCCGCGCATCCGTACCATCACACCGTGATTGGCGAGCACGAGGACCTGGCTCGGGCCTCGGTGGAAGACGTGAAGGCGTTTTTCCGGCGCTACTATGTGCCGCGCGACGCCACCCTTTGCATCGCGGGCGACTTCGACCCCGCCAAAACCCGGGAGCTGGTGCAGAAGTACTTTGGCTCGCTGCCGGCCGCACCCGCGCCCCCGCGCAAGCCGGCCGGTCCACCGGCCGCGCCGGTCCAGCGCCTCGTGGCCATGGAAGCCAACGTGCAGCTGGCGCGTCTCGAGTATGTCTGGCATGGGCCGGTGGCCTGGGCCGCCGACGAGCCCCCGATCGACCTTCTGGCCGAGGTGCTGACCGACGGCAAGACCAGCCGCCTGCACAAGCGGCTGGTGTACGAGCTGCGGATCGCGCAGAGCGTGTCGGCGTCCTCGGCCAACAACGAGTATGGGGGTCAGTTCGACATCACGGTCATGGTCAAGCCCGGCCACACGCTGGCCGAGGTGCGCAAGGTGGTGGACGAGGAGCTGGCGAGGATCCTCGAAAAACCCGTGGGCGCCGAGGAGCTGGCGCGCGTCAAGACCAAGTGGGAGGCCCGTTTCATCCGGAGCCTGGAAACCAATCAGGGCCGGGCCAGCCAGCTCCAGGTGGCCAATCACTTCACCCGGGATCCTGACAAGGCCAACCAGGACCTGCCGCGCCACCTTCAAGTCACGCCCCAGGCCATCCAGGCGGCGGCCCGAAAGTGGCTCCAGCCCGACAAGAAGCTCGTGCTGACGGTCGTGCCCAACAAGGAAGCCCCGATCTCGGGCCAGCTCATCGAAAAGCTCACGGAGAAGAACTGATGCGCCGCTCGCTGATGTCGATTCTGGTCCTGCTGGGGTGCGCCGAGGAGCCGGCGCCGCCCGTGCAAGCTCCGCCCGCGTCCGCTCCCTCTGCGGCCGCGCCGGCTGGGCAGCCTCCGCCCAGCGCCGAGGCACCCAAGGCGCCCGCCCCGCCCGCTGCCGAGCCGCCGAACGAGCCCTGGCGCAAAGAGCAGCCCGCGGGCGGACCAGCGCCCGAGGTCAAGCTGCCCAAGGCGCAGGTGGCGCGGCTCAAAAACGGCCTCGAGGTGATCCTGGTCGAGACCCACCACTTGCCAGTCGTCTCGGCCGAGCTGGTCGTGTTCGCGGGCGCCGAGCGCTCGGGCGCCCGAGAGCCCGGCCTGGCCGGCCTGGTCGCGGCCCTGCTCACCGAAGGCACCAAGAAGCACGACGCGCTCGCGCTCGCCGATGCCATCGATCAGATCGGCGCCGAGCTGGGTGCGGGCGCGAGCCACGATGCGGTCGGCATCTCGCTGACCACGCTCAGCAAGCACCTGGACGCCGCGCTCGACCTGTACGCGGAGGTCGTGCTCGAGCCCACGTTCCCGGCCGAGGAGCTGGACCGGGTGCGCGACCGGCGCCTGACCGCGCTCCTGCAGCAGAAGGACAACCCAAACGCAGTGGCCCAGAACGTGGGCGCGCGCGTGGTCTACGGCGACGATCATCCGTACGGGTTTCCCCTGCTCGGCACCGAGAAGGCGCTCAAATCCTATGCGCGCGCGGACGTGGAGAAGTACTGGCAGACCTACTTCCGGCCCGGCAACGCCAAGCTGATCGTGGTCGGAGACACGACGCTCGCCGACATCAAGCAAAAGCTCGATGCCCGCCTGGGCGACTGGAAGCCGGGCCCGGTTGGGCGGGCCCGGCCGCCGGGAGCGCCCAAGCCCGCCGGCGGGCGGCGCGTGTTCGTGGTCGACAAACCGAAGGCGAGCCAGTCGATCGTGATGCTGGCCCACGTGGGGGTGGCGCGCTCGAGCCCCGACTACATCCCGCTGGTGGTGGCGAACTACATCCTGGGCGGCGCGTTCTCGAGCCGCATCAACATGAACCTGCGCGAGAAGAAGGGCTACAGCTACGGCGCGCGCTCGACCTTCTCATTTCTGCGCGGGCCCGGGCCGTTCTCGGCCGGCGGCAACATGCGCGGCGATGCGACCAAGGATTCGCTGTCCGAGCTGCTCAAGGAGCTGGGCAGTTTCCGCGACGCCAAGGTCGAAGCCGACGAGCTGGCGGAGGCCAAATCGAGCTTGATCGGCAAGATGGCGGGCCGATTCGAGACCAATGCGCAGGTGGCCAGCCAGCTGGCCGAGCTGATCGAGAACAACCTTCCCCTCGACTGGTACGCCAGCTACGCGAAGAAGGTGGGCGCAGTCACCGCCGCCGACGTGCAGCGGGTCGCGCGCAAATACCTGCACCCGGAGCGCGCGCAGATCGTCGTGGTCGGCGATTGGAAGTCCGTCGAAAGCGGGCTCAAGGAGCTCAAGCTGGGCGCGATCGAGCTGCGCGATCCATTCGGCGACAAGCCGTAGCCCAAGCCGGCGCGCCGCCCGCAGCGCCTGCCCTCGCTTGCTCAAGCCAAGCACAGGAGACAGCCCAACCGGGCGCGCCGTTTCCCGTCGGTGACGCGGGCAGTTCCGAAGGATAGGAGCAGGTGGCTAGACTAGCCAGAGGCTGGGGACACGCGACCACTCACGCCCGGCGACACGCCCTTGTCTACCCGGCGTAACCCGGTCTCGAGGGGGCGCTTCGACACCGGATGCCGACCCTCCACCTTGCGCGGCCTGACCAGCCAGAGGCTGCGCAATCGCGCGCTCTCAATCTGCAGCGACACCTCCGCGTCGACGGGCGAGGACAACTCGCTCGGCACACGAGCTGCAGAAGCACCCAGCGCTCGTACAGAGCCTGGAGGAAATCTTATGGACAAGCACGGGAAGCAGTCGCAGTTGGCGTCGATTGACAATTCGGTTCTCTCGCGCGTGGCGGGTGGCGGATCGATGAACGACGTCTTCGATTCCTGGTCGTGGGCGTTCGCGGACCCATCCTGTCGGTACGCGGTCAATGACGCGATGTATGGGGCGGGGTGGGCGGCCTTCCAAAACGGGGGCGATGTGGGGAGTGCTGCGAATCAGGCGGGCCTGGACGCCTGGAACAG
>DATFWX010000301.1:0-26260 GCA_035258845.1 Polyangia bacterium | reverse complement strand
CCACGTCGTCCATCACCGCCTCGACCGGGGTCACGAAGAAACGTCCCTTGTACACGGGCGGGATCGGGCAGTGGCGGCAATGGTGCAGACAGCCCCGGCTGGCCTCGACATAGCCGGCCAGTCGCTCCGCACCCTCCACCACCGCCCGAGCGTAGCGATCGAGAGTGGGCAGGCCGGCCCGGTCGGGCGCTCCCGGCGCAGGCGGCCGCTGGCCTGGCTGCGGTGCCCAGATGCTCGTGCGCACGGGCTCGCGCCCCTCGGCAAGCGCGCGCGCAAGCTCGACCAGCGCCGTCTCCGACTCGCTGCCCAGCACCGTATGGGCGCCCAGGGCCGCCAGCGCGGCCGCGTTGAGCCCCGCGTACAGCCCGTAGAAGCACACGTGCGCGCCCGGCGCCAGCGCGCGCACCTGCGTTGCCGCGAGCACGCCCCGCCGGAGCGCCGTGTGCATGGGCACCGAGATCGCGATCAGCCGCGCCGCCCGCACCGAATGGGCGTCCAGCGCGTCGACCGCCAGATCGATGGCCCCCACGTCGAAGCCGGCACGCCGGAGCGCCCCCATGGGCCCCGCCACGCCAAGCGGCGGATGGCCGAGCTCGTAGCAGGATACGAGGAGCACGCGCACGCGCGCGCCTATTTCTGCGGCGGTACGTACCCGGGCGGGAGCTGCGCGCCTTCGCCGAAGAAGAACTGCTCCATCTGCTGGCGCAGCATGGCCTGCGCCTGCGGCGACACCAGGTCGAGCCGGTACTCGTTGATGATCATCTTCGAATGCTCGAGCCACAACCGCCAGGCCTCCATCGACACGCTGTCGTAGATGCGCTGGCCCAGCTCGTCGTCGAACGGCTTGAAGGGCATGGCCGGCAGATCCTTGCCGAATTTGACGCAATGAACCATCCGCTGGCCGGGCCGCGGCGGCGGGCTGCCAGGCGGCTTCTCGGGTGCTCCGGGATTATCGCAGCTCGACATATCCTTATTATAAGGGGCCGGGTGGCGCTGTGGTATCCTTCGCGGCATGCGAAAATCGAATCTATGGGCCATGTGCTTCCTGGCTGCCGCCGGATCGGGTGGCGGCCCGCCCGCGCCCGCGGCCGCAGCCAAGCGGCCCGAAGTGGGGCAGGCGGCGCCCGAGTTCACGGTCGCCGCCACCAACGGCAAGACCATCAAGCTCGGCGACTTCAAGGGCAAGCGGACCGTGGTGCTGGCCTTCTTCCCCAAAGCGTTCACTCCTGGTTGAACTGCCGAGATGTCGGCCTACCGCGACATTGCTGCGCGGTTCGCCGACGCTGACGCCCAGGTGCTGGGCGCCTCGATCGATCCGATGGATACCATGAAAAAGTTCGCGGACAGCTTGAAGTTGCCGTTCCCGCTGCTCGCGGATGCCGACGGCAAGCTGGCCAAGGCGTACGGCGTGGAGTCGGGCGGCTACGCCAGCCGGGTGACGTTCGTGATCGGCAAAGACGGCAAGGTGCTCAAGGTGGTCGAGGGTCGCGAGGCCATCGATCCCGCGGCATCGCTGAGCGCTTGTCCGCTGCCGAAGAAGAAGTAAACCTCAAGCATGCCTCCCACACGTTTTGGCGCTCGCGATACGCTCGCCGGGCCGGGTGGCCCCTTCGGCCTGTACCGGCTCGACCGGCTCGAGAAAGCGGGGGTGGCCTCCGGCCTCGATCGGATGCCCTTCTCGATCAAGGTGCTGCTCGAATCCGCGTTGCGGCGTACCGACGGCTTCATGATCACGGATAAGGACGTGGAAAACATCGCGCGCTGGCAGCCGGCCGGACCGCGCGTGGAGGTGCCTTTTTTGCCCGCGCGTGTGCTTCTGCAAGACTTCACCGGCGTGCCGGTGGTAGTCGATCTGGCAGCCATGCGCGAGGCGGTCCGGCGGCTGGGCCGCGAGCCGGCGCGCATCAATCCGGTGGTGCCGGTCGATCTGGTGATCGATCATTCGGTCCAGGTCGACTACTTCGGCACCGCCGACGCGCTGGTGCGCAACGTCCACACCGAGTATCAGCGCAACCGCGAGCGCTACCAATTCTTGCGCTGGGGCCAGGCCGCGCTCGAGCGCTTTCGTGTGGTGCCGCCGTCGACCGGCATCGTGCATCAGGTCAACCTCGAGTACCTGGCCCGGGCCGTGGCCTCGCTCACCGACGAGCAGGGCCCGGTTCTGGCACCCGATAGCTGTGTGGGCACTGACTCGCACACGACCATGATTGGCGGCCTCGGGGTGTTGGGCTGGGGTGTAGGCGGGATCGAGGCCGAAGCGGTGATGCTGGGGCAGCCCTATTACATGCTTCTGCCCGACGTGGTCGGCGTCCGGCTGCGCGGCCAGCTCAGCGAGGGCGCGACCGCCACCGATCTGACGCTGACGCTGACCCAGCTCTTGCGCAAGCACGGCGTGGTCGAAAAGTTCGTCGAGTTCTGCGGACCCGGCCTGGCCGCGCTGACGCTCGAAGACCGCGCGACCATCGCCAACATGGCGCCCGAGTATGGCGCCACCTGCGGCTTCTTCCCCATCGATGCCGAGACGCTGTCGTACCTTTCGCGCACCGGGCGCACGGGCGACCAGGTGGCGCTGGTCGAGCGCTACTGCAAAGAGCAGGGGCTGTTTCGAAGCGAGGGCGCCCGGGAGCCGGCGTTCAGCGCGCTTCTGGATGTGGATCTGGGCGCCATCGAGCCCTCTCTGGCCGGGCCCAAGCGGCCGCATGATCGGCTGGCCCTGGCGCGGGTGTCGAGCCAGTTTCAAGAAGCGCTTCGCAAGCCGCTGGCGCAGGACGGCTTCGGCGTCGAGGAGGCGCGCCTGTCCGCGCGCACGCACGTGACCGTGGGCGGCGCCAGCGGCGAGATCGGCCACGGCAGCGTGGTCATCGCCGCCATCACGAGCTGCACCAACACCTCCAACCCGTCGGTGATGGTGGCGGCGGGGCTGCTGGCGAAAAAGGCGCTCGCGCACGGGCTGCGCGTGCCGCCCTATGTCAAGACCAGCCTGGCCCCGGGATCGAAAGCAGTGACCGAGTATCTGCGCGAGTCGGGGCTTCTGGATGCGCTCGAGAAGTGCGGGTTTGCGCTGGTCGGCTACGGCTGCACCACCTGCATCGGCAACTCGGGCCCGCTCCCACAGCCGGTGGCCGACGCGGTGACGGGTCACAATCTGGTGGCGGCGGCGGTTCTGTCGGGCAACCGCAACTTCGAGGGGCGCGTGCATCCGCTGGTGCGCGCCAACTACCTGGCCTCGCCGCCGCTTGTGGTCGCGTACGCTCTTTGCGGCACGGTCGAGCGCGATCTCAGCCGGGAGCCGGTCGGGGTGGGCGCAAACGGGCAGCCGGTGTACCTGCGTGAGCTGTGGCCGTCGTCGGAGGAAATCGTGCGTATCGTGCAGCGGTCGATGTCGCCGGCCATGTTCCAGCGTGTGTACGCCGAGGTGTTCAAGGGCGACCAGGAATGGCAGGGCGCGGGCGCGGCGGGCGCCGAGGGCGCCTGTTACGGATGGGATCCGGGCTCGACCTACATCCGCGAGCCGCCCTTCTTCGAAGGCTTTTCCTTGCAGCCGGCGCCGCTGCGGCCGATCGAGAACGCGCGTGTGCTGGCCCTGTTCGGCGACTCGATCACGACCGACCACATCTCGCCGGCCGGCGACATCGCAAAGGGCGGCCCGGCTGCCCAGTATCTGGAGGCGCACGGGCTGCGCAAGCCGGATTTCAACTCGTACGGCTCGCGGCGCGGCAATCACGAGGTCATGATGCGCGGCACCTTCGCCAACATCCGCATCAAGAACCTCCTGTCGCCCGGCGTCGAGGGCGGCGTGACCGTGCACTTCCCGTCGGAGGAGCGGATGACCATCTACGACGCGGCCATGCGCTACCAGAGCGAGGGCGTGCCGCTGGTGGTGCTGGCGGGCAAAGAATACGGCTCCGGCTCGTCGCGCGACTGGGCCGCCAAGGGCCCGGCTCTCCTGGGGGTGCGCGCAGTGTTTGCCGAGAGCTTCGAGCGCATTCACCGGTCGAACCTGGTCGGCATGGGCGTGCTGCCGCTGCAGTTTCGGCCGGGCGAGGGCGCGGCCGCGCTGGGCCTGACCGGCCGCGAACGGTTCACCATCGACGGCGTGACCGAGCTCGAGCCACGCAAGACCGTGCGCGTGCGCGTCGAGCGCGAGGGCGGCGGCGAGTCGCAGTTCGAGGCCCTGGCCCGCGTCGACACGCCGGTCGACGTGACCTACTACCGAAACGGCGGCATCCTGCCGGCCGTTCTGCGCCAACTGCTCAAGACCGACTGAGTTGCTGCCCGCCCAGGTCCCGCCCGCCCCGCCGCCGACTCTGCCAGCGCCGCCCGCGCTCGAGTATCACCTGCGGCTCGACCTGACCGTGACGCTCGCTCTCGTCACCGGGGTTGTGGTTTCGGAGGCTGCCAAGGCCGACCTGGCGGCGCACGATTGCCGCTGGTGCGACCCCCCGGCCATCGACACCTCGGTGCGCGACACCCTGAAATGGGGCGACACCGATGCCGCGCGCGTCACCAGCGACGTTCTAGCCTACGCGCTCGTGCCCGGCCTGGTCGTGGGCTGGGATCTCTGGGCCACCCGCGGCGCGGCCGGCGCCACCCAGAAACGGGCCGTCGACCTGGGCTTGTGCGCCGAGGCGGCAGCAATTGCGCAGGCGCTCGATCAGACCATCAAGTTTGCGGCCGGCCGTCAGCGCCCGTTCGTGGCTGCCCGCACTGCGGCCGATCGCGCGCGCCTTTTCGATCCCGACGACAATCTGTCGTTCTACTCGGGTCATGCCAGCTTGACGTTCGCGCTCGCCAGCGCGGCTGGCACCGTGGCCTCGCTGCGCGGCTACCGCGAGGCGCCCTGGATCTGGGGCTCAGGGCTGGCGCTGGCCTCGCTCACCGCATACCTGCGCATTGCAGCCGACAAGCACTATTTCACGGATGTGCTGGTGGGCGCGGCGCTGGGCGGCGCCATCGGAGCGCTTACGCCCTGGCTGCATCGCACGCGCGCACGGGGGGCGGTTGCGATTGATCTGGCTCCGCAGCTCGCGCCCGGAGGGCTGGGGCTTTCGGTCCGCCTCCAGCATTGATATCTTCACCTGCACAATGAGCGGCGAGCGCAGGCGCGGGGTTTCGAGGCTTGCGAGCGGAGCGCCGCGGAGCGAGCCGCCGAGCCGCGCCGGAGCGAGCCGCGAAGGAACAAAATGAGTGAGATCCAAAGTGTATCTGCCCGCGAGATCCTGGATTCGCGCGGCAATCCAACCCTCGAGGTCGAGGTCGTGCTGGCCGCGGCTGTGCGCGGCCGCGCGGCCGTCCCTTCGGGCGCATCCACCGGCGAGCATGAGGCGGTCGAGCTGCGCGACCGCGATCCCAAACGCTACGGCGGCAAGGGCGTGCTGGCTGCGGTCCGCAACGTGCAGGAAACGCTGGCGCCGCTCGTGCGCGGCCGCGATCCGCGGGCCCAGAAGGACATCGATGCTGCCCTGTGCGCGGCGGACGGCACGCCCAACAAGGCCAAGCTGGGCGCCAATGCAATCCTGGGCGTCTCGATGGCGTGCGCGCGCGCCGCCGCCGCCGAGGCCGGCCAGCCGCTGTATCGCTATCTGGGCGGCCCCGACGCACGCACCCTGCCCATTCCGATGATGAACATCTTGAACGGCGGCGCCCACGCCGACAACAACGTCGATTTCCAGGAGTTCATGATCATGCCGGTCGGCGCGCCCTCGTTTGCCGAGGCCCTGCGAGCGGGCGCCGAGACCTTCCATGCGCTCAAGGCGCTGCTCAAAAAGCGCGGGCTTTCGAGCGCGGTCGGCGACGAGGGCGGCTTCGCACCCTCGCTGCGCTCGAACCAGGAAGCAGTGGAGCTGCTGCTGGAGGCGATCTCGCAGGCCGGCTACCGAACGGGCAGCGACATCGCCCTGGCCCTCGACGTGGCGGCCAGCGAATTTTTCGACAAGGCGAGCGGACGCTATGTGTGGAAAAAGTCCGACCGCAGCGCGCACAGCGCCGCCGAGATGGTCGCGTCTTATCAGGGCTGGCTCGATCGGTTTCCGATTCGGTCGATCGAAGACGGCCTGGCCGAGGACGATTGGGCCGGCTGGCGCGAGCTGACCCGCATCCTGGGCGGCCGCGTGCAGCTGGTGGGCGACGATCTGTTCGTGACCAACACGGCGCGGCTCGAGCGCGGCATCCGCGAGCAGGTCGCCAACTCGATCCTCATCAAGCTCAACCAGATCGGCACGGTCACCGAGACCCTGGCCGCGATCGAGATGGCGCGCCAGGCGGGTTACCGGGCCGTCATCTCGCACCGCTCCGGCGAGACCGAGGACACCTTCATCGCCGACTTCGCGGTCGCAACCGGGGTCGGCCAGATCAAGACCGGCTCGCTGTGCCGCTCCGAGCGGGTGGCCAAGTACAATCGCCTGCTTGGCATCGAGGCCGAGCTGGGCGCGGCCGCGCGTTACGGGGCGCCGTCAGCGTAGGAGTTGGGACAGGTGGACCGGGAGGTTGAAGCCGCCCAGATCCAGCGCACCGTCGAGGGTCACGCTGGCGCCGCCACCTTGCAGGGCGCGTGCCACCGCCAGCCCGGCTGAGAGAAAATCAACGCGCACCGCCAGCGGGGTGACCTGGGTCGCGCTGGCTGCGAGCTGGCCGGGCTGCGCGGCCCCGGTCGCGATGGGCGCGCCTTCGACCAGAACGCGGTACGAAAATCCGCCCAGCGGAACGGCAAATGCGTTGCGGTTTTGGAGCTGCAGCCCGATGTCGAGCGTGGCGCCGCCCAGGCCCATATCGCGCACCGACACGCTCGCGAGCCGCACGTCGGGCAGCTGCGGCACCGGGAAGCTGCCGCTCTGCGACACCGGCACCTCGATGATGCCGGCCGGCGACTGGAAGCCCAACCGGACCTGTACCGTGTAGGGAACGCTCGTTTTGCTGAACAGCGCCTGCAGCGACTGCGAGAAGTCCGCGAACCGGATGCGGACCGGCAGTGCCATCTCGCCGGTGCCGTGCGCGGGTACCTGGAACGCCTGGTCGCCGTGCCCCTCGGCCAGCTGATGACCGTCAATCGTGAACTGGTAGTCGAGGCGCGCCACGTCGGCACCGATTGCGTTCGGGTTTTCGACCGCGAACACGAAGCGCGCGCCAATCGCGCTAAATGAGACGTCGGTCACGTCCACGCGGCGCAAGGTGACGGTCGGCTTCTCGAACAGAGATCCCAGCAGTGCGCAGCCGGACGCGAGCAGGGTCAGCATGGCCGCGCGGGCGAGCCTGAGCTTCATGCGAGGACAGACGATCGCAAGCGCGATCGCTTCAAGTCAAGTAGGATGTGCTCCCACATTCGAGGCCGATCGGAAACATCCCCGCAATCAATCGCTGCACCAATTGTGAGACGTATTGAGTGAACGCTGCCGGTCTCGCTTCCGCCTGAGGCGACTGGGCCCAGGCGCGGGGAGTTCTCTCCCACCAAAATCGCCGCTGAACTACCTTATATCAAGCGCTTTCGCGCCTCGGGAGGGGCGGAACAGCGCTTGCAGTGACGTCGCATTGACAAAACTGCTCATTTGGAGGGGCAGCGACGCTCGAGTCCAAAAAAGAAGCCGTCGGGATGGGCCCCCGGCGGCTGTGCGCGGCACTCAACTGTGGACCTTGAGTGACGACGCTATAGGGATCGTACTCGACCGATCCGGCGTTGTCAAATCGCTCCCATCAATCCGAAAAACCAGGCCCACGGCGCGGCGAATGGGCCTCGTCTGCGCCGTTCCCCGGGGTCGCGCAACCACGCGACAACAGGCCCGTGTTGTCTCCAGAGCCGGGAGAAGAGGAGCCTGGGATGCGACACGTGGCAATTTCTTTGGTGATCTTGCTTGGGGGCTGTGATTACTTCGGCAAAGACCACCCCAGCCAGAACCCGAACGATCCAGCCTGTCAGATCCAGGCCAGCCAGGAGCACGCGCCCGGATGGCCTTACGACCTGGCAGTATTTCGGACCCAGATCTTACCTGTTCTGATCTCGACCTGCGGCACCGCTGGCTGTCACGCAGCGCCGCAGGGCAACGGCGGCTTGACGGTGTGGGCGGATGCCGCGCCCGGCAACTGTTCCTACGCCAAGACGTTCAACTCGTTCATACAGAAAGTGGACCTGGTCAATCCGGGCAACAGTGGCGTCTATGTCGCGGTGACAGGCGGCGACCCACTGCATCCGCTCAAGATGGCCACGACCGATCCGACCGCGCAGCTTCTGCTCAGCTTCGTGACCCAGGCCTCGCAGACGCAGAGCCAGGCGGGCGGCGGCGGCAACCCGCCCCCACCGGCGGCGAGCCCGTTCGACTACAACGTCTTTCAGACTGCCATCCAGCCCATCCTCGACACCGCCGAGAACAAGGGCTGCACCAACGGCAACTGCCACGGCGCCCCGGCGGGTCAGAACGGCTTCAAGCTGGTCGCGATGCCGGCACCGTCGAGCTCCGACATGCTGGCCAACTTCAACGCGGTCACGGCTCGCTGCGATCTGAACACGCCCGACCAGTCGAAGTTCTACCTGCAGGCGACGATACGACACGCCAACGGCGCCTCGGCCGTCGTCACCGGGCCGCAGGCGACCCAGATGTTGGGCTGGATCCAGCAGGCCAAAGCCAATGCCGCCGCCGGCGGTGGCGGGGGCGCGTGCGCGCCTCCCGATTCCTTCAACCTGGGCGTGTTCCGTGCCGAGATCCAGCCCATCCTGTTCGGGACCATCGACCTCAACAACCGGACCTCCGGGCGCACCACCACCGGCTGCGCGCGCGTGGTCTGCCACGGCGCCGATCGAACCGGGGGGGCTCTGGTCCTCAAGCAGGACGCCGATCCGGCGATCAATCTGCAGAACTTCACCTGCTTCGTGAATCTGACCAACCCGACCGCATCCGACATCCTTCTGTGCCCGCTCAACCAACCCGGCTGCCGGCACTACCCGCATCCGGGCCAGGACGTTTTCGCGGGCGCGCAGGATCTCAACTACCAGCGCGTCCTGTCGTACCTGTACGCGGCCAAGACCGTCGCGACCCCGCTCGACTTCGCGTTCTACGTGCGCCAGATCGACACCATCTTCAACGACGTGAACTCGGTGCAGGGCGGCGCCCAGAACCGCAGCTGCTCGGATACCGTGTCCTGCCACGGCATCACGGTGGCCGGCCAGCCCCCGCCCAACCGGTCCAACTTCCCGATCCTGGCCAACGCCAGCGGCAAGGACAAGCTGCTGTTCAACTTCTCGTCGGCCTCCAACTTCACCAACTTCATCACGCCCACCGGTAGCTCGCTGTTCATGTATCCGACCGACGAAATCTCGAACCTGTCCAACCCGTTCGCGACCGGGCTGCATCATCCCGGTGGCGCCGACTTCGCCACCAACTCGTCGCAGGCGGTGGCCATCCTGAGCTGGGCGCGGGGCCTCCGGCCCGATGGGCAGGGCTTCCAGCCCAATTGGCTGGTGGCCGGCGACTACTCGGCGGCCGCAGTCACCGACGCGACCGTCATCGACGAGATCAACGCCAAGCCCACTCTCTTCGACGCCGACGGCGCGTCCCAGTTCAACAACGGGCAGTGGGATGCCAGCTTCGCAGGCGGGACGACCGTGGATCTCAACCAGTCGTTCCCGCGTGCCTCCACCAGCGGGCGCGTCGCCTACGCGGTCGCCTATATCCTGAACACGAGCACAATCGACATCCAGGCGCAGATCACGGTGGTCTCGGCCAACGCGATCAAGCTCTACGTGGGCCAGCAGCCGGTCGTGCAGGCTGACAACGCGCAGGCGGGCGTGACCGGGCTGGCGGTTCTGCCGGCCTACGCCACCGCGAAATCGTCGACGCGCCTGCTGCTGAAAGTGTTCCAGCATGCGACCGACGGCTCCTTCAACTTCAGCGTCCGTCTGCAGGATCAGTACGGCAACGCGCTCACCAATGTGACCGGCGAGCTGGTGGTGAAGCTCAGCCCCGACGGAGGGATTTAGTCATGAAGTCCAAAATCAGCGCCATCGCCATCGTGTGCGCCGGCCTCCTCGCCTGCACGGGCGACCTCGAGACCAAAGGTGGCACGCCCCCGCCCGGAGGCGGAGGCTCGATGAATCCACCCGCGCCCCCACCCCCGCCGCCGCCACCGCCCCCGTCGGCTCCAGTATGGGTGCGCGGCTCGCTGCGGCCGCTCTACTCCCTGACCCCGCGCGCGGAGTATGGCCGCATCAACCAGGGCGGCGTGACCATGCAGGACTCCGACTTCGAGTCGACCGCGGTTGCCGTGTCAGCGGCGCAGAAGATGGACGAGCTGGCGACGCTCTATCCGGTCGGCACGCCTTCCATCATCACCGACCCGGCCGACCGACAGCGCGCGCAGCTGATTCCATTTCGCGGCAACCCGACGGACGTCAAGCTGATTTCGGTCAATGGCCAGACCAAGGCCTACGTTCCGTTGGGGGGCGACATCATGACGCCTGGCAACGAGGTCGCGGTGGTGTCGGGTGGTCAGCTCCGCACTCGCATCAAGGTGGGCCTGCGGCCCCAGCGCATCGCCATTCACCCGGCCGGCCTGGTGTTCGTCTGCAACCAGTACTCCAACTTCATCTCGATCATCGACCCGCAGACCGACCAGCCGCTCGTCCGAGGCAGCCAGCCGGTCGAGATCAAGACCGAGTACTACTGCTCCGACCTCCTGTTCGCCCCGGTGGCGCGGGGGGTCAACGACCCCGACCGACAGTATCTGTACGTCGCCAACCGCTGGCGCCACAGCGTGCTCAAGTACACGGCCAACATCGTACGCGACCCGCTGTCCAACCGGCCCATCGACGTCGTCCAGTCGACCGAGCAGAACCCGAACCCGGCCAATAAGCCGGTGGCCGAGGTGACCGGCGTCGGCTCCAACCCGTTCCGGCTGTCGCTGGCCGATCAGCAGGATGCGCTGTTCGTGGCCAACGGCAAGGGCGGCGAGGTGGCACGCGTGGAGATCAGCACCGACACGGCCTCGGTCCGAGTGGGCATCAACGCACCCTCGGCCGACATCGTCAACATCGCGGACCTCTTGTTCGTGCCCACGACCATGCCCGACCGGGGCCTTCTGGCCAGCGACGACCTGCACCCGCAACAGGTGCTGGCGCCGCCGGTCAGCGTGCGCGGCATCGATGGAGCCCAGCACCTGGCCAACCCGGGCTCGCTGTTCGATTCCACGCGCAGCTACAACTTCGAGGACGTCCGCAACGGCCTGATGCAGCTCGACTTCAACCTGCATCAGACCCAGCAGGTCTACTACACCGACGACGTTTCGTCCGAGCCCAATTTCGTCCAGCAGCAGAAGCTGCTGACGGGCGCGGTGCCCACGTCCATCGTGCGCAACGCAGCCGGCACGCGCGTGTTCGTGGCGCTGGGCGGCTCCGACGTGGTGCAGGAGCTGTCGGTCAACACGTCGGTGCGGCCCTTCTCGGTCACGAACGTGCGCACGTTCCATACCAGCCTGCGTCCGTTCGGGCTCGCGCTCGACGAGCAGAACAACCTGCTTTACGTGGCCGACTGGGGCGGCGAGGTGCTGGAGGCGTTCGATCTGGGCGGCGGCCAGCGGGTGCTCAACTTGGATCTGGGCTACGCGCAGCCGACCTACCCGGCCACCAACATCGAGCGCGGCGAGTATTTCTTCTACAACGCATCCTGGTCCAACAACGCGCGCAAGGCCTGCGCAAACTGCCACTTCGACGAGCTCGACAGCGACGGCGTGGGCTTCTCCAACGGCGCCCAGACGCCCACCTACTATCACCAGGTCAAGCCCAACCACAACCTGGCCACCACCAACTCCTACTTCTGGAACGGCTCGTTCGGGGACGGCAACTACACCTCGCTCGCGTTTGCGGCCCAGACCCGCACCAATTGCGAGGTCATCGAGTTCGCGCTCGTCGAGGGGCCGGGCTCGGATCCCAACCGTCGTGTGGGCGATCCCAACAACCGCTACACCAACGGTGGCGACGCCGCCTGCCGACCGGTCTCGAACGGAATCGCCTCGCTGGCCAACCAGGCCCAGATCAATCAGGTGGTGGCGGCCGAGAAGCTGATTGCCGATCAATTCATTCAGCAGGCGACCGGGCTGGACCATGAGGCGCTGTCGCGCGTGATCGACTTCTACGCGGTCTCCGAGCTGCGCCTGCCGCCCAATCCGCTGGCCCAGATGTACGCCTGGAATCAGCTCGATCCGCAGGTCAAGGCGCAGATCGATCAGGGCAAGCAGCTCTTCCAGGCCTCGGCGGCCGGCTGCGCCAACTGCCACGATCCGACCAGCACGCGCCACCCGTTTACCGACGGCCTCGATCACGGGTCGGGCTGCGACTGGACGACTCGCTTCATCAGCACCTACATGAATGATCCGCGCGTGACCGGTGCCATCGGCACCTTCTCACAGACCCTGCTCGACGCCATCGCGGCCTCGCGGCCCGATCACGAGGTCAACATCTACATGGATCCGCTCGACTACTTCACCCCGTTCTGCTTCGATGTTGGCAACTGCCTCGAGTTTGACGACCCGCTGGCGGTGCGCGGCAATCAGACCGAGGAGTCGCGGCGGCTCGACCTTTTGGTCCGAGTCAACCTGGAGGATCCGGATCGGGAGTTCATTCCTGGCAACGTGCGCGGGCAGCCGATCATCAACACGCCGTCTCTGCGCGGCGTGTGGACGCAAGCCAACCTTCTGCATCATGGGCTCGGGCACACGATTGCAGAAGCCGTGCTGGGGCCGGGCCACCCGGCCCTGCAGGCGGGCGAGAACGGGTTTGCGGTCGATGCGCTGGGCGGCTTCGACGTGCATGGCTCGACGCGCAACCTGAGCGCCGACCAGGTGAGGGCGCTGATCCGGTATGTAGAGAGCATTGAGTAAGTCCACGCCCCGCGGGGGGCGGGGCGTGGCAATGGACGTTCCGGGTGTGTGCCGCATAGCTCCTGTCCCCCAAGCAAGCGGCTAGACCCTCCACCCGGAACGCCCATTACCAGGCCCCGCCCAAGTGGCTTCGATTGTCGGCAGGCCGCCCTGATGATGGGAGACTGTGTGCTCGCGACCGAACAGGCAACAGGAGACCGGCAACTGGCAACCGGTAACGCTCAGGGGGGATTGGGCGGATCCAGGCTTGGGCATCGCCCGTTGCCGGTTGCCTGTGGCCTGTTGCCTGTTGTAGTGATGAGGCCGCCGAGTGGGTAATATCCTCTTCATGGCCGAAATGGCTTCGAAACCATTGGGAGTCACGGACTCGCCCGCGGCTGCGCAATCCCGGCGCCGCATCAAGGAGCTGGAAGTGATGGTGGCGGACGTGGTGGTCGAAACCCCGGACACCACCACGCTGGTCCTGTTCACCGGCAACGATCGCCTCGACTACCAGGCTGGTCATTTCCTGACCATCGATCCGCACCAGTTCGATTCGCTCGAGCGGTTTATCGCTTTTTTCGAGGACGCCAAGGGCAAGAAGGAGGCCCCGCGCGCCTATTCGATGGCCTCGGCACCGCACGAGCGCTACCTGGCCATCACGGTCAAGGAGGAGCGCTTCGTCAAAGGCACCACCAAATACCCGCCGCTCCTGTCGCCCATGCTGGTCAAGCGCACCGTGCGCGGCCACCGGCTCATCGTGACCGGCTTTACCGGCCCCTACACGCTGCCGCTGGACATCGAGTCCCGGACCGACCACATCGTGCACCTGTGCGCAGGCTCGGGCAGCGTGCCCAACTTCTCCATCCTCAAGCATGCGCTGTTCAACCATCCCCGGCTGCGCCACACCTGGGTCTACTCGAACAAGACCTGGGACGATGTCATCTTTCGGCGCGAGCTGGATGCGCTGGCGCAAAAACATCGCGAACGGGTCAATATCATCCACACGCTCACGCGGGAGCCCGATCTGGCGCGGCACGGCCTGAGCGGGCCGGGCGTGCGCAAGGGGCGGGTCACCACCGAAATCTTGCGCGAGGCCATCCCGGATCCGGACGCGTGCATCGTCTACGCATGCGGTCCCGCGGTTTCGCCCTGGGACCGCGCCGCTGCCAAGCGCAGCGGCATCGCGCCCCAGCCACGCTTCCTCGAGACCGTGCTGGCGGGGCTGGAGGAAATCGGGGTGCCCAAGGAGCGGATCAAGCAGGAGTCGTACGGTTAACACGGCTTGGCGTTTGTTCGGGAGCCGGGTATCTTTGGGACATGCGCATCGAGCGCTGGGATCGCGAGCGTTTGGGCCCGCCCAACGAGGACGCGCTCCGCAAGAAGCTTGACGCCCTGGGCTATCAGGTGACCCGCTTCGTGTATCCGCCCGGCACTGTGTTCGAAACCCACACGCATGAGGTCGACAAGATCGACGCGGTGGTATCGGGGCGCTTCCTGATCCGTATGGGCGCCCAGTCGGCCGTGCTGGAAGCGGGCGACGCGGTGTTCGTGCCGCGCGGGATGCCCCATCACGCCGAGGTGGTGGGCGAAGAGCCCGTGGTGAGCCTGGACGCCCTCAAGCGGTGACCGAGAAGGCCCAGGAGCCGGAGCTCGACGCGGCTGAGGTGGTGGCCCTGGGTGAGCAGGGCTTCTTCGTGCGCGACCGGTGGTTGGGCGCGCACGTGGCGGCGCGCGTGCACGCCGAGATCGAGGAGCTGGCGAAAGCGGGGCGCCTGCATCGGGCCGGCTTGAGCCGGGGCGCCCAGCACAGGCTCGATCCGAGCCAGCGCGGGGACGAGGTGGCCTGGATCGAGCCCCATGGTCAGGCCGCGTCGAGCGCGCTTTCGGCTCTGTGCGAGCGCTTCGAGCTGCTTCGGCGGGCGCTCAACCGCACGGCCTGGCTGGGGCTGGACCGCTTCGACGTGCAGGCAGCGCGCTATCCGGGTGGCGGCACGCACTACGCGCGCCACCGCGATGCGTTTTCAGACCGCCCGAGCCGCCGCGTGACCGCCATCTACTACGCCAATCCGGGCTGGGGCGCAGCCGCGGGCGGCCTTCTGCGCCTGCATAGCACCGACCGGCCCACCGACATTGCGCCCCAAGACGACCGCCTGGTCGTGTTCTTGTCCGAGCGCATCGAGCACGAGGTCACGCCCGCTCAGGCTCCGCGGATCGCGGTGACCGCGTGGTACTACGGCGCCACCGCCCCGCGCTGAGCGCTCGATCGCCAGTTGCAGGGCGATCTCGCGCTGCTATCCTTGTGCCTCTGCTCTGATGCAAGGTCCCCCACTCGCTCCCTCCACCGCCCAGCCGGTCCCGGCCCGGCTGTGGGCCTCTCTGCGCGAGGCCATCGTGGGCACCCAGCAGGACTTCACCGAGGGCGCGCTCGGCCGCGCCATCCTGCTGCTCGCCGTGCCCATGGTCATGGAGATGGCCATGGAGTCGCTGTTCACCATCGTCGACGTGCTGTGGGTGGCGCGCCTGGGCGCGGACGCGGTGGCCGCGGTCGGGGTGGTCGATTCCCTGGTCACGCTCATCTTCGCGGTCGCCATGGGGCTCTCGGTCGCCACCACCGCCATCGTGGCGCGCCGCATCGGCGAGAAGGACCCGGCCGCCGGCGCCACCGCGGCCGTGCAGGCGATTGCGCTCGGCATCGTCGTGGCCGCGCTTCTGGGCGTGGTGTTGGGCGCGCTCGCGCCTGCGCTCCTGCGCCTGATGGGCGCCTCGCCAGAGGTGGTCTCGGTCGGCACCGGTTTCGCGCGCGTGATGCTGTCGGCCAACGTGACCATCATGCTGCTGTTCCTCATCAATGCGGTGTTTCGCGGCGCCGGCGACGCCGCCATCGCGATGCGCACGCTGTGGCTGGCCAACTTCATCAATCTGGTGCTCGATCCATGCCTCATCTTCGGGCTGGGCCCGTTCCCGCGCCTGGGGCTGACCGGTGCAGCGGTGGCGACCAGCATCGGCCGCGGCATCGGCGTGGCCTATCAGCTCTGGGTGCTGGGCCGCGGGCGCGGCCGCATCGTGATCCGAAGCGCGCAGATCCGCCCGCAGGCCGCCGTCATGCTGAACCTTCTGCGTCTGTCCCTGGGCGGCATGTTCCAGATCCTGGTCGCGAGCGCGAGCTGGCTGGGTCTGGTCCGCATCCTGGCCCACTTCGGAAGCGCAGCCCTGGCCGGCTACACCATCGCGCTGCGCATCATCATCTTCGCCATCCTGCCCTCGTGGGGCATGTCGAACGCCGCCGCTACTCTGGTGGGCCAGAATCTGGGCGCCCGCAAGCCCGAGCGCGCCGAGCGGGCGGCCTGGCTGACCGGCTTCTACAACATGTGCTTCCTGGGCGGCGTAGGCGCCCTGTTCATCGTGTTCGCGGAGCCGCTCATCGGGATCTTCACGCACGACCCCGCGGTGGTCCCCATCGGCGTCGATTGTCTGCGCTTCGTCAGCTACGGCTACCTCTTCTATGCCTACGGCATGGTGATGGTGCAGTCGTTCAACGGTGCCGGCGACACCGTCACGCCGACCCTCATCAACCTCGCCTGCTACTGGCTGTGGCAGATCCCGCTGGCGTTCGGGCTGTCGCGCCTTCTGGGCTTGGGCCCGCGCGGCGTGTTTCTGGCCATCACGATCTCGGAGTCGACCATCGCGGTCGTCGGGATGCTGGCCTTCCGGCGCGGGCGCTGGAAAGAGCGCAAGGTGTGAAGGTAACATCGCCGCCATGCCGGTCGCCGAGCGCGCGGGCCAGCCCATCGATTATTCGGCTCAGGGGCCTTCGGGCGCGCCCGTGGTGGCGCTGCTCCATAACCTGCTCACCGACCGCACCGTGTTTTCAGCGCAGGTGGCCCGACTGAGCGAGCGCTTTCGCACGCTCGCGATCGATCTGCGCGGCCACGGCGGAACGCCGGCCCGGCGCCCGTTCGCGGTGCGCGACCTGGTCGAAGATGTGCTCTGCGTGCTCGACCGGGAGCAGGTCCAGACGGCCTTTCTGTGCGGCATCTCGCTGGGCGCGCAGGTGGGGCTCGAGCTCGCGCTGGCACAGCCGGCCCGGGTGCGGGGCCTGGTCGCCATGGCGCCCCATCCCGACCGCGCGAGCGCACGCGATCGGGTGATGAGCACGCTGGGCGCCGCCGCCGTGTGCCTTCTCGGCCCCCGCCGCCTGCTTCCGCGCGCCGCGCTGCCCCAGCTGTTCGGCCACACCTTCCGCAGCCAGGCCAAGGCCGAGGTGGCGGCCTGGGCCGACAAGCTGGCCGCGCGCGGCCGCCTCGACACCGTGCGCGCTCTTCGCGCCTGGGCCGCTCGGCCTGCGCTTGCGGATCGGCTCGCGCGCGTGCGCACGCGCGCCCTGGTCGTGGTGGGGGAGGAGGACACCGCCCACCCGGTGGCCCTGGCCGAACGCGTGCAGCGGGCCATCCCGGGCGCCCGGCTGGCTCTGGTCGCGCGCGCGGGGCACACGCTCACGCTTGAGAATCCTCACGAAACCGGCCGCCTTATCGAGGAGTTCCTGGCATGACCCGGCGCATCCTGCGGGCCCTTCTAAGCCTGGTTTTGCGGGTGTTCTTCCGGCGCATCGAGGTGGCAGGAGCCGAGCACGTGCCAGCCGAAGGCCCGGTGATGTTCGTGCTCAACCATCCCAACAGCCTGCTCGATCCGCTGTTCGTTCTGTGCCTGGCCCCGCGCCGGGTCTCGTTTCTGGCCAAAGCTCCGCTGTTCGGCATGCCGATTCTGGGCGCGCTGGTGCGCGCGCTCGACTGCCTGCCGGTCTACCGTCACCAGGACGAGGGGCAGGATCCGGCGCGCAACCGCGAAACCTTCGAAGCCGCCCGTGCGCTGCTCGCGCGCGGCGGCACCATTGCCATCTTTCCGGAAGGCACCTCGCACAGTGATCCCATGCTACGCCCGCTCAAGACCGGGGCCGCGCGCATCGCCCTGGGCGCAGCCACGCCGGGTGGCGAAACTCTGCGCATCGTGCCGGCCGGGCTCTACTACACCGAAAAAACCCGTTTTCGCTCGGAGGCGCTGGTGTGCTTCGGCGCGCCCATCGTGGTCGACCCGGTTCCACCCGGGCCCGATGGCGAGCCGCCCGCCGAGGCCGTGCGCGCGCTGACCGCGCACATCGACCACGCTCTGCGCAGCGTCACCATGCAGGCGGCCGAGGTGGAGGCGCTGACCCTGGTTGCGCGCGCCGAGCGGATCTTCACGGCGGAGGAGGCGGCAACCGGGTCGGCGAGCGAGTCCCACCCGGCCAACGCCCGCCTAGTGCGCGCATTCGATCGGCGCCGGCGCTTCCTGGCGGGCTACCAGGCGCTGCGTGAACAAACGCCCGATCGGCTCGACGCCACCCGCGCGCGCTTGCTGCGCTACGAGGCCGAGCTGGCCCAGGCCGGCCTGGAGCCAGAGCGCCTGGCACCGGGCGGCTTCGCGCTGGGGCCGGTTTTGCGTTACACCGTGCGCAGCCTGCTCCTGTTCGCGGTGCTGGCGCCGGCCGCCCTCGTGGGTACGGTCGTGCACTATCCGGCCTACCGGGCCGCTCGCTTTGCTGCGCGCAGGCTGGCCGACGACGACGACGTGGTCGCCACCGTCAAGGTTCTGACCTCGATGCTTCTGTTCCCGCTGACCTGGCTCGCCCTCGCGCTCGCAGTCGGGCTGGGCCTGCACGCGGGCTGGCTGGCCGCGCTCATCACCTTCCTGGGCGCCCCGCTCGCGGGTTTCTCTGCGCTCGCGTTCTGGGAGCGGCTGGCCGGGCTCCTGGCGGGTGCACGCGCGCTCGCCCTGTACCTGTTCCACCGCCGCGCCTTCCACCGCCTGCTCGACGAGCGGCGCGCCATTCACGACGAGATCCTGGCCCTGGCCGCCCACCTGGAAGCCAGTTCACAGTCGCCCGCAGACGAGGTATCCTCTCCGCCCAGATAAGCTTATGCGCACGCTGGCAGCTTTGCTGGTCGCGGTTTGCGTGTGTTGGGCGGGCGCGGCCCGTGCGCAGACCCAGGTCAAGCCGCGCTTTCTGGTCATCTTCGATACCTCGGGCAGCATGAACCACACGCCCGAGATGGCGGTGCTGGGGGTCGATCCCTTCATCACGCCCATCAATTTCTGTCTCAACACATCGAACTGCCCGGCCGGCGACGTGTGCGTGGGCAATCAATGCCACATCCAGGACGGCGTGCCCACGCACGGCGACGGCTCGAGCGAGAATCCGGGCTGCGACGAGAACGGCGACGGCCTGTTCAACGACTCCAAGATCTTTCAGGCCAAAGGAGCGCTGCTCAACGTCATCTCGGCATTTGGCCAGATCGACTACGGCCTCGAGACCTACTTCCAGGTCGAGGGCGGCAACGCCTGCACCGCCACCGGCCAGTGCACCGGCCTGAGCCCGGCCTTTACCTGCGCCGGCAACCGCTGTGTGTTCTGCGAAACCAGCGGCAGCCCGGCCGGCGTGTGCAACCCCGACTGGGTCACCGAGTGCCGCTCCACGCTGGCCTGCAACAACACCAACTGCGGAGCCGGCGAAACTGCCTTCTGCACGGGCTGGAACATCCCCACCTCGTGCAATGGCGCCACCAACCCGTTCGGCTTTCCCGTCACCTGCGCCAGCGGCAACGGCTCCGACGGCAACGTCTGCACCGAGTACGTGGGCGTGGGCCGCGACGCGGCCGGCAACTGCGTGCCCAATTCCGGCTCGGTTCGGGTGCCGTTCGCGGGCGCCAGCGACAACTTCTCACAGCTCGTCACCTGGATGAACAACAGCTTTTCGGCCGACGGCCACGAGCTGCGCGGCATCGGCCCGACCCCGCTGACGGGCAGCCTGACCACGGCCAAGCAGTATCTGGAAAACCAGCTGCCCGGGATGCCACTCACCGACGGCTTCGTGCCCTGCCGGTCCTACGCGGTCATCCTCATCACC
The DNA here is from genome assembly GCA_035258845.1 of Polyangia bacterium. Lineage (GTDB taxonomy): Bacteria > Myxococcota_A > Polyangia > JAHFDS01 > DATFWX01 > DATFWX01. The sequence continues at coordinate 6,480 of DATFWX010000301.1, read as the reverse complement.
GACGGACAGGAAACCTGCGGCGGCACCCCGGCCACGGCCGCGCAGGCGCTGCGCTCGACCAACATCCAGCGCCCGACCGGCGGCACCGTGGCCATCGACGTGAAAACCTACGTCATCGGCTTCGCCCTGTGCCCGCCCGGCATGCCCGGCTGCGCCGCCCAGCAGTCGCTCAACGCGATTGCGGCTGCGGGCGGCACGGTGACCGCCTTTTCGGCGCGCTCGGGCGCCGACATCGAGCTCGCGCTCGCGCAGATCGTGCAGGGCTCGATCAAGGTCGAGTACTGCAACAACGTCGACGACAACTGCGACGGCGTGATCGACGAGGGCTACGACAAGGGCGCGCCCTGCACGGTCGGCCTGGGCGCCTGCCAGCGCTCCGGCATCAAGGTGTGCGGGTGCAACCCGGGCGAGGTCGGCTGCGACCCCACCCTGGGCCAGGTCGGCCGCGGGCCCACGCACACCATCTGCAACGCCAGCCCGGGCCCGCCCATGCCCGAGATCTGCAACGGCATCGACGACGACTGCGACGGCATCGTCGACGACAACATCCCGGGCGGGTGCCCGGTGTGCACGCCGGTCCCGGAAACCTGCAACAACCGCGACGACGACTGCAACGGCATCGTGGACGATCCCAACGAGATCTTCCCGTGCCCACTCTCGGGCCCCGCGCCCGCGAGCTGCAGCTGCCCGGGCGGCCGCAGCTGCGCGAACCTCGGCGACCGACCCTTCTGCAGCTGCCCGCCGCCGTGCGGGCTCAACGTGGGCGAGTGCCGGCCCGGCACCCTGGCCTGCGTGGCCGGAAATCTCGTGTGCCAGGGCGGAACCAACCCCACGCCCGAGGTGTGCGACGGCCGGGACAACAACTGCGACGGGACCATCGACGGCCTGTCGCGCCCCTGCTACCCGGCCGGGGTCGCGGGCTGCAACGTCGCGACCGGCATGTGCCAGGGCATCTGTCTGCTCGGCACCCAGATCTGCCCGCGCCTGCCCAGCCCGGCGCCCTCGAACTCATTCGGAGCCTGCATGGGCGCGGTGACGCCGCAGCCCGAGATCTGCAACGGCCTCGACGACGACTGCAACGGCATCGTCGACGACGTACCGGGCGGCTGCGGGGCCTCGTGCGTGCCCATGCCCGAGATCTGCAACTGCCGGGACGACAACTGCAACGGCATCGTCGACGACAACCCGATGGGCGAAGGCGATTCCTGCGTCACCTACGACCCGGCCAAGGTCGGTGTGGGCCCCTGCCGGGCCGGCGTCAAGCACTGCATCAATTGTGCGTTCCAGTGTCAGGGCCAGATCGGGCCCATGCCCGAGATCTGCGACGGCATCGACAACGACTGCGACGGCATGGTCGACAACGGCGCCATGTGCCCGCCCAGCTTCCTCTGCATCGACGGCGCCTGCCAGCCCGCCTGCGACCAGGGCGAGTTTCCGTGCGCGCCCGATCGCATCTGCGTCGATCCCAGGACCCGCCAGCCCTGTCCGGCCGGAAATCGGGCCGGCTGCTACTGCCTGCCCAATCCGTGCGCGCGCACCATGTGCCCGCCCGGCCAGATCTGCCAGGTCACGGGCACCATCGGGACCTGCGTCGATCCGTGCGCGGGCGTTTCGTGCCCGTCCGGCCTGACCTGCGTCGGTGGCCGCTGCACCGACTGCTACGTGACCGGATGCCCGAACGGAAAGCGCTGCCTGGATGGCATCTGCCAGGACGACCCGTGCGCAGGCGTCACCTGCCCGTTCGAAGACTACTGCCGCGACGGCCGCTGCGTGCGCGGCTGCCTGGGCGTGCGCTGCCCCGACGGCCAGAGCTGCCACGACGGCTCTTGCCAGCCCGACTCGTGCGCGGGCGTGCGCTGCCCGGCCGGCCAGGTGTGCAATCCAGTGAGCGGGGCCTGCATTCCCAATCCGTGCACGATGGCCTGCATGCCGGGCCTCGTGTGCAACCCCTCGACCGGCGCCTGCGAGCCCGATCCATGCGCACGGGTTTCGTGCGGGGCCTGCCAGAGCTGCACGGTCACGTTTCAGGGGGCCGCCGACTGTCCGGTGCTGCCGCAGTGCCAGCCCGGCGCGCCGCAGACCTTCACGCAGACCGGGGGCGGTGGTTGCGCGTGCTCGCTGGCCGGTCGGACGGCCGGGCCGCCGCTCTGGCTGGTGCTGATAGGAGTGGTGGCGCTCGCCTGCCGCCGGAGGACGTCGTGAGCCTGCGGGTCGTGCTGGCGGCAGCTCTATTTCTGGCCGCTGGCTGCGACATCCGCCCGTTCATCTTCCAGGCCGACGCGGCGCATGATCCGCGGGCCGACGCCGGGGGAGGAACCGGCGGCACCGGCGGCCTCGGCGGCGCGGGCGGAACCGGCGGCGCGGGCGCGGACGACGGCGGCATCGGCGACGGCGGGAGCGCGGACGCGTGCTCGCCCGACCTGCAGAACGATCCGGCCAACTGCGGCCGCTGCGGCAACGTGTGCAGCTATGCCAACGCCAACCCGGTGTGCAATCTGGGCACCTGCCAGATGGGCGCCTGCCTGCCCGGCTTTCACGATCTCGACGGCAACTCGGCCAATGGCTGCGAGTACGCCTGTACGGTCACCAACATGGGCGTCGAGATCTGCGACGGCCTCGACAACGACTGCAACGGCGTCGTCGACGACCCATTCGATCTGACACGCGACGTCAACAACTGCGGCATGTGCGGCAACCGGTGCACGTTTGCCCACGCGGTCGCAAGTTGCGTGAGCTCGACCTGCCGGCTGGGCGCCTGCGACCCCGGCTACCGCAATGCCAACGGCGTCGACGCGGATGGCTGCGAGTGCCGACAAACCAACGGCGGCGTCGAGATCTGCGACGGCATCGACAACGACTGCAACGGCATCGTCGACGACGTGGCCCCCAGCACGCTGGCCGGTGATCCCCAGCATTGCGGCTCCTGCGCCAACAACTGTTTGACCCTGCCCCACGCGCAGGGCGGCTGCATGAGCTCGATGTGCTACCTCGCCGGCTGCGAGTTCGGGTGGGTCGACCTCAACGGCCTGGTCGCCGACGGCTGCGAGTATGCGTGCACGTTCAGCGGGCCCGAGGTGTGCGACGGCCGCGACAACGATTGCAACGGCCTTACCGACACTGCGGACCCGGGTCTTTCCGTGCCCGCGAATTTCTGCAACCACACCGGCGAGTGTGCGCTCGGCACCGACGGCCAGCCCACCCATCCCGTGTGCGGGATCCCGCCCGGCCCGGGCTCGCTCCAGACCATGTGGTACTGCAACTACCGCTCGACCGTGCAGACCACCGGGCCCAACCAGATCATCGGCGAGGAGACCCTGTGCGACAACCTCGACAATGACTGCGACGGCACGGTCGACGAAAGCTTTCCGCAGAAGGGCCAGCCCTGCACCGACAGCGGCCTGGGCGCGTGCCAGGGCCGGGGCAACTTCGTGTGCGCGGCCAATCGGATGTCGACCGTCTGCAACATCACGAGCCCGGGCGCGCAGCCGACCCACGAAGCCTGCGACGGCATCGACAATGACTGCGATGGCCTTACCGACGAGTCGTGGGACGATCCGACCGGCACGCGCTGCGGCGGGGTGGCCTGCCGGGGCGTGCGCGATCAGGTGGTTCACATCCAGCGCATGACGGGCGGACAGGGTTACGACTTTTACATCTATGGCTACGAGGCCAGCCGGCCCGACGCCGCGGGCAGCGCAATGGGATCGAGCACGGCGCGTGCCTGCTCCCGCCCGGGCGTGATGTCCTGGGCCGACGTGACCTACCCGCAGGCGCAGGCAGCCTGCGCGGCCGCCGGCATGCGGCTGTGCAAGGTCACCCGCGACGGCAGCGGCAACGTGACGCGCGACGAGTGGGGCACCACCTGCGGCGGGCCCAGCAGCCTGACCTACCCGTACGGCAACATCTACCAGGCCGCGACCTGCGATGGCCGCGATTACGCCAACCCGGATGCGCCGGTGCCGACGGGCTCGCTGCCGGGCTGCGCGAGCGCCGAGAACGCGTTCGATCTGTCGGGGGATGTGGCCGAATGGACCGACGATTTTCGCGGCACGACCGCGGATGGGCGGGCCGCGTACACGCTGCGCGGCGGCGGCTACGACACGATTGCACAGGGCCTTGCGTGCCGGTTCGACTTCGAGGTGGTGCCGCTCGACTTCACGTTCCCCGACACTGGGTTCCGCTGCTGCTCGCTGTGCGCGCCCGGGCAAGCCGAATGCGCGGGGCTGTGCCGGAACCTGGGCACCGACGGCGCCAACTGCGGCGCCTGCGGCCACGTGTGCGGGGCCGGGACCAGCTGTCAGAACGGCGTGTGCCGCTGATTACCGGTGGGGCCGCAGGCCGTCGACCGGCCCAGACTGCCCGAGCACCAGAAACGGCGCCCAGTAATAAGGATGCGGATGCTGCGCCCGCACCGCCAGCGCGGCCGCGCGCATGGCCTCGCCGCGGCCGATGCCCTGGAGCAAATTGCCATAGAAGCGCACCATCAGGTCGCGCGTGGCCTCGTCGTCGACACGCCACAAGCTGGTCACCAGCGTCTCCGCCCCCGCCACCAAGAGAGCGCGCCGCAAGCCGTAAACGCCCTGCCCCAACCGCACGTCCCCGCGCCCGGTGTCGCAGGCCGACAGCACCACCAGCTGAGTGCCCCACAGATTCATGCCCGCCATCTCGAGCGCGGTCGCGAGCCCATCGGGCGCATCGGGTGAGCTGGCACTGGGCCCGCTGCGCGCCAGCGCCTCCGCGCCCGCCAGCACCAGCGCGGAGCGCAAAAGCGGATTCTGGGTAGGCGCCTCCGTCGCGTCCGCCGACAGATGCACGCCGCGCGAGCCCGCTCGCGCAGCCTCCGGCTCTTCGACGAACAGGCCATGGGTGGCCACGTGCAAGATGCCGGGCGCACGAGCGCCGAGGAGCGCCGGCTCGCTGGCCGCGCTGCCGGTCAACACGCGCGCCGACGGCAGCAGCTGTTTGATCGCATCGGCTTCCTGGCGCGTGCCCGGCAGCGGCGTCAGCGCCCCCAGCTTGAGCGCGCGATCGCGCCGCGAGCCGGCGGCGCCGGCCGCGGGGAGCGGCTGCGGCGCCTCGCCAAACGCCGGATCGGCCATCACCAGCACCGTGTGCGACTTCTTGACGCCGCCGGCCGGGCGCAGAAGGTCGCGGCCCGAGGTGACGTACGTCAGAGCGTATCGATCGATCAGGTAGCCGCTGTCATCCTGCAGCGCAGCGAACGGGACCAGGTTGAGCTGTCCGTCGAGCGAGAGAAACAGGCGTCTCTGCCCCCCCAGCAGCGGCCGGATGGGCGCCATCACCAGCCGATCGAGCTCGCGCGCGGGCACGCGCGGATCCGACTCCGGCCGGCGCAGGGCGACAAGAAGCCGCGCCACCGCCGCGTCGATGGCCGCGCCCGGGCCCAGATCGGCCGCCTGCACCCGACCGTCGTGAAACAGCACCAGCGCCAGATAGCGCAGCTGTCCGCCCGCGCCCTTTTTGAGCGACACCGTGCGGAACGCGACCACCTCGACCAGCGCAGCACCTTCGGGCAGCGCGGCCGCCACCCGATCGACCACCTGGCCCGGCCCCGGCAGGTCGCGCTGGGCCCGCAGCGGCGCCGATTTCTGGGCCAGCTCCTGCTCGAGCTGCTCGGACTGCTCGCGCAGGCTGCGCAGACCGTCCAGGTACTTTTCGCGGGGCTGCTTGCCCGGACCGGCCAACGTGAGCGTCGCCAGCCGGCTGCGCAGCGCGCCCAGACGCTCGAACGGCTGCTGCTCGCGCGCGGGCAGGGCCTGGCGGATCGCGCGCGAGGTATCGGCCGCCTCGTCGACCGAGCGACCCTTGCGCAGGAGCGCGACCGCCAGCGCGAGCCTCTGCGCGGCCGGGTCGGCGGGGCGGCGCGCGAGCAGCGTGTAGATGGCCTCCTCGCGCTCGCGCTCGAAGGCCAGAAAGGCCGCCATGCGCGACTCGGTCGTCACCATGCGCACTGCGCGCAAAAGCTTCTCGGTCACCTCGAGCATGCGCAAAAGCGTGGCCGCCGCCGGCTCACCCTTGCCCTGCTCGAGCTCGAGCAGGCCCAGGCCGCAGAGCGGAGCCGCCAGATCGGGATGATCGGGGCCCAGCCGGCTCTCGGTGACCTCGAGGGCGCGCCGGTACAGGGGCTCGGCACGCACCAGATCGCCCATGCCCGCGTACAGGCTGGCCAGGTTGCCGAGCGTGATGGCAAGCTCGGGATGGTGCGCCGCCTCGCGGATCGCGAGCGCGCGCTGGTGCAGCGGCTCGGCGCGCAGGGGCTGTCCGGTGTCGTTGTAGAGCACAGCCAGATTGTTGAGAGCGGTGGCCAGCTCGGGATGCTTGGGGCCCAGCGCCTTTTCCCGGATCGCCACGGCCCGCTTGTACAGCTCCTCGGCGCGCCCGTAATCGCCCAGGCGCTTGTACATCGAGGCGAGCCCGTTCAGCGTGGTCGCGACGCTCGGGTGATCGGGCCCGAACGCG
>DATFWX010000300.1:0-5596 GCA_035258845.1 Polyangia bacterium | reverse complement strand
CCCCTCGCCGCAGGAGCACCGCCGTGACGACGCCGACGCCCAGGATGAGCACCGCCTGGGCGAAATGACTCGCGGCTTGGTCCAGGTCGGCGTCGGTCCGCGCATCGATGACCGTCGTCACGAACCTGTAAAAGTGCTGGGCTCCCTGCAACGCCGAGACTCCCAGCGTTCCGACGCCCACAGCGAGCAGGATGGCGTCCACGAGCCAGCCGACGCCGAAGAAATGCGAACCTGCCCAGGCAACCAAAGTTCCAGCCGTGATCGACAGCATCATCGGGCTGAGCAGCGCCTCTACGGATCCTCTCGCCACCAAGGGGAGCATCGGGAGCGATCGCTGGATCGCGCTGGCGATCTTCGCCTGCGTGGACATCGCTGCGACGGAGCCGACCGGGCGAGCGGTCAACCCGGAGGCGGCCCCTTGGCGACCCGGGCCCGCCTCGAAGGCGGACGATGCACTGCCCTGGGCAAACGGATCGGTCGACGTATCCCGGACCACGACTCCGGCAAAACCGGTCGGGAGGAAGAGCTGCGGCATTAGTCTCGCTCTCTTGACGGCGAAGCAGCTCGAGCACACATGGACGCCATCGGGTTCCCCGGGCAGCGGCCAGCCGCAGCCGAGCCAGGAGGACCCATCTCTTAGGGTCAAGAGCCGCGAGCTTGTCGCAGGCGCGACCTGCTTTTTTGATCCTACCGAGGGGTAGGGGGAATCGGACCCTGTGGAGGGTTGGTCCGGCTCAGGGCGGCCATTTGGCGAGCCAGGCGCTGATCTGCGCCAGGTCTCGCTGCTTCCAGCGCGGGGCGCGCTGGTCGATCGCCCGGGCTTCGAGCGCCAACGAGCGCGCACGCGCACCGGGCCGACCGGTGCCGCCCAGCGCCTGCGCAAGTGTGAACCGGGCACGGGCGCCCTCGAGCGACGGTGCGTTGCCATGGGCATCCAGCGCAACCGCGCGCTCGAGCAGCGGGATGGCGCGCTCCAGCTGGCCCTTGCGCCGCAGCGCCTCGCCCTGGAGCGCCAGCGTCTCGAGGCGGTCGGGGTCATCGGGCGCAAGCAGTCGATCCTCGAGCTCCCGTGCGCGCTCGAGATGGGCCAGCGCCGCATTGGCCTGGCCCGCGGCGACGAGCGCGTCCGCGAGCCGCACATGAGCGGTAATGAGCTCCCTGCTGGGTTGGTCGCCTGCGCGCTCCTGGATGGCGAGCGCTCGCTGGTGCAGCGCAACCGCGCGGTCCAGTCGCCCCGCATGCTCCGCCACGACGCCGAGCGCGTTCAGGGTCGTCGCCACCTGCGGGTGGTCCGCGCCATAGGCGCGCTCGGCGAGACGCAACGCGCGCTCGAGAAGGGCCGCTGCACGGGTGGCATCGCCCTGGGCCGCGAGCACACAGGAGCCCAGCCCCAAGAGCACGTCAGCGACTTGCGGATGCTCGGTGCCCAGCGCCTCCTCGGTCACGGCCAGGGCGTGCTCAAACACCGGCAGCGCCGCATCGAACCGCTCCAGCCGCAGAAGTGTCGTGCCGAGGTTGGCGCCGACCCGCCCCACCTCGGGATGGCCGGGTCCGAGGCTCGCCTCGATGATGGCAAGGCCGCGCTTTTGCCGGCTCAGCGCATCGGCTAATCGTCCCTCGTCCGAGAGCACGTTGGCCTCGTTGCTCAGCAATAAGCCGCCCCGGTAATCGTCCGGACCGTGCTCCTTTTCGATGAGGGCGCGCGCCGCGGTGAACTGCTCGAGGGCCTCCTTGCGCCGGCCCGTGGCCGCCAGGATGATCCCAAGGTGGCTGAGCAGCGTGGCGCGCCGGTCGACCTGGCGCCCGAGCGGCTCGAGCGCAGCCCGGGCCAGCGAACCCAGCTGCAACCCCTGTTCGTAGTGCGCTTCCAGATAGCCGGTCACGAAGACCAGCTCGGTCCAGCCGTCGGCCTTGACCTCCTTGTCATCCGTCTGCTCGGCCTCTGAAAGCGCCTGATACAGGCTCTGCTTGGCGCCGGCCAGGTCCCCCGTCGCCCCCAGAAGCTTTCCGCGCACGAGCGCGACCTCGGCCGAAAGCAATCGATCGCCGAGGGCGAGCGCCCGGGTGCCGAGCGGCTGGACGATGGTGAGCGCGTCCTCGTACCTGCCGACTCTCCTCAGCGCTTGGGCCTGTTCGAGCAGCCGCCTGGTGGCGGCCTGTTCGCGCATGGCACCCGCATCGGCGCGCGGCCGCGACCTGCGCAGCAGGGCCTGGGCGTACGTGCAGTCCTCTACAGCCGGGAGCCCCACCACCGCCGGCACCGAACGCTCGACGACGCGAGCGTCGGCCGTCTCGAAGCGCTCGACCAGCGCCGAAAGCTCGCCCAGACGCCGTTCGAGGCAGATCATGCGCACCGACAAGAGCTCGTCGGACTGTTCGCCGCGAAGGCGCGTGGCCTCGCAAGCCTCCGTGTGCATGGTGGTCCAGCTCTTGGCATAGGCGTCGAGTCGCTTGGCGACCGCCGCCCAGGCTCCGCCCCCATACGCCGGCGCGGCGGCGAGGAAAGCAGCCTCCACCTTGCTCTTGCGGGTGGGATCCCAGACTCCTGCCAGGTGGCCCTCGGCGCCGCGGCACAGCGCCGGCCGCGTCCGCAGGCTCGCCACCAGGGCCACCGCCAGGGCCATCGCGCCCAGGGCGAACGCTACGCGATTGCGCGTGCGCGACCTTCGGGTGAGCCCCGCCAGTAGCGCGTCCATGGACGGGTAGCGCTGATCCGCCGCCTTACTCAGCCCGCGCGCGACGATCCGTGCCAGCCAGCGCGGCGCGTCGTGCCGGCCCCGCGGCGCACGCTGAGCGCCGTCCACGATCGCCCGCGCGAGCTCCTCGGTCGTCGTGCCCGAAAAGGGCCGCTCGCCATGGAGCGCCTCGTACAAGGCGACGCAGAAGCTGAACTGGTCCGAGCGCGCGGTGGCCGGGCGCCCGAGGTGCACCTCAGGGGCCATGTAGGCGGGCGTGCCCGCCCCCCGGCCGCTCTGGCTCAGCCGCGCCCCTTGACGCAGGTTCGCCGCCGGGGCGGCGGTCGGGCCCGGCTGCGCCGAGTGCGCCAGGCCGAAGTCAGTGACACAGACGCGCCCGTCTCGCGCCACCAGCACGTTGTCGGGCTTGAAGTCGCCATGCACGATGCCGGCCGCGTGAGCCGCCGAGAGCCCGCGACCTGCCTCGATGAACACCGCGACGATGGCAGAAAGGGGGCGCGGCGAGCAGCGCAGCCACTCGGTGAGCGTGCTGCCGTCAATGAGCTCCATGGCGACAAACACACGCCCCGCAGCCGTGCCCACGTCATGGACCGTGATCACATTGGGGTGCGAGATGCGCGCCAGGGCTTGCGCTTCGCGGAGGAGGCGGCGCTGACGAGGCTCCGGGGCCTGGCCGGGCGCGGCCACGTCCGCCGACAGCAGCTTGAGCGCCACCCTGCGGTCAAGCTCGGGATCGATGGCCGCATAGACGACACCCATGGCGCCGCGTCCGACGACGTCATCGACGACATAGCGCCCGACCACCTGGCCGGCAGCGAGCATCGGCTCGAGGCGGCCCGGGTCCGTCTGGACCAAGGTGTCCGCGGCCGAATCCACGGGCCTGGTCGCTACGGACGCAGCGCGCGCTGGCGGGGGACAGCGCCCGAGCACCGAGATCAGCCGGCGGCAGGTCACGCACCGGTCGAGGTGGTCCCACATCTGCTGGCGCTGCGCAGCCGGCAGCAGGTCCTCGACAAACGCTGCGGCGCTGTCGTCGTCCGGGCACGCCGCTTCCGCGGCCGTCAGGTTCCAGTCCTGCCTCAGCAACCGGCACAGGGTAGCATGGCGGGGCTGGATCGCGGCAAGGCGGCCGAATCGGGCCGTTCGGGATTCGGCGCGGCCGCGCGTTCGGCGGTAGACTGTTCGCTCGGCGAGCTCGATGGCCGGCCAGACGACATTTGCCAGGCTTTTTCTGGGCCACCTGGACGACGCCCGCCGCCAGGCGTTGGCTGGCCTCGGCGATCTCGAGGAGCGTTTGCTGCGGTGCGTCGGGGCAGCGCGAGCCGCCTGGCCGCAGCTGGCGCTTTCGACCGAGGCGTTCCTGCCCGAGGTCGCGGCGCGACTTCCCGCGGAGCTGCCCGCCGGGACCCTGCTCGACGACGCACGCGCGGCTGATCTCTTCCTAGCGACGGCCTGCGGCGTCGGCGACACCCAGGCCATGGCCGCCTTCGAAGCCGATCTCTTCCCGGAGATCGACGCCGCCCTGCGCAGCATGGAGTTGCGCGCGAGCATGATCGATGAGGTCAAGCAGCTCTTGCGCATCGAGCTGTTCGTGCACGAGCCGGAGCGCCGGGCGCTCATCACGCAATACGCGGCGCGCGGCAGCCTGCGCGGCTGGCTGCGGTCGGTGGCGGTGCGCAAGGCGATGCGGCTTAAGCACCAGGAAAAGCGGGTGGGGTCGCTGGAGGACGAAGCCATGCTCGCCGTACCATCGGGGCAAGGCGGTCCGGAGCTCGAGCACTTCCGGCGCGGCTATGGGGCGGCCTTCAAGGCGGCCTTCGCCGCGGCGTTAACGGCGCTGCCCCCGCGCGAGCGGGGTCTTTTGCGCCAGCACTTCCTCGATGGCCTGAACATCGATGAGCTGGGGCGCCTGCACGGTGTGCACCGCGCGACGGTAGCGCGTTGGATCGTCGGTGCGCGGGCTGCGTTGCTCGAGCATATCCGCGCGCACATGCGACAGGCGACCGGCGTTGCTAGCGTTCGCGAGCTCGACAGCCTCCTCAAGCTCGTTCGCAGTCAGACCAGCCTGAGCATCCGCCGCCTGCTGACAGGCGACGAGCCGGCGCACGAGAGCTGAACGCCAACCAGCTACTCTGCGCCGCGGGCCCCTTTGCTCGACTGAGCAGGCGCACCCAGCGCCGGCAAAAGACATTCATTTGTAGACATCGGGTGTGTTCACGCGCTCGGGGCGGATACCGACACCGACAAAGCGCGTGCGAAGCCGGCACAAGAGTGTGGTGCGTTCCAGCAGCCGGACGGGCCAGGGCGGCCGAGCCGATCCGGACTTGCCGAAGCCTCTGCCAACCTGTCTGCGAAGCAGTTCCTGCAGGCGCTGCGTGAGACGGGTGGGGAACGCGCGGCGGCGTTGTACTTGCGCGAGGTCTTCGTCGCTGACGGCGCGTTCGCGAAGAGGTCCTGCCAGTACATTGGCCGCTGCGACAGCGTCCTGGATGGCCAGATTGATCCCGATACCGCCGACCGGCGACATGGCGTGGGCGGCGTCCCCGATGCACAAGAGGCCGGGGCGATGCCACTGCCGCAAGCGGTTGACCATGACGGTCAATAGCTTCACATCGTTCCAGTCGCGCAGCTCCCCGACGCGGTCGCGCAGAAAAGGGGCGACTTCCACAAGACCCTCACGGAATTTCTCGATCCCCCCGCGCTGCACCTCCGAAGCACTTCCCTTGAGAATCGGGAAACCACATTGCCAATAGTCCCCACGGTCGAACAGTACAAGAAGCTTGCCGTGGTCGGCCAGAAAAGCCACCTCGGGATCTCCCGAGCGCTTGGACAGCCGCATCCACAGTGCATCCGTGGGAGCGCCAAGACCCTCAATCGCAAGGCCGGAGCAGTCTCGGACC
>DATFWX010000299.1:0-8083 GCA_035258845.1 Polyangia bacterium | reverse complement strand
TTTCCGAACCCGCCCATCATCGATTCCGGTGCGCCCGCCAATGCGGGCAGCCTGTTTGGCGCGGGCGGCGCGCCCAGCGGCGGGCCCTGCCTTTTCGAGCCCGAGCCCGGCACCCTGTTTCCGCAGAACTGGCTGCGGCCTCGCTTCCGCTGGAGCGCGACCTCGGGCCAGAACCTCTACGAGCTGCGCCTGCACGCCGACAACGAAATCCACGACCTGGTCGTCTACACGACCGCCACCGGCTGGACCATGCCTGCCGACATGTGGCGCAACCTGGCTCTCCACATCGTCGACCAGCCCATCACGATGACCATTCGGGGGGCGGTCTTCGCGGGCGGCCAGCTCAGCTCCCCGCCTGCGCTGGGATCGCAAGGGCCGATGACGGTGGCGTCCGTGGCCGCCTCCGGCTCCATCGTGTACTGGACGCCCAACGGCCAGGGCGCGTTCGCGTCCGAGTTCCGCGGCTTCCGGGTCGGCGACGAGACCACGCGCGACGTTCTCGCGCCCAGCCAGACCGGCAGCCAATGCGTGGGCTGCCACTCTTCGACCCCGGACGGCACCTACGTCGCCTTCACCATGACGCCCTATCCCATCGGCGGCCAGGTGGTAGGCACGATCGGGCTGCGCACGGTCGACGGCATGGCCACCGAGCCGCCGTTTCTGACCGCCTCGGCGCGCGCTCTCTTAGGGCGCCAGTACCAGGAGCAGCCGGTGTTTTCGCACATGCACTACGGACCCGGCGATCGCGTCACCCTGACCATGATGACCATCGGCGGTCGCTCCGAGATCGTGTGGACGAACCTGGAGGCAAGCGGGCAGAGCCAGGGCTCGGACTGGGGCGTGCTCGCGCGCAATGGCGATCCCGGGCAGGCCGTGCTGCCCCAATTCGAGCATGCGGGTACGCAGGTCGTGTATGCGTCAGCTTCGAGCGTCACGCTGTCGGTCATGATCAACGACGGCGATATCTACACGGTGCCCTACAACAATCGGCAGGGCGGGAGCGCGCAGAAGCTTTCGGGCGCGAGCGACCCGAGCTACAACGAGTTCTATCCCGTGTTCTCGGCCGACGACCGGTTGATCGTGTTCGACCGGGTGCCCGTCATGCAGTCGAGCTACAACGACGCGCAGTCGGAGCTCTTCGTGGTGCCCGCCGCCGGAGGCACACCGGTGCGCCTTTCGGCCAACGATCCGCCCGCCTGCTCGGGCAAGCACAGCCCGGGCGTGACCAACAGCTGGCCCAAATGGTCGCCCGAGGTGCGCGCGGCCGGTGGAAAGATCTACTACTGGCTCACCTTCTCATCGACGCGCGGCGAGGCCGGCAACCCGCAGCTCTACGTGACGGCCGTGACCACCGACGAGCAGGGTATCCACTCTTCGCCCGCGCTCTATCTGTGGAACCAACCATCCGACCAGAACAACCACACACCGGCCTGGGACGTGTTCAACATCGTCGAGTAGCGAAGCCCGCGCTGGACAGCTCGAAGCGGCCGTTTCCGTCAGGTAACGGCGGTTGCCTCGCGTGCGTGCTAAGTAGCCGAGATGTAAGGCAGAGGCTCTGGCATCGGCGCTGCATTCTCGGCCCGCAGGTGAGCCATGCGCAAAAACATCATCGCTCTAGTTGCCCTGGCTGCGTGCAGTGAGAGCCCGGCGCCGCCCCCACCCATCGACGGCGGGCCCGGGGCCCGGTCCAAGATCCAGCACGTCATCGTCATCATGCAGGAGAATCGCTCGTTCGATCATTACTTCGGCACCTACCCGGGCGCCGAAGGCATCCCGCGCGACGCCAGCGGCAATCCGACCGTGTGCGTCAATGATCCCAAGACCGGCGCCTGCGTGAAGCCCTACCGCCTGACGGCCGACCGGAACGTGGGCGGCCCGCACGGCGTGGCCGCCTTCACGACCTGCGTCGCTGGCGGCCAGATGAACGGCTTCATTGCCAACGCCGAAAACGGCCGCACGGGCTGTGCCGATCCCAACAATCCCACCTGCACCAACGGGACTCTGATCGACGTCATGGGTTACCACACCGACGCCGAGATCCCGAACTACTGGGCCTACGCGCGCAATTTCGTGCTGCAGGACCACATGTTCCAGCCCAACGCGTCGTGGAGCTTTCCGCAGCACCTGTATATGGTGTCGGGTTGGTCGGCCACCTGCACCACCGCAAGCGACCCGATGACCTGCCGGACCAACATCAATAACCCCGGCATCGGCCCGGCCGGTCCCGCCAACGAGTACGCCTGGACCGACATCACGTATCTGCTCCACAAGGCCGGCGTGAGCTGGAAGTATTACCTTGGCGAGGGCGACGACCCGCACTGCGGTGGCGATCCCGAGGAATGCCAGCCCATGCAGATCAGCGCCCAGGTGCCCAGTATCTGGAACGTGCTGCCCGAGTTCGACACGGTCAAGGCCAATGCAGAGGTCGGAAACGTGGTGCCCTTCGACCAGTTCTACGCCGACGTCATGGGCGGGACGCTGCCGGCCGTGTCGTGGATTGCACCGGCCGGCGTGGTCAGCGAGCACCCGACCAACCTGGTCAGCGCGGGCCAGGGCTACGTGACCGCGCTCATCAATACCCTCATGAAGAGCCCGTACTGGGACTCGAGCGCCATCTTCCTGTCTTGGGACGACTGGGGCGGGTTCTACGATCACGTGGTGCCGCCCAAAGTCGATGCCGGCGGCTACGGCATCCGCGTGCCCGGCCTTCTGATCAGCCCGTACGCCAAGCAGGGCTTCGTCGACCACCAAGTCCTGAGCCACGACGCCTACCTGCGATTCATCGAGGATGTTTTTCTGGCCGGAGCGCGCCTCGATCCGAAAGCGGATGGGCGGCCCGACACGCGCCCGACGGTGCGCGAAACGGCGGCGCCCCAGGGCGACCTGAGCCAGGAATTCGACTTCGAGCAAGCCGCGCGCGCGCCGCTCGTGCTGACGCCCTGAGCGAGGGCGCCCGACTCTTTCGAATCGGCTCGGCCGGGGCCATTGGCAAGCCCGGTTTTGAACCGGTAGGATGCCGGCCGTTGATGACGACCGGTCGTTTGGAGAGCATTTTCTTGTTTCCGCGCTCGCGCGCGCCCGGGCGAGCCGTGGAGTCGGTGGAGGCATGCGCGAGCAAGGGCCTTCTGGGCGATCGCCGACGCGGCGTCAAGCGGCAGGTCACGCTGCTGGCGGCCGAGGACTGGGCGGCAGCGGTGGGCGAGGTGGGCGGAATGGCCCCGGCCGAGGACCGGCGTGCGAACCTTCTGGTGTCGGGGCTTCCGCTTGGGCCCACCATCGGCCGGCGACTGCGCATCGGGACCGTGGTGGTGCACGTGGGGGGCGAGACCGCACCGTGTGCACGCATGGACGAGGTGCTGCCGGGCCTGCGGCGTGCGCTCGGGCCCGGCTGCCGGGGCGGCGTATTCGGGACCATCGTGGTGGGGGGCTTTCTGCAGGTGGGTGATCGGGTCGAGCCGGCGGAGTAAGGCGGGCGGGTCAGGCCTGGTCTGGGAATCCCGGGGCCAGCATGGCCGCGATGCGGGCCGGGCGCACGATGCCCTGCGCTGACAGCCACGCGTCGGCCGATGCCATCAGCGCATGTCCGGCCGGGCCGCCCAGAAGCTCGCCCTGGCGATGCCGTGCCACCGCTGCATGCAGGGCCATGTCGGCAGCTTCGAAGCAGCGCACCGCCTGGTCGAGCTGCACGAGCGCGCCCGCTCGGTCGCCCCGCCCGGCGCACACCCCGGCCGCCGTCAGCCGCGCCAGCGCGCCCGCCCAGGCCGGCCGCTCGCGGTCCAGCCAACGCACCGAGCGAGCCGCATCCGCGAGCAGGCCTCTTCGGTGGGGCGCGTCTTTGACCTCCAGCGCGGCCGCAAGCGCCGAGCGGGCCCGCAGATCATGCATCTGGATGCGGATCATCTGGACCCCGGTCAACATGGCGATGCGCGCGCTGCGCCAGGCCGCGCACACGCGTTCGAACGCGTCCCTGCCCGCCCCCGCGTACAGATCGATGTGCACGCGGCCCAACAGCTCGACGTGGTGCATCACGTGCGTGCCCTGCTGGCCCCAGCGCGCGATGGCTTCGTCGGTGGCTCGGCGAGCGCCCGCGACATCGTCCTGGGCCAGGCGCTCGATGGTCATGGTGCCGGCCGGAAGCTGACTGACGCCGTGCAGGTTGCCCAGCGCCAGCGCTTCGTCGCGCGCGCCCGGCAGCCGCCGCGCCAGCTCGCGCACCTCGCCCAGGTAATACAGGCTGCGCAACAGGAAGATGTGGCTGTTGGTCAGCTCCCAGGCCACGCCGGTACAGTGCTCGCGCAGGAGCGCCGCGCCCCGCTCACACTGCTCGCGCGCGCTGCGCCAGCGTCCCAAAAGGAACGCGCTCACCCCCTCGGCGACGGCCGCAATCGCCAGCACCTGTGGATCCTGGAGCTCGGTGGCCAGCGCGCGGGTCGCCTTGAGCACCGCCTCCAGGCGCCCGCGCCGATGGCCGCGCGCGCCCAGGTAGATGGCCTCCCCGCACAGTGCGCGCGCGACCCGCTTGGGCTCGCCCGCCTTGAGAGCGAGCAGAAGATGGACGGTGTGGAACTGGGAGCCCCGCACCGGATCGACCGCCAGCCCGGCCGAGATGGCAAATCCGATGTCGATGCGCTGCAGATCGGCCGGATCCACCTCGGCTTCCGGGCGCGCGCGGAACCCGAGGCCGCGCAAACGAAGCTGTGCGCGCCGCAGGAGCAGCGAGGGGACGGCCAGCCGCCCGCGCGGCGCCAGCCGAAGCCGGGCCGCCTCCAGGACCTTGCTGTACACGCGCAGGCCCTGGTCGATGTGACCGCTGATTAAGAGCTGGCCACCCGCCTTGCCGCGCAGATCGAGCGCATGCGCGGCCGGCGCGGTCTCGGCCGCATGAAGGTACGCCTCGGCCGCCTCGCGGCTTCGGCCGGCGTTCGCGAGGGCGCCGCCCAGGCGGATCTGGAGCGCATGCGCATCGGTCCCGGGCGGCGGGCCCAGATCGAGCACCAGGCGGTACAGACGCGCGGCCCGATCGAAGGCCAGCGCCTGCTCGGCCACCGCCGCCGCCGCCAGCGCATGCTCGGCCGCCCGCTCGGGCCGTCCGGCCGCGTGCCAGTGCATTGCCCGCGCTTCCGCGTCGGCGGCCTCAGCGAGCGCGACTGCGATGCGCTCGTGGCAGGCGCGCTGCCGGGGCAGATCCAGGTACTCGAGCGCAGCCGCACGCACGCGCTCGTGGTAGGGCTCGACCGTGTCGGTGCGCCGCACGCCGCTCGTGCGCACGAGGTTGGCCGAGCGCAGCGCGGCCACGTGCCGCAAAAGCTCGGCCGGCTCGAGGCCAGTCGCGCGCGCGAGCGCGTCCTTTTCCAGCGGCGCCCCCGCCACCGCCGTCAGCTCCACGATGCTCCGCGGCGCCTCCTGCAGGCGTTCGATGCGCGACCACAGCGCCTGCTCGAGCCGGACCGGCTGCGCGGAGCCGGCCCCACCAGCCGCTGCATGCTGCACCAGCTCCGCGATGAAGAGCGGGTGGCCCTCGGCCCCGCGCGCGATAGCGTCGCCATCGGCGGCCGCGTCGGCGAGCAGCGCAGTGGCGAGGGCGCGCGCATCCGCGGGCGGCAGCCGCTCGAGCGCCAGCTGCCGGACGTCGCCCGGGAGCGCGGCCACAAGGTCGGCAGTGACGATGCCTCCGCTCTCCGCCGCCACGGTGGCGATGAGCAGTAGTCCCGGCGGATCGGGCGGACGCAAGAGCGCGCGCAAGAGCGCCAGGCTATCGGCGTCGGTCCATTGCAGATCGTCGACCACCAGCACGAGCGGATGTCGCATGGCGAGCCGGGTCAAAAGCTCGCGCAGCGCATCGAAGACCTGGGTGCGCAGCTCCTTGGGGTCGCTGATGCTCTGCGGATGGACCGGCGCGTGCGCGATGACCTCGACGCGCCGCAAGACCGGAAAGATGCGCGGCAGCAGCGCGGCGTGGAGCGGCAGAAGCGCCGCCACGTCGACCTTGGGCAGCCCGGTCATGTAGCGCGCGAGCGCGTCGATGATGCCGTCGACCGCCTTGTAGGGCACCGACTCGCGGTCGTAGCAGCGGCCGCGCAGGCACACAGCGCCCTGCTCGTCCGCCGTCAGCTCGGCGAAGCGGGCCGCCAGCGCGCTCTTGCCGATGCCGGATTCCCCGAGCAGGAGCACCGAGACCGCACGGCCGCGCCGCGCATCGTCGAACCCGCGCGCCAGGGTGGCCAACTCGTGTGCCCGACCCACGAACGGCGCGCCGCGGCTGGGCGCTGGCAGCGGCAGCGGGCGCGAGCCCGGCTCGGTCGTCAGCGTGCGCAAGATCTCCCGCCCGCTCGGACGCGCGGCCGGATCGCGCGCCAGCAGCAGGCGGCACAGCTCGTCCAGGTCGGCCGGCACCTGCGGCGCAAGGGTGGCCGGAGCGGGCGGGTCCAGGGCCTGCTTGGCCCTCAGCACCTCCAGATCGGCGCCCTCGAACGGCAGGCGCCCGGTCAACGCCTGATACAAAACCACGCCCACGGCGTACCAGTCGGCAGCCGGACCGATCTCGAGCCCGGCCGCCTGCTCGGGCGCCATGTAATCGGCGGTGCCGACCACGTGATCGATATGCGTGACGTGGTGCCGCCGGTGCACGTCGATGACCAGGCCGAAGTCCAGGATCACGACACGGCCGTCGGGCGTGACCAGGATGTTGGACGGCTTGATGTCGCGGTGGATCTTGCCGGCCTCATGCAGAACGCTCAACCCTCGCACGAGCTGCACGAGCGCGGCCCGCAGACGCACCGGATCAAAACGCGGCGGCGCCGTGACCGCAGGCACGGCTGCGGCGCCATCTTGGCTGCGCAGGCGGGTGCGCAGCGACACGGTGGTCGCTTCGCTGTCGTCGAGCCGGCGGCGGCGGCGCACCCAGCGCAGAAAGTCGACGCCAGCCACGAACTCCATCGTGAAAAACCACTGGCCGGCGTCTTCGATCAGCTCGCCCAGAGTGACCAGGTTGGGATGCGACAGGTCCTGCATCACGCGAAACTCGTTCTTGAAGCGGAGCAGGGCCTCGGCGCTGGTTTCGTGCAGGACCTTGAGCGCCACGTGCGCGTCGTGCTCGCGATCGAGCGCTTCGTAGACCACCCCGGTCCCGCCCTGGCCCAGGCAGCGCACTGGCGCAAAGCGCCGGGTTCCTCGGAAGTCGGCTTGTCCGTCCACCGGAGTCCGCACCCTCGGCGGAATTATAGCCTGCCCTGAACGGCCTGAAAGCGCGCGGACGGGTCTTGGCCGTTCAGAGCAGGCAACCGATTGTCGGATCTGAGCCCGCCGCCACCGGGAAGTAGAGCCCGGTGAAGATGCACATCTCGTTGGTCGCAGCCGACTCGCCAAAGGTCAGCGTGCTGCCGGTGTTGTTGACGTAGGTGCAGCTGAAGTTCACCTGCTGACCCGCCGAGATCGAAAACGGCGGATTGAAAAGAACGAACGGTGGATCCGACCATACCTGCGAGTGCACGAGTGTCTGCCCGCCGGTCTCGGCCAGAAAGTCGGTGGCATGGGAGTGCATGTGGTTGACCCCGGACAGCAGCTGGAGATTCTGAAAAACCGTGCAGCTGTGCGTGAGCGTGTGCGGCATCCCGTCGGGAGGAACGCTGATGGAGGAGTTGTTGAAAAAGTAGGTGCCGGCGTGCATGGTGACGGTGCCAGGCGGCGCCTTGTGGGCCACGTAGCTGACGCTGGCCTGCAAGGTCTGCCCGGTCGTGTTCAGGAAGTGCACGATGATGCGGAAGCCGACGTTGCCGGGAATCAGCTCGCCGATGCCAGGCGGGAACGCATAGCTGTTTTCGGGCTGCTGGGTTCCGACCGCGAAGGGCGCGAAGGTCAGCCCCGAGCAGCTCTCGAGCGGCCCGTCGGTGTTCATGTCGTCGAAGAACAAGAAGGAGTGATGCGAGCCCACCGCCAGGTGGGCGTCCCAGGCCCGGATCTCGACGTCGCGCCCGCCGAACGGGTTGCGAAAGCGCTGGCACTCGAACATCTCGCCGCCCGGCGGCACCGAAAACGGGGTCAGTGCGACCGTCACGGTCTCGTCATTCATCCCGCCCGCGCCCCC
>DATFWX010000298.1:0-5828 GCA_035258845.1 Polyangia bacterium | reverse complement strand
CCCGCCACGTCCGCAAGACAGCGCGCCAGCGCGAGCGGCCTCTGGGTCCACTGCGCCGCCAGGTCGTCGCAGGCAAGCTCCGAGCAGGCGGCCAGTCGGCGCGCCGCCAGCCAGTGCAGCGGCTGCAGGAAGAAAGCGCGGCCGATCACGTTCAGCAGCAGCACCCAGGCCGGATCGCGGCGCGTCACGTGCGCCAGCTCGTGCGCCAGCAGCGCCTCGATCCGCTCGCCGTCGAGCTCGGCCAGCGCACGCTCGGGCACGCAGATCTCGTGGCGGTGGACGCCCATTGCGAGCGGCACGTCGACCGATGAGCAGCGGGTCAGCCGCACCGCGCGCCGCCGCCCCGCAACCCGACACAGGGCGCGCAGGGTCGCGCGGGTCCCACCGTCCGCCACCTCTGCGCGGCCGGACAGCCGGCGGCGGAAGCGATGCCACGAGCGCGCGAGCCCGGCCAGCGCGATGGCACCGCCCAGGCCCCAGGCACCGATGAACAACACCAGCGCCAGCGGAACCTCGGGTCGTGCGGATACGACTGCGACGGCGGATGCGGGTTTCGCCGCGCGTGCGGGTGCAGCTGCGGGTGCGAGCGCAGGCGCGACCTCGCTCGGGTGGCGATCCGTGCGCACGGCCAGCGGCAACACGGCGGCCGGTCGCCGCGGCCTCGGCGCCGCGCTGACTCGCACGGGAGGTGCAGGGGCGAGCTCGGGCTGGGCAGGGGCGAGCTCGGGCCTGGCAACCGCCGCGGTCGCGGGAGCGATCCAGGGCAGCGGCCGCTGGCCGCCCAGCGGACGGATGCCGAGCGCGCTCTGGAGAGTGGCCGTGATCAGCCCAGCCACCAGCGCGAACTTCCAGACCGCCTCGACCAGTCGGGGGCGCCGAAGGACGCTCCGGTCGAGCAGCCAGGCGGCACCGAGGACCAGACTGCTATGGATCCAGTACGTGGCCAGCCAGTTGGCCACCGCGGACAGGTGCGGCCAGGAATGGACGGGCATGCCATTCATCGCCCTCGCTCCTTTCGGTGTCGCGCCGCGAGTAGCTTGCGGATCGCAGCGACATCGTCGCGGTCGATGTCGTGCTCTGCTAAGAGGTGGCTGACCAGAGCGCTGGCATCGCCGTCGAACAGTCGCGCGGTCAGGTCGGCGACCATCGAGCGCTTGAGCGCGCGCTCGCTCACCGTCGGTCGATAGATGTGACGACGCTCCTCGACCCGGTGGGTCACGATGCCCTTGCGCTCCATTTTCTTGAGCATGGTTGCTACGGTCGTGAAGGCGACGCCGCTTTCGCGGTACAGCGCGGCGTGGATGTCGGCCACGGTCGCTTCGCCGCGCTGCCAGAGCTCGCGCAGGATTCGCAGCTGAACGTCCCCGACCCGCATTTTATACTACCCAGGTAGTACTACCTCGGTAGTTTTTGTCAAGGGAAAAGTATCGGGATCAGCAGGCGCCGCAGAAGCAGGGATCCTGGCAGCACGGATCGCCGCAGCAGACCGGGTCCAGGCAGCAGGCGTCGTTGGGGTTCTGGCAGCAGTAGTCGCCGCAGCAGACCGGGTCAACGCAGCAGGGGTCGCTGGGATTCACGCAGCAGGGATCGGCGGGGTTCACACAGCAGGGATCGCTGGGATCTGCGCAACAGGGATCGGTGGTGGGATCGCACGACGAGCCGCCCGATCCGCCGGTTCCGGGGTCACCACCGGTTCCACCGCCGCCGAAGCCGCCGAACCCCCCGAAGCCCCCGAAGCCGCCGAAGCCCCCAAAGCCGCCGCCCCCGCTGGAGCCGCCGCTTCCGCTGCGCCCGCCGCTGCCGGACATCCCGCCCATGCCGCCACCCGACATCCCGCCCATGCCCCCGCCCGACATCCCGCCCATGCCGCCGGATCCGAATCCCCCGGCCGTCCCGCCCATGCCGCCGGATCCGAATCCCCCGGCCGTCCCGCCCGCGCCGCCGCCGCCCGCGCCGGCGTCACCCTTGCCGCCGCTGGCCGAGTTGTTGCCGCTTCGACCCGTGATCTCTGCGCCGCAGCTCAAGGCAAGCGCGCCCACCAGGAGCAGGCTGATTCGACCCATGAACCCCCTTCCTCGAGACGTTTCTGTGCAGAATCCGAGCCGCCCGCACCCGGCCCAGGATTTTTGCGACGTTTGGCCACGTTTCCCTACACAGATGGGGCCTTTTGACCCCAGCTCCTGTAACCTGCTGGTGCCTGGGTCCCCCGGGAAACCTGTGCCGGCCGACACCGAGCTGGACTAGCATCGGGCGGTGCTTGCGTCCGGCGCCACCGTCGACCGTTACGTAGTTCGCGAGCCAATCACCGGGCCCGGGCCGGGCCTTCTGTGTGCGGCCTTCGATCCTGGGCTGGGGCGTCTGGTGGAGCTGCGGCTGTTCGAGGGCCCGCTCGAGGAATCCGCGCTGACTCGGTTGCAGAGGCGGGCGCGCCTGAGCCACCCGCACGTGGCTGCGGTCTATGACGTGGGCGTCTTCGAGGGGCGGACGTTCGTGGCCCAGGAGCATGTCGGGGGCTTGGCGCTGGCCGATTGGCTGCGAACCGGGCCCGCGTGGCGCGACATTCTGGGCGTGCTCGCGGGCGCCGCGCGCGGGCTGGCCGCGCTCACATCGGCACAGCTCTGGCAGGGCGGTCTCGATGCGACGCGTATCGTGGTTCGGCCCGATCGGCGCGCCTGCGTCATCGAGCCCAGCGCACCGGCGGCCGCGCCCGATGAGGACTTGTGGCGTGCCTTCGCAGCGCTCGCGACCGAGGCTCTGGGCGCTGATCCGCGCACGCCGGCTCGCGTGCGCAGGCGCGTGCGCCGCCTCCTCGATCGAGCGGCCGCTCCCGCGGCGACGCTCGAGGGCCTCGCGCAGGGGCTGGAGGCGCTGTCGCGCCGAACCGCTGCCCGCACCGCCGGGGCGGCCGCATTGGCGCTGGCGGCGCTGGCCGCCCTCGCGCTGCCGCTCTTGGCTCGGCGCTCGCCGTGCGCGCGCGTGGAACGCAAGCTGGCTCGGGTCTGGGATGCGGCCCGGAAACGGGAGGGCCGCGCCGCCTTCCTGCGCACCGGGCTGCCCTATGCCGAGCAGAGCTGGCGCTCGAGCGAGCGCACGCTCGACAACTATGCGCGCGACTGGATCCTGATGCGCACCGAGGCCTGCACGGCCACTTGGGTGCGCCGGCAGCAGCCGGCGGATGTGCTCGATCTGCGCATGCGCTGCCTGGACCGCCGGCTCGACCACCTGCGCGCGCTCGGCGAGCTCTATACACACGCAGACGCGAACCTGGTGGCGCAGTCGGTGCGCGCCGCCGCTGCCCTGCCCGGCCTGGACACCTGTTCCAACGTGCGCGCCCTGCGCGCGCGCGTGCTGCCGCCCGAGGATCTGGCGCTCCAGGCGCGCGTCGCCGTTCTCGAGGCCAGGCTGAGCGCGCTGCGCACGCGCGAGCGTGCGGGGCTGGTCGCGGATGCGGGTCCGGAGGCGCGCCAGCTGGCAGCGGCGGCGGACGAAATCGGCTGGCGGCCCCTGCAGGCGGAGGCGCTGGACCTGCTGGGCGCGATCGAGGACGCCAACGGCGACCCCAAGGCGGCCGAGCACGACCTGCGCGAGGCCATCCTGGCCGCCGAGGCCGGTCGCCACGACGAGCAGCTGGCCGAGGCCTGGATCGAGCTGACCCGTGTGGTGGGCTACGAGCAGGCGCGCTTCGAGGACGGCGATCAGGCGGCCCGGTCGGCGTCGGCTGCGCTCGAGCGCCTGGGCGGCGAGCGCCGTCTGCAGCTGGAGCTGGCTCATGTGGTGGGCGCCATGCGCCTCGAGCAGGGGCGGCATGAGGAAGCCGAGGCGGCCTTCCGACGCGCGCTCGCTCTGGGCGAGCAGCTGGCCGCGCAGGACGAGCTGCTGCTGGCCACGCCGCTCGACGATCTGGGCATGCTGGAGGCTCAGCTGCACAAGCCCGAGCAGGCGCTGGAGCTGCACCAGCGCGCCCTGCGCATTCGCGAGCGGGTGCTGGGCGCTCGCCACCCTGACGTGTCCAACACCATCGATCACATCGGCGGCGTCTACTACGACCAGGGCGACTTTGCGCACGCGGCCACCGAGTTCCGGCGTGCGCTCGAGCTGCGCGAGCAGGTGATGGGCCCCCAGCATCCCGACGTCGCGACCTCGCTCAACAACCTCTCGCAGGCCCTGGAGGCGCAGGGACGCTACGAGGACGCACTGGCGCTGCTGCGGCGGGCGCTCGCCATTTCCGAGCGCGTGTACGGCCCCCAGCATCCGTCGGTGGCCCTGTGTCTCAACAACATCGGCAGCGCGCTCGGCGATCAGGGACGCTACCGGGAGGCGCTGGATTACTTCGAGCGTGCGCTGGCGGTCGAGCGCCCGCTCAAGGGCGAAGACCACGAGGATGTGGCCATGACGCGCGCCAACATCGGCGAGGCGCTCGAGCTGGCGGGCCGGGCGCGGGAGGCGCGGCCGCACCTGGAGGGCGCGCTGGCGGTGTTCGAGCAGGCCGGGCATCCGGGGGTTCCGCACGTCCAGATCACGCTGGCGGAGGTGGAGCTGAGCCTGGGCCAGACCGCTCACGCGCGCGAGCTGGCCGAGCGCGCGCTGCGCGGGCTCGAGAAGTCATCGGGCGAGGCCGAGGACGCGGCATTGGGACGGTTCGTGCTCGCGCAGACCCTGTGGGGGAGCGGAGAGCGGGCCCGCGCGCGCGTGCTGGCCCGGCAGGCGCGCAACGAATATGCGCGCACCGAGCATCACATCCAGAATCGGCTGTCGCGCATGGATGGGTGGCTCGACGCGCGCAAGCCGGCCGGGCCCGATCAGTAGGCTTTTGCGAAAATCGCCCAGCGATCGGTGGGGCGGCCCGTGAACAGGCACGTGCCCGGCCGCCGCGGGGCGTCGAGCGGCAGGCAGCGCACGGTGACCTTGAGCTGGTTGAGCGGCTCCACGATGCTGGGGTCGTCGACGAAGGGGCTGAGCGCAAAGCCGCCGTGGATTTCGGGCTTTTGCGGATTAGCGGGCGTGAACCAGGCCTCGAACTGGGCGCGGTCGGTGATCTCGCGCGTGTTGCTCTGGCGGAAGGCGAGCGCGCGCTCGAACAGGCCGCGCTGGATCTCGTCCAGGAGGGCGCCCACCCGCGCGCACAGCTCAGCGCGCGGAACCGCCGACCGCTCGCGGGCCGGGCGGTCGCGTCGCGCCAGCGAGGCCGCTCCCGCGGCGACGTCGCGCGGTCCGATCTCGAGACGGATCGGCACGCCGCGCTTGATGTGGTACCAGGTCTTCTCGCCCCCGCGCACATCTCGATCGTCGATCTGCACCTCGACCCGATCGTCACCGTACGCCTGTGCGCGCAGCTCCGCGGCCAGGCTCTGGCAGTACGCGCGCACGCTCGCGCGCTCCTCGTCGTTGCGATAGATGGGCAGGATGACGACGTGGGCGGGCGCCAGCCGCGGCGGCACCACCAGGCCATCGTCGTCGCTGTGGGTCATGACCAGCGCGCCAATGAGCCGGGTCGAAGCGCCCCACGAGGTGGTCCACGCAAATTCCTGCTGGCCCTCCTTGCTCAGATATTGAATGCCCGAGGCGCGGGCGAAATTCTGCCCCAGAAAGTGCGAGGTGCCGGCCTGCAGCGCTTTGCGATCCTGAACCATGGCCTCGATCGAATAGGTCTGGACCGCGCCCGGAAAGCGCTCCCAGGTGCTTTTCTCGCCCTTTACGACCGGCATCGCCATGTGCTCGTGGGCGAACCGCTCGTAGACGTCGAGCATGCGCATGGTCTCTTCACGCGCCTCGTCCGCGGTGGCGTGCGCCGTGTGCCCCTCCTGCCACAGGAACTCGGTGGTGCGCAG
>DATFWX010000297.1:0-20541 GCA_035258845.1 Polyangia bacterium | reverse complement strand
GGGCAAAGTCGACATTGAACGTCCACGCCAGCCGGATGACCGTGAGCTCGAGCAGCACGAGCCACAGCCCGCGCGAAAGCAGAAACCTCGACAGCGCGGCGCGGTTGCCCAGTCTGCGACCGTGAAGGTAGGCGGCCGTGCCCGCCAAGAAAACGAACGCGGGTGCGACGAAGTGCGTGACCCAGCGCGTGAAGAACACGCCCGGCGAGGGCCCGCCGGCGGGAACGCCGGAGGACACGCGAACATGATCGAGGGCCATGAGGATCATGACCACGCCGCGCACCGAATCGAGCGACGCAATGCGGTGGGTGGCGGGCGACTCCGTTGACGATTGCATCATCGTGCCGACCAGTGTGCGACGCTTTGTGGGGCCATCACAAGCTCTCGAGCGATCGCTGTGATGCGGCGTCGTCAATCGCGTAGAATCTGCCCATGCGACCGCGCTTTTCCGTGTTCATCGCGACCAGTCTCGACGGTTACATCGCGCGCGCGAACGGCGCGATCGACTGGCTGTCGATCGTGCACCCGCTCGACGAGGCCCACGGCTACCAGGCGTTCTTCGACTCGATCGACACCATCGTGGTGGGAAGGGGCACCTACGACACCGTGCTCGGATTCGAACAGTGGCCCTACCGTGGCAAGCGCGTGATCGTGATGACGCACCGTCCGCGCGAGCCACGACAGGGCGAGGAATTCTTTGCCGGCTCGGCGACCGAGCTGGCTGGGCGGCTCGGAGACGCCAAGCGAGTCTACGTCGACGGCGGCAAGGTGATTGGACAGTTCTTTGCCGCCGGCCTGGTCGATGACCTCACGCTGTCCGTGATCCCGATCGTCCTGGGCGACGGGATCCGGCTGTTCTCGGGCGGCGAGGGTGAGCATCGCCTCGAGCTCGAGAGCCACCGCGCGTGGCCCAGTGGATTGGTGCAGCTCCGCTACCGCGTGCGCGCCTGAGAGCGGCGACCGCTCGTGACAGTGAAACTCGCGGGTTGGTCCAAAACCGGACGAGAAAGTCGCGATCCACGCCAGAACGAGTCCAATCATTTGGCGAAGTTGAGCATGCGCACACTTCCTGCAGCGGCACCGTCTTATGGGACCACTGTCGGCATCCGCGCTTCCCTGGATTGCGACCGCGCTCCTGTTCGGCTGCCTCCAGCAGCCTGGCGGCTCGATGACGCTGCCCGACGCCGCTGCGGACCGTCCAGCCGATAGATTCACAGGTGCGCCGGACGCCCCCGACACAACCGACGGTGCCGGAGGCGCTATCGATGGTGCTGCCAGCGATGCGACCTCGGGCAATCCAGCCTTCAGTTGGGCAATTCGCGCGCCACTTCCCATTCCTCGGACCGATTACGGCGTGGCGGTCGTCGCGGGAAAGATCTATGTGCTCGGGGGCTTCTCGGGGTCGGTGCTGGCACGGGTGGACGAGTACGATCCGAACGCGAATGCCTGGACGGCGAAGGCGGACCTGCCGCGTGCGCGCCGCGGCCTGGCGGTCGGCGTCGCGAACGGGAAGATTTATGCAACGGCGGGCACGAGCTGGACTGATCCAAACGCGGTCACGTACATCAACGACACCGTCGAGTACGATCCGGCCAGTGACCGGTGGACTGCGCGCGCGCCCTTCCCGATGGCTCCGCCATTCAACCAAGTTCTCGGCAATGATGCGCAGGGTGGCGCTGCCGTGAACGACCGGCTGTACGTAGTCGAGTTCAATTCGAACACGCCGAGCTTCACCAGCACGCGCGAATACGATCCGGGGACGGATAGCTGGACGAACAAATCTCCCATTCCATTCGACTGGCCAGGATTCGCGGCGACCGCGCTGAACGGACGACTCTACGTGTTCGCGAGCTATCTGGAGCTGATGGGCGGCCGGTTGGCGTACTACTCGCCGGCCGACGATCTCTGGATCATCCGGTCGTCGATGCCCCAGGTCGGCAATCCAGGCTTCGTGGCCGCGAACGGCAAGCTCTACACGTTGGGTGGACGGTCCGGTCCTGCTTCCGGACTGGGCGTAACCGATGCCATCTATGAGTACGACCCAGTGACCGACGCCTGGTCGCCGCGCGGTCAGCTGAGTCGGCCCCGGCAGTCGCCGGGCGCCGCCGAGGTGGGCGGCCACGTCTTCGTCATGGGCGGCTCGGCACCCGACGGGACGCCTCTGGAACTGGTGGAGGAAGGAATTCCGCGCTAACCATTTCTGCTCATGATTGGTCACATCTGTGTGCGCGTGTGGGCGCTCCTCCCCGCCTCGGCCGACCGCCGTCGTCAGCCAGTTTCAGGTAAGTGCTCGCGGGCGGCGGCCATCGCGCCTCCGGCGCTCGAGGGTGAGGCGGACCTATCTGAGCTCTCCTGCGAGCGCCGCGCTCGCCGGAACTTTTCCATAAGCTCGCGGCCCCAGGTTTGATCGGCGGCGTACTGGTTGTGGACCGCGCAGCTAAGGATCAGGTTGTCCTCGGTGCTCGGGCCGCCCCTGCCCCGGTCGATGACGTGATGGAACTGGACGCGCACGCGCGACCCACAGATACCACCGTCTTGGGTCGGCCACTGGCAGCGGCTCTGGTCGCGCTGCCACACAGCGCGCATGACCGAACGCGGAATCGCTGCGTCGAGTGACGGGCTCGCGGCCGGCTGTTTGGGCGGGCGCGGCCGCTCGGTCAACCCTTTCCGCTTTTCGTGGTCGCGGATGATGCAGCGCAGCCCCTGCTTGAGGATCTCCAGCTCCGAGGCGCCCGGCATCGTATGCGACAGCGCCGAGCGGGCCCGGGCCAGAAGGTCCTCGAATTCGCGGTCCGTGGTCAGGTGCCGCCGCGCGAGCTCTTCCGTCAGCATCTCGACCTGGACCGGGCTGGCTGCCACTTTTCCTGGCAAAGGTGCGGGCGCCTTGCGCACGAGGTCCTTGGGCACCGGCTTGGGAGCCAGCCGGGCCTTGATGCGCTCGACCTCGCGCTTGGGCTTCTCCATCGCTTCGGCCAGCACGGCGTCGCAGTTGGCCTCGGTCACGACCGGAGCCAGCGTGGCCAGGGTCGTGATGCACAGTCGGCCCGCGCGCAACGGCTCCACCGCCTGCGGGAAGCGCTGGACGAACCGGGCCGCGCGGACCCGGTAGTGGGTCATGGTCTCGGACTGGCCGAGGGCGCGGTGCACATAATCCCAAAGTGAGCTATAGCCGAGCTCGAGGTAGCCGCGCTGGCGATCGAAGTCAGCCAGCGCGAGCACGAGCTCGACCAGGAGCTGGCGCTCACGGCCCAGGAGCTGCTGGAGCCGCGTGGTCCATTCGAGGGCAGAGGACTTCGGCATTGTCATCCTCATAGCACGCGATTTCGGCCCTTATGAAACGCACCGCGCTCGCGCAGGAGGCGCGTTTTCGACCGCGTTGGCGCCGACGCCCTCCGACCATCAGGCAACGCAGCAGCGCCCCACTGCGCGCGCGAGAGCGCTTTTCCTGACGGTGGCGGAGCGAGCAGGCGCAAATGACTCAAATTCCTGTCAAGAAAAAGAGAACAGAAAAAGAGAGAAAAGAAAACGGCGCGGCCCATCCTTATGATCTGTCCTCGTAGCCGTTTTGGCGGCGCGCTGTCGTAGACAGGCGCAACGCCCATCGCAGCTGCAACGACGATGTGATGAGTGATCAGAACCCGTTCCGCCCCCGAGTCCCTTGCGCCGTTGATGGAGTGGCGCTTTCCGAGCGGGCTCGAGCTGGAGCTCCACGGCAACCGCGTATCGCTTTCGGTTCAGGTGCCCAAAGCGCTGAGCGAGGAGCCGGCAAACCGGGCAACCCGGACCCAGCGCAGTCCGTCCAACCCGACGCATGATCTGGAGCTGGAAGAAATGCGTCGGGCCGCTTGTGCTCGCTCTCACCTCATCGTGCAGCAGCGGTCAGCCGTGTGCGTTTGAAAACCCGTCCAATCCGGACCGGCTGGCCGACTTCAACCCGCGCAACGTCTATTACTTCCTCGATGAAGAAGACAACCAGGGCGCAGTGGGTGTCCGCGCCGTCGAGGTATTGGTGCTCCTGGGCCAGGATCGCTGCCGTGCGGTGCGGTCCGACGTGATGGCCACCGTCAACGGCGTCGCGATGCCTCTCTTCCAGAATGCAAGCGTGGCCAACAGCCTTTGCCAGTGCACGGTCCTGTTCTCGCGGCAGGTCACGACCTCCGATCAGCCGCTGGCGGCGGCGGTCGACATTTCCGATGCCAGCGACCGCATTCACATCGAGGTTCCGCAGGGGCTCTTCAGCCACACACTGTCGCCCGCGCCCGCTACCCTGTCGCGCGGACAGAACGTGACCATCACCGTGGGTCCGGTCGCGGAGCAATTGCAATTCGCGTCGGTTGCCTTCCGGTCGGACCGCGCTGGCGACGTTCAAGACTATGAGCCGGCCGCCCTCATCAACGGCCACGACCTGACCTTCGCTGTCCCGCCCGCTATGCCGGCCGGTCCCGGCGAAGTGTGGTTTCAGCTCATCGGCGAGCTGTCCGTCACGCAGTGCGAGGGGGCTCCGAGCTGCCGGGCCTACACGCTCAGCCATCTGCGCGTCCCGATCGTCATCGAATAAGCCCGGCCCGCCGCCCCGGCATGTCGGAAACCCGACAAATGTCGGTCGGCCTGACAGCCATCGCTTTACAACTCCGCGGCTTGCAAGGATGATCGCCTGGCACGGACCTCGCTAGGAAGGTGGTCGATGGGGAAGATCCTGCTCGTCGATGACGAGCCTGCAGTTCTGTTCACGCTCCAGGAGGTGCTGTCGGAGCGAGGGCATCGGACGGTCTCGTCGGCCTCCGGGGCCGAAGCCCTCGAGCGGCTCGAGGGCGTCGACGCCGTGCTGACCGACCTGCAGATGCCGGGCATGGACGGGCTGGAGCTTCTGCGATCGATCCGCGATCGCGACAGCACCCTGCCGGTCCTGCTTGTGACTGCGCATGGCAACGAGAAGGTGGCTGTGAGCGCCATGAAGGCGGGCGCCTATGACTACCTGACCAAGCCGTTCGACATCGATGAGGTCGCGCTGGTGGTCGAGCGGGCGCTCGAGTCGCGCCAGCTGCGCATCGCGAACCGCCGGCTGGTGGCCGAGCAGGCGCTGGGCCGGCGCCTGGTGGCCGACAGCGCCCCCATGCGCCGGCTCCTCGACGCCGTCGAGCGGCTGGCCGAAAAAGACGTCACCGTCCTCATCCGCGGCGAAACCGGCACCGGCAAGGAGCTGATCGCGTCCCTGCTGCACGCGCACAGCCGGCGCGCCAAAAAACCATTCGTGCGCTTCAACTGCGCGGCCATTCCAGCCGAGCTTGCCGAGTCCGAGCTGTTCGGGCACGTCAAGGGAGCGTTCACGGGCGCGCAGACGAGTCGTCGCGGTTTCTTCTCGGAGGCGGGCGGCGGAACGCTCGTGCTCGACGAGATTGGCGAGCTGCCAGCCGGCGTGCAAGCCAAGCTTCTGCGCGCGCTGCAGGATGGCGAGATCCAGCCGGTGGGATCCGCGCGCCCCGAAAAGGTCGATGTACGCGTGGTCGCTTCGACCAATCGTGATCTGCGCGCCGAGGCGGCCGCGGGTCGCTTCCGGGAGGACCTATACTATCGCCTGGCGGTGGTCGAGCTTTCCGTCCCGCCGCTGCGGGAACGGCGCGACGACATCCCGAAGCTGGCCGAGGAGTTCGCGCGTCGCTATGCGGAAAAGTTTGGGCTCGACGAGCTCCGGCTGGCCGACGGCCTGCTCGCGCGCCTGCGGGAATCCGACTGGCCGGGCAATGTTCGCCAGCTCGAGAACACGGTCGCACGCCTGGCAGCGCTTTCGACCGGCGGGGTCATCGAAGCCGACGCGTTCGACCCCATTTCGGCCGCGCCCGAGGCGCCGTCCATGGAAGGCGCTGGCAACGCAGTCGACGGCCCATCCCTGCGCGAGCAGGTGGAGGCGTTCGAGCGCAATCTCATCTCGCGCGCGCTGGCCACGACCGGTGGCAACCAATCCGAAGCCGCGCGCCGTCTCGGCACCAGCCGCGTCACGCTCATCGACAAGATCAAGAAGTACGGTCTTCATCGCTGATCCCTGCGCGCGGCGAGAAGCCCGCGGCGAGAAATCGACGTCGCGCGTGTAGCGAGTCCGACAGCTTTCGTCGTCAATCCGACATCCGCGGCGAGCGCAGCCCAATCTTTTCGGCGCAAACGGCGTGGCATGGCAGTTGAATTGGTCACTCTCCGAAAGGAGAGCTCAACATGAAGACCACACAGAAGCTCGCAATGGGTATCGGCCTCGTCGTCGCCGCACTGGCGTCGCCGGCGTGGGCGTCGGAAAAGGACTACGATCTCCAGCTCGCGGCCGGCGGTGGCGTGTCCGGTTTCATCGAGGGCGCGGCCGATCAGACCAAGGTCGGCGGCTCCTGGGACGTGCGCCTGCGACTGCGCACGGCGCTGCCGATTGGCGCCGAGATCGGCTATGTCGGCACGGCAAATGGGGTGAGCGATCAGATGTCGGTGAACGCGCCCAACGGCATCATCCTGAGCAACGGCTTCGAAGCCAATGCGGTTTTGAGCCTGCTGCCCCGCCGCAGCGTGGTCGATCCGTATGTGTTCGTAGGCGGCGGCTACACGCGCTTCAACCTGGTCCACGAGACCTCGTACAACCCGAGCGTGCTGCGCAAGCATGACGACGCATTCGTGCTGCCCTCGGGCGCCGGCGTGAGCGTCACGCTGCCCGCGAACCTGCTGGCCGACGCACGCTTCACCTATCGCGCCATCTTCGATGATGGGATGATCCATCTGTCGGGCCCTGGTCAGGACGCGCTCAACATGAGCCAGTGGGGCCTGAGCGCTCGCCTGGCCTACCAGTTCTGATTGAGGTCGCAGGCGCGGGCCCTTGATGACCATCCGGATCTCGCGCATGATGCGGCCGGAATGAAGCTTGGGCTTGACCGTCCTGCAGATGCCAGCTCCCACACGTCATCGAAAACCTGGTTGCCTCCGACGCTGATTACGATTCTTGCGGGCATCGGGTTCGCGCTCACCGCTCTCGTCCTCATCATTCCCCGGTATCTGCCTTTCCAGGATCTCCCGAATCACGCGCTCGTGCTCGCGTTGGCTCGCGCGCTGCGCAAGAGTGGCCCGACCACGTATCTGGAGCTTCCCGATTTCCGGGTCTGGGGGTACTCGCTTTACGTAGGTATCGATCGAGTCCTGGCGCGCGCACTTTCAGCCGACGCGACGGCTCGCATCATGATCGTTGCGGCTGCCTTGGCGCTGCCCATCGCAGTATCCCGTCTGGCCACGCGGCTCGGTGGCAGAGCGAGCGTTGCGCTGGCGCTGGCTTTGCCGATTGCGCTGTGCTGGCCGGTTCGGATGGGGTTTGTGCCCTACATCATCGGATTGGCCTTCCTGCTGGCCCTGGCGGTCGCGCTGGTCGATCTGCTGTCGGACCTGCCCGCGCAGCGGCTCCGACGGAGCTTCTTGTTCGTGTTGGCGTTTGCGCTCTTGTGCTACCTGTCCCACGCGCTCGTCTTCGTGATCGCGCTCGGGCTCGTCGGCATCGGCTGGCTCACGATGGGGCGCTGGCGGTGGCGCCGGCTGGTCCTTTTGACGCTCGCTCTGGCGCCCGCGTTGATCCTGATGACCGTTGATGTATCAAACAGCGCGTTCGAGCAGATTCCAAATACGCAGATGGTGTGGTGGCGCTCCAAGAAAAAGTCGATCTACCGGCCGGCCAAGCTGGCGCTCACCCACGTGGTGACCCGATCGTACGGCGTCACGGGCCCGGGCGTGCTGCCCTACTATCTTCCGCTCATGATTGCGGTGGTCGGGCTGGCCGGAGTCGGTACGGTCGCAGCCTTCAGGCGTAGGCGCGTCGCCGAAGAGGACCCCCGAGGGGTCACGACCACCGCCACCCGGAGAGCATGGCTCTTCGTGCTCAGCGCCGGCATCGTCGCCAGCGTGGGCACGGTTGCCGTACCCGAAACCGTCGGGCTGGCTTTCCTGACCGGGCAGCGCATCCCCATCATCGGTTTCGCGCTCTTGACCGCGGCCGCCGGGGCGATGGCATCGCGGCTCGCCACGCCCCTCTGTCTGGCCGCCCTTTCGACGGTGGTGCTGGCTCAATCCAGCGCGGGCTCGGAGATTGTGCACCGGGCTCGCCAGGTCGAGACGATCCTGGGCGCGGGAGACCTGCACAGCGTATCGGGCCCGTTCATGACCGCTCGCATCAATGATTGTCCGATGCCGGCAGCAACCTGGACCTGGGGCAACTACCACTCAGAATGGCACCTGTGGGCCTATGCGCTGTCCGATCGATCCGTCACCCCTTATCTGTTTGCGTACGCGCGCTACTTGCCCATCTGGTTTCGGGCCGATACGTTTCACGAGCTGGGGGCGCCCCAGGACGCTGCATCAAACTCGCCGTGGATGGCCCTGCCGCAGTCGTATTGCGCCGAGTACAACCGACGCCGCGTCTTGCGCGTCCTCAACGCGCCGCCCGCGTTTAGCGGCATCGTCATGTTCGGAAGCCCCGGGTCGGTCGGCGATCTGCTCGATCACCTGACGGTTCCGAGCGGGCACTTCAAGCGCATCGCAAAAGGGATGGCGGTCTACTTCCGCGACGGCCAGTAACCGGCTATCGAAGCCGCCGTAGCGCCCGTACGCACATCACGACGCCCGCCGCCAGGATGGCCAGAAAGAGAATCGAGGAGACCAGCCCGGCAGCGCGAACCTCGGGAAAGTCCTTTATCCAGAGCAGCCCCCACCAGTCGATGCGCGCTCGTTCATAGCCGTCCTTGATGTCCAGCGTAAGCGACGTGTAGCGGCGCCAGGGTGCGTCGAGCTGGGCTTCTTTCCAGTCGTGTGCGCGCGGCACGTGGCGCAGGAGCCAGAGATGACCCTCGATCGGAGAGAAGGCCGGGAGCCAGTCGTAGCCGGAGATCTCTTCGAAGCAGGCCCCGCAATAGCCATCTCGCTCGGGCGAGGTGGCTCCCTTGAGGTTGGGCCGGCCCAGCCACGAGCGTTCGGCCTGGATCGTGATGCGCATGAAGTGATCCCAGTAGAAAGCGCTGCCCAGGATCTGCACGAACACGCCACCGACGACCAAAAGAGCAATTGCACCGACGGCCGCCCGGCGCACCGAAACCAGAAGACGCGGAAGCGCAAGCACCAGCGGCACCAGCGCAACCGGCACCAGAAAGCTGATGTAGCGGGGGCCCCAGGACCAATCGCCGCCCCAATAGGAATAGGATGCGCAGAACAGGAGGGTCGGCAGCGCGGTGAGCGCGGCCGCCGCTGCAAAACGCGGCCGCGTGCGGGCCAGCGCGGGCCAGAGCAGCGCAGCCGCGATCAGCGGTGGATTGAACAGAAAGATGCTTTTGCCCGACGAAAAGAAGAGGCCTTGCAATCCCACCCAAACGTGCTCGTTGAGGTTGAGATTCTCGGCCTGATATCCGCTTTTGAGAGGGTTGCCCCAGCGAACATAATTGTACGCGGCGGCCAGTGCCAGAAAGGGAAGCAGGCCCAGCACGGCCCATCGGATGAAGCCGGCCGCTCGCTCTCGGTTCTGCCACATTACATAGGCGACAAACACGGCGGCCCCCGCTACCGTCAGCGCGAACACCAGCTTCGTGTTGAGGAGCGCGCCCGCCCAGGCGCCCAGCGCAAGCGCACGCGGACGAGTGGGCTCGTCGCTGATTCGGGCCAGCTCCGCAACCAGACCGGTGAAGCAGGTGGTCTGCATGGCCTCGGACAGGGGCATCCGGGCGTAGATGACGGTTGAGGTCGCGATCGCGAGCACGGCGACCCCCAGGGTCGCGGTCCCGACACTGGCGTTCATGCGGCGGCACATCCCGAAGAAGAGCAGGCAGGTCCAGGCTCCCAGCAGCGTGGGCGCGAGATGGCTCGTGATGGCCGTTGCAAACGGCCCCAGCTTGGGCGAAAGGGCCATGACGGCGTTTCTCAGCGCGACCCCGGGCACCGCTGCCAGCGAGGGAAACAGACCATAGATCGACCGCATGCGCCCGTCGGGCCCGCGATGGCTCATCGGGGGCCACTCGGTTACCGACTGAAGGCTTCCGTGAGCAACCAGCTCCTCGGCCACCTCGTACATGATGCGCGCGTCGCCCCATGGTCGTTCTCGGCTGCCGACGATGAGGTACAGACCGAAGATGCTCAGGAACAGGCCGAGCTTGAGCGTTCGCTCTGGGCCCATGGGTCAGCGCGGCGGCTTCCCGACGGACACGCGGGGTCTAGGGACAGCCAGATCCACGCGCTCGAGCATACACGAAGCGTACGGAGGTGGCGAGGCGGGTCAGCCCGCGCTCGCCTTCGCGATTAGAAATGATACGTGACCGTGTAGGGCAGACAGACGTTCATCATCGGCGAGCGCAGGCGGATGTACACGTCGGCCGTGCCACCGGTGTTGTTGCAGATGTCGAACGCATGCACGTAGCCGGGAGTCGCGATGCAGCAGCCTTTCTGATCGGCCGGTGCCCCCGGAGGAGGCTGCGCGTCGGTGCCGGACTGACAGTAGCCGGTCGTGGGGACCCCGCCGCGGCAGCTCCAATACATGCACAGCTCCAGGTTGGGCGAGTCGGTGCTGGCCTGCGGATCGACCTCGCAGAAGGTGGCGTCGGGCGTGCCGACGTAATGATAGAAGTCGATATCCGATGTCCCATTGACGACACCGGTCAACGTGCTGCCATTGGAGTCGCACTCGTCGATGCCCGCGAGCATGCCCGCGGTGGCTTCGGTTTCGTTGGGCTCGGGTGGGACGTTGCATCCCGGGCTGCCGCCGCCTCCGCCGGTGCCGCCGGTTCCGCCCGAGCCGCCAAACCCACCGGAGCCGGCGGAGCCGCCACGGCCGCCAGTGCCGCTGTCCTGTCCGCCGGTGCCACCGCGGCCGTTGCCCGGTGGATCGGTTCCGCAGCCGGCGGCGAGCGTGGAGAAGGCGCCCGCCAGGGCTCCCATCGAGAAAAAGATCGTGAGCCTCGTGAACGTCGAATGAATTCGCATGGCTTTGCGCGTTTTTCGCGTGCAAGCCCTGATCCACGCGATCCATTCTGAGAATCCAATCAGTTGTGAGGTGAAAAGTGGCTGCTCGAGCGGCCTCGAGACTGCGCCACTGGCCACTCGAGCTTTCGGTCCGCAGCCATCGGGGGCGGTTGGCCCCAATCGGCTGCCGTTTCCTTTCTTCACCGCCCCGCGCGGTTTCGGGACACTTGGTCCCGCAAACGGACGAGCGCGCTCGCAGAGGTCCGTGATTTCCCGTGCTTCGGGTGGCATGTGGCTGGCTAGGACGGACTTCATCGCGCGCGAGGGCGCATGGAAAATCTCCGCTTCGCATTCCGCATGCTGCGCAAGAACCCGAGCGTGAGCGCGATTGCAATCGCGACGCTGGCGCTCGGGATCGGGGCCAACAGCGCCATCTACAGCGTGGTCGACACGGTGCTGCTGCGGCCGCTTCCGTATCGCACCCCGGGCCAGCTCGTCACCTTCAACAACACCTTTCGCGGTCGGCGCCTGGGCATTTCGATCCTCGAGCTCGACGACTATCAGAAGCAGAGCCAGATGTTCGAACGCATCGCGGCGGTCCTGACCTTCGACGGCAACTTGACCGGAGGCGATGAGCCCGAGCGCGTGCAGGCGGTCGGCGCCTCGGCCAACTACTTCGAAATCCTGGGCGTGCCCGCGCAGCTGGGCCGCACCTTCACATCCGATGAGCAGCGCACCGGATGGACCGAGGTGGCCGTCATCAGCGACGGGCTTTGGAAGCGCCGCTTCGGCGGCTCGCCCGACGTCATTGGCAAAAAGGTGCGCCTCGACGACGATCCCTGGACCATCATCGGCGTCATGCCGCCGGGCTTCCGCCATCCCGACGCGCGACTGGCCACGCCCGCCGACGTGTGGGCGCCCTGCGGCTTCGCTGCCGAGCCATTTCCCAACCCCAAGCGGACGTTCCGCTTCCTCGACGGCCTGGGGCGCCTGCGGCCGGGCGTCTCGCTCGAGCAGGCGCAGGCCGCGCTGGCAACCGTGTCGGCGCGGCTCAAGCAGCAATATCCCGACAGCTTCGGCAGCGAGCTGGCCTCGTGGGGCGTGCGCGTGCGCCCGCTCGACGAGCAAGTGGTGGGCTCCGCCCGGCCGGGCCTGCTCGTGCTTCTGGGAGCGGTGGCGCTGGTGCTCCTGATTGCGTGCAGCAACGTCGCCAACCTGCTGCTCGCGCGCGGCAGCGTGCGCGCGCGTGAGATGGCAATCCGCAAGGCGCTCGGGGCCACCGGGCGGCACCTGATGACGCAGCTGTTGACCGAGGCGGTGCTGTTGTCCCTGATCGGGGGCGCGCTGGGCCTGCTGCTGGCGCCCTGGGCCATCGATCTCCTGGTGGCCTTCGCGCCGCCGGGTCTGCCGCGGGTCCACGAGATCCGCCTCGATCTGCGCGTGCTCGCGTTCACGCTTTCGATTTCGATCGCCTGCGGGCTCCTGTTCGGCGTGATCCCGGCCCTGCAGAGCCTGCGCACGCAGCCGCAGGCAGCCATGAAGGAGGGCGGCGCCGCGCTGGGGGGCGGACGGCGCCATCGGCTGCTCGGCAGCCTGGTGGTGGCCGAGTTCGCGCTTGCGCTGGTTCTTCTGGGCTCGGCCGGGCTGCTCCTGCGCAGCCTCTGGAAGGCCCGGGACGTCCAGCCCGGCTTCGACGGGCGCGCCGTGTTGAGCGCTCGCCTGTGGCTGCCGCAGCCGAACAAGCTGGAGGCCGGCAAGTACTTCAAGCAGGAGCAGCGCGACGTGTTCTTCCGCCAGCTGCTGACGCGCCTCGACTCGGCGCCCGGCGTCGACTCGGCCGGGCTCATCTCGACCGTCCCGCTGCGCGGCGATCCCACGCGCAACCAGTTCGCGATCATTCCGGAGGGCCGCGAGGCGGCGGGCCGGGTGCAGATCGTACAGGGCCGCATCGCCAGCGCCGGCTACTTTCGCAGCATGCGGATTCCGCTTCTGGCCGGCCGCAGCTTCGCCGACACCGACCAGCAGAAGACGCCGCGCGTGGCCATCGTCAACCAGACCCTGGCCCGTCACTTCTGGCCGGGCGAGGATCCGCTCGGCAAACGCTTCCGCCTGCCACCCGATCAGGGACCGCCGGGGAATCCCTGGTTCACGATCGTCGGCGTGGTCGCGGACGTCAAGAGCACCGGCCTCGATGCACCGACGCCGGACGAAATCTACACCCCCTATACGCAGGGCGTCGGCCTGGCGGCGGGGCTGGTCGTGCGCGCGCGCGAGGGCGCGGGCAGTGCCGGGGCGATGGCCCCGATCCTGCGCGCGAAGCTGCACGAGCTCGATCCCGATCTGCCGCTCTTCGAGGTGTCGACGCTCGATCAGGTGGTGACCCAGGCGATGGCGCCGCGCCGCTTCACGGCCACGCTGCTCGCGCTCTTCGCTGCCGTTGCGCTGGCGCTGGCCAGCCTCGGGATCTACGGGGTGATGGCTTACGCGGTCGGCCAGCGCCGCCAGGAGATTGCAGTCCGCATGGCGCTGGGCGCCCGGGAGCAGGACGTCATGCGCATGGTCATCGGCCACGGCCTGCGGCTGGTCGGGCTGGGTGTGCTGGCGGGCGGGATTGCGCTTCTGGCCGGCACGCGGCTGATCGCGTCGCTGCTGTTCGGCGTGTCGCCGACCGATGGGCTGACGTTCGCGTCGATCGGGGCGGTGCTGGTCGTGGTGGCGCTTCTGGCCAGCTGGCTGCCCGCGCGTCGGGCCGCCCGCACGAGCCCCATCACAGCCTTGCGCAGCGATTGAAGGTGAGCCTCACTGCGAGCAGGAGAACGGCCAGGCTCGACCGGTGAAGGCCGCGCCGGCCCAGGTCGTGGTGCCGATGGTCGTGAACAGTCCGAACTTGGGACTGCCAGGACGCTGATTCTGGGCATCGCTCCAGGCCCAGTAGTTGCCACCCGCGATCGCGCCACCCCAACGGAAGAAGTTATTCAGCAGGTCGGAGACATATCCGTAGCAGAAGGAGCCGCACGAGTCTGCGCAGCCCCATTCAGTCATGTAGATTGGCAGCGGCTGACCAGCATAGTTGTACGCGTAGGGAACGTAGGCCCCGTAGACGTAGTTCCAGAGGTCGTACGAATTGCTCTGGCGGATCGAATAGGTGTGGACGCCGACTCCTCCGGCGTAGAGGCCCCAGGTCCTCAGATCGTTCAGGTACCCCGCGTTGCCGGTGGAGAGCCCGCCCACGATGACCCGATCGTTTGGAAAATAGTTGGTCTGGTACCACCATGCATAGTAGAGGAGGTACCACTCCTTCCAGGAGTCGATCCACGAGTCAGGCTGGTCGGGCTCGTTCCACACCTCGAGGATGATCGGATTTCCGTAGGCGCCCAGGTACCACATCGTGTAGTAGGCGAGATATCCGTAATACATGAGGTAGTCCCAGAAGGCATACCGCTCGAGCGCCATGCTCTCCTTGTTGAGGACGACAACGAACGGCATGCCCGTGCCCATATAGCCGTTGTTGACCAGCCACGTGTAGTCTCTGAGCATCGCGTTGACCGCATCCCCGAAATCACCACCAAGGCAATCTTCGCAGGGCTTGCTGTTGACCTTGAAGCGAATCGAGCTGCCGCCGACGTCTACAGCTCCGCCCGGATACCCCGTGTATCCGTAGTCGTAGTAATACCCGGTGTAATAGGGCGGGGCGGCGGGACCATTGAGCGGATCGACGTTGAGACCGCGGCCGGACGTGTAAGCGTGGGCGGCTGGGGTCGCAAACGTGGACAGCGCTGTGAAAAGCGCGATCGCAGCCGCAGATGAGCGATGCAGGTGGCGT
Organism: Polyangia bacterium; assembly: GCA_035258845.1. Classification (GTDB taxonomy): domain Bacteria; phylum Myxococcota_A; class Polyangia; order JAHFDS01; family DATFWX01; genus DATFWX01. Next base: position 5,768 of record DATFWX010000297.1, on the reverse strand, counting down.
CTCGTCATGGCTCCTCCTTCTTGGGCTACTTGACCGGCGGCGGCGCATAGGTCGGCGCCAGACGCGGTGCCACGAAGCCGGCTGGGAGCTCGTGGCCGGGCGGTAAACGGAGCGGGCGCGGCACCACCGGTGGAGGCGGAGGTGGCAGCGTTCGAATCGGACGAGGGCGGGCTACGGGCGCCGGGGGCGCCTGGTCGATGTCGCCGGCGACGCAGCCGACAGCGCCGCCGACCGCGAGCGCGAGCGCGAGCTGCGCCGCGACCCAGAGGCTGTTCGCGGATCGTTTCATGGGACCCTCCTGCTGACGTACCGGGCGCCGTTGCAAGAGGCGAACCGAGGTCGAACCAGCAGCAAGCGCGGCGCGTTGGGCTGCGTCGGGACCGGCCGGGCTGAGCGCGGTGTTCCCCGGGAGGGAACAGGTGCTCACCGGGAGAGACAGCCTAGCGGCCCGCGCCGCGCCGGCGGTCAGTCCCGACGGTCACGCAGGCCGTGCCGCCACAGCAGCCGATATAGATACCCCCGCCCCAGCCCGGCCGCGCGCGCGGCCGCGGACACGTTGCCCTTGTGCTCGCTGAGCAGCGCTTCCAGGTAGCGCCGCTCGAGAGTGCGGTTCCAGCGCTCGCGCGCCAGTCGGAACGGGAGGCTCGGGCTGGGCAGATCGGGGGCGCCTTCGTCGGCGGCGGTGTGCGGAACGGGCTTCCGGAAGGCCAGACAGCGCTCGACGTGGTTTCGCAGCTCGCGCACATTGCCCGACCAGCTCTGGCGCGCCAGCTCGGCCAGGAACGCGGGGTCGTGCAAAAAGGGAGCCGCGCTCGGATCGACCCCTAGGCTTTCCAGGATCCGATCGACGAGCTGCGGCAGATCTTCGCGCCGCTCGCGCAGGGGCGGCAGCTTCACGCGCAGCACAGCCAGACGGTAGTAGAGGTCGGTTCGAAACCGGCGCGCGTTCATCTCGGCGTGAAGGTTGCGGTTGGTGGCCGCAATCACGCGCACATCGACGTCCTGGTACTTGTCGCTTCCGACCGGCCGTATCTGACGGCGCTCGAGCGCGCGCAGGAGCTTGGGCTGCAGCTCCTGGCTCAGCTCGCCCACCTCGTCGACGAACAGGGTACCGCCCGACGCGGCTGCGAAGGCTCCCTTGCGCGAGGTCACGGCTCCGGTAAAAGCACCTCGTTCGTGGCCAAACAGCTCGCTTTCGACCAGCTCGGCCGGAATGGCGCTGCAATCCATGATCACGAACGGGCCCCGGCGACGTTTGCTTTCCAGATGGATCGACTCCGCCGCCACTTCCTTGCCGGTGCCGGTCTCGCCTTCGAGGAGCACGGTCGCGTCCGACTGGGCGGCGCGCTCGAGCTCCGCGAACACCACACGCATCGCGATCGACGACCCGACCATGAGGCCGAACTCGGAGCGCGTGGACAATTGGATCCGGGCCTGATCCGGTCCAATCCCCACTCGAAGTTGGCTGTGCCCGAGGGTGAGAAGCGCCCGCTCCCGGAGGTACGCGGTCTGGACCGGAACGCCGTCGACGAAAGTGCCGTTCCGGCTGCCCAGGTCATGGAGCACGATCCGGTTCTGGTCGAGGAAGAGCTCGGCGTGGAAGCGCGAGACCGTACGGTCGTGCAGGAGCACGTCCGCCCCACTGATCGAGCCGATCACGATCTTGCCCGGACCCAGCACGAAAACCTGGCCGACGTCGGGACCCGCGGTCACATACAGTCGAAGCTGCGTGACCAGCGCGTAGGCAGGATCCGCATCACGGATGAGCTCGGTGGTCGCGGGGGCGGCGGGCCCGGATGACGCCTCTTCGGCTGACGCTTCGGCATCTGGCTCGCTCTGGTCCGCGTCGTTGGGAGGAACCGACTCGGAGCTCATGCCTTTGCAAAGAATACCTCACGGGGCGCTGCGATCCAAACGCGGCCCGCCCGCGCTGGCTTTGCGCGCCAGCAGATCGTAGCCGGCTGTGCGCGCGTCCTTAACAACCTGCGCTCGGACGGTTCGTGCGGTTTCGCGATCTCCGATCTGGTCGAGCGTGTCCGCGAGCGCGCGGCGCGCCTCCAGGGCCAGCTCGAATAGGCCTGCCGAGCGCGCGCTGGCGGCAATCACCTCGAGCTGGGCTCGCGCGGTCGCAGGCGGCTCCAGCTGTGCGGCCACCATCTCGAGACGGAGCCGAAAGCTGACCATCTCGCCCGGGCGCGCCCGCGCCTGCTTGACCTGCTTCCGGGCCTCGTCGCGCTTGCCTTGCGCGAGCAGCGCGCGCGCCAGGATGGTTCGCGACTGCACCTCGTGGTGAAGTAAAAGGCCGGTGAGCGCCTCGGCCGCCGATCGCGCATGGGTCTCGGCCTCGCGGGGCTTGCGCTCCTCGAGCGCAATCTCGGCCTGGACCATCCACACCAGCGCGGTCGGCACCGAGTGACCCTCAGTCAAGGCGAGCGCCTGCTTGGCGAGCCCTCGTGCACCGGCCAGGTCGTCGCTCGCGAGCCGGAGCTCGGCCCAGAACGTCAGCGTACCGGCCGCCACCGCTCCCTCTGGCAAGGTGCGCCACGACTGCTCGAATAGAGTCGACGCTTCCCGGATCTCGCCCGCCTCCTTGGCCACGTAGGCGGCCACTGCCAGCGCGAACGCTTCGGTTTCTCGATCGCCGGCCGCGCGGGCCTGGCGCTGACCTTCTGACAGCATGTGGCGGGCGGGCGCCACGTTGCCGCGGAAGAACAGATCGAGCCCGTTTCGCACCAGGCTGCCGGGGTCGCTCGGAGGGGCCAGGCTCGGGCCCGGGCTCGGGCGCGCGCGGGCGTCGATGGCGCTCTGTAGGGGCGGCGGTGCGGTGCTCCTGCTGCGGGTGGCAAGACGGCCCGCCCAAAGGCCCGCAGCCGTGAGCGCGAGCGCGGCGGCCACTGCGATTCGAGCCGCACGTCGTCGTCGCGGCGGCGCAGTGGGACGCAGCCCGAGCGCACGGCTGACCTCTTCCACGCGGGCGAAGCGCTGCGCCGGGTCGGGCTCGAGGCAGCGCCGGATCACCCGCTCCCAGGCCAAGTCCAGGTCGGGTCGCTGCGCGCGCACCCAAGGCGCATCTCGAGCGTCCGGACCGGCGCTGGCCTCCGACGGCAGGTGCCCGGTGAGCAGGTGGTAGAGGACCACGCCGAGCGCGTAGATGTCGACGGCTGCGCCAGTCTTTCGGCCCGCCACCTGCTCGGGCGCCATGAAGCCGGGCGTGCCCGCACAGGCGTCGGGCGCGGTCGCCCGCGGGGCGTCGTCCGAGAAAGGGAGCGCGATGCCGAAGTCGGTGATGACCGCGCGCAGCTCGGGCCGAGCCGGGTCCTCGACCAGGATGATGTTGGCGCTCTTGAAATCGCGATGGATCACGCCGGCGCCGTGGGCGGCGGCCAGGCCGGCGACGAGCTGCTCGGTCAGCGCGCGGGCTGCCGGAAGATCCAGCGGCCCCGCCCTTTGGATGCGCTGATGAAGCGTCTCGCCCTGCAACAGCTCCATGGTGAGAAAAGCGGTTCCATCATGGACGCCGACTTCGAACACGCGGCAGATGTTCCGATGCGTGACCTTGCGCGCGAGCTGGACCTCGCGCCGCCAGCGCTCGAACGCCTGCGGGTTGCTGGCGACGTCGGGCAGCAGGGCCTTGAGCGCGACTCGCTCGCGGAGCAGGCAGTCATCGACCTCGTATACCGCGCCAAACCCGCCGCGAGCGATGAGCCGCACCACTCGGTAGCGACCCGCCAGCAGCTCGCCCGGTGCCAGCGCGTGCTGCGAGGGCACGCGAGCGGTGGCGGTGGGGGCATCCGGTCGGGTCGGCTTGGCGGTTGCGTCCAGCGTGCTCGGATGCTCATCCGCGGACGCCGACGGCCCGCCCTCCTTGCGCATGCTCGCCTCGGATGGAGTATAGCCGAAGGCGCCTCTCAGTTTTTGTCGTCGCGAAACCCGATGTGCCAGTGTGTGCCGTCGCAGAACGGCTTGTTTTGGGAGCCTCCGCAGCGGCACAGCGTGAAATGCTCGCGCGACTGGGGCGTTTGGCCGGTGGCCGGGTCCCGGAGCTCGGGTCCGCCGACCACGTGATAGGGCCCGTCCTTGGACACCGTGATCTGCGGCTCGCGCTCCGGGTCCGAGCACTCGACGCCGTCGACCGCGCATGCGAGCGCGCCCGATGGGCAGCGCCGCACGACCTCGATGATGGCTTGCGCGTCCGCGCCGTCGGGGTCGATCCACGGCTCCCCGCCCTGCTTCCACACGGTCGGCAACCCGTCGGTGCAGTATCCGGCGTGAGCGCACACGCTGCGGTTGTCGAGAATGGTGACGCGCTGGCCGCGATAGGCCACGCGCTCCGATGTGGGCGGCTCCGCGCGCAGGCGCGCGTCCGAGAAACCGATCTTGGCGTGGGTGCCGTCGCAGAAGGGCTTGTTGGCCGAGCCGCCACAGCGGCACAGCGCCATCTTGGGTCGAGCCGGCAGCTCGTCGCCTTTGGAGTTACGCAGCAGCGACAGCCCGGTGATAAGGTAGGGGCCGTTGGGGGTGCAGTCGATGGTGGGCTTGGGCTTGGTGGGGTCCGACATGGTCGCCACCATAGCACGGCGATCGCGGACGCAGGCCTGCGCTATTGGCGCAGCACGAAGGTGAAGAAGGTGTCGCCTCCGGCCGCGAACAGCAATTCATTGAGCAGATGAATCTCCCAGATGCCGTTGTCGGTGCCCGGACCGGGCCGAAAGCGACCCGCAAGCACGGGCGCGGCCGGATTTGACACGTCGAGCGCGTCGAGCGTGCCGCCCGCAAGGTAGACCTGGCGACCATTGCGCGCGACCGCCACATCTCTGATGATCCAATCGCCAAATCGGCCCACCCGGAAGGGGGCGTCGGGCTGCGAAACATCCACAATGTGGACGCCTCCGGCATCGGCGTCGGCGATGTAGGCCTGGTTGCCAGCGACGGCGATCTTGACCGCGTTTCCCTCCACTTCCAGATAGGCAACTTCCTTGGGTGCGCTGCGATTCGCGAGGGTGACAACTCGCATGCCGTAGTCCGCGGCGATGTAGGCATGGTCGCCATCGATCGTGATGGCACCGGCCTCCTCGAGAGCGTTGCACACGCCCACCTCGGTGGGGGCTCTGGGATTGGAGACATCGAAAAGCCGCAGGCTGGCCAGATCGGTCAGGAAGGCCAGAGGGCCTCGCAGCGTGACGTTGCAGACGGGGTAGGGTGTGACCAGTGCCCCCATCTTTTGGGGCTTGCTGGGGCTCGAGATATCGAGAAGTTCGAGGCCGCCCTCCTCAGCGGCCACGTAGGCAATGGCTCCTGAAACTGCCTTGAATCGGGCTCCTGCATCACACTCGCAGACCGCCACCTTCTCGAGCCGCGCTGGATTGGAGATGCGGACCTGCACCAGCCGGTTCTCGTTTTCCTTTTCGGTCAAGTACGCATAGGGGTGCTCCACCGCAATCAGGTGGAGGGCACCCTCCAACTTGCCGAGCAGCTCGATGCTCACGTGCGCGGTCATCTCGCCAGTCTTGCGCACGATGTTATCGTGAGCGAGGGCGCCGCGCCATCAGGGCTGATGCATGCCTGCGCGTCGACGGCTGAACCGGCGTCCCCGACCCCGCCGCCCCCATCGACGCCGCCATCGTCCAGGGCGCCGCCGCTGCCGCCGGTTCCGGCGCTGCCCCCGCCGCCGCCGCTGCCACCGGTCCCGCCGCCGCCGCCGCTGCCGCCCGCGCCCGCGGCCCCCCCCGCGCCACCGCTGCCGCCGCTGCCGCCGCCGCCGCTGCCAC
>DATFWX010000296.1:0-2416 GCA_035258845.1 Polyangia bacterium | reverse complement strand
ACTCTGATGCCCGAGCGCGTCCGGCCCGCCCACGAGGCCGGTTTCGCGCGCTATCGGCGCACGCACGAGCCGCACCTGATCGGCCGGCCGGTTCGACTGCCGGCGCGACGGTACGACGGCAGCGAGATCGACATCGAGCTCGTGCTGGCGGCGGTGCCCGTGTCCGCCGGCGGCGAATTGATCGTGGGCGCGCTGCGCGACCTGCGTGACCGCGTCGAGCTGGAGCGCCAGCTCACGCTGACCCGCTATGCCCGCGCTGCCACCGCCCTGGCTGCCCGCCTGGGTGCCCGCCTGAGCCTGAACGACACCCTGAAGAGCGTGGCCCAGGCCCTGGCCAACGACTTCGCGGCGGCGCTGGCGCGCGTGTGGCTGTACGATGCCGAGGCCGAGACGCTCGAGCTGCGCGCATCGGCCGGGCTGTCCACCCAGCTCGAGACCAGCTCGCGGGCACACATCAAAGTCGTGAGCCATCCCTACAAGGTCGGTCACGTGGCGCGAACCCGCCAGCCCTTCTTCCGCAACGACTTGCGGGGCGATCCGCAGCTCGAGCAGGACCTGGTCGAGCGCGAGCGCCTGGCGTCGGCGGCCGTGTACCCACTCTTGGCGGGCGGGGAGCTCAAGGGTGTCATGGCCGCCTTCTTCCGCCACCCGCTGCCCGCCGAGCTGGGCGACCTTTTGGGCATGGTTGCGGCCATCGTCGCTTACTCGGTCAACGACGCCCAGATGTTCGAGCGTGAGCAGGCCGCGCGCCAGCAAGCCGAGGCGGGCGCCCTGCGCGCGCGCCGCCTGGAAGCGGTCACCACGGTCGCGCTCACACATGCCAGGCTCGACGACCTTTTGCGCGCCTTCCTGGCCCGCCTGCGTGAGACCCTCGACGTGGACACTGCGGACATCATGCTGCTGGCCGAGGAGGAGCCCTTCCTGACCCTGCGCGTGGGCCTTGCGGGCAACGCCGAGTCGCGCGAAAAAGTGCGGATCCCACTCGGTCGTGGCGTGGCGGGGCTCATCGCGCAGAGCCAGAAGCCTCTGGTCATCGACGATCTGTCGACCGTGGAGGTGTGGACACCGATGGTGCGCCAGCAGCGTTCGCTCATGGGCGCACCGCTTCTGGTGGGCGGCTCGGCCATCGGGGTCGTCCATGTGGGCACGTTTCAGCCGCGCCATTTCACCGACGAGGAGATGAAGGTCCTGCTGCTGGCGGCAGACCGTATGGCAGCGGCGATCGACCGTGCGCGTCTGTTCGACGCGCAGCGCAGCGCGCGCCTGCGCGCCGAGCAGGCCAAAGAGCGCGCGTCACTTCTGAGCGAGGCGTCGAGCCTTCTGGCCAGCTCGCTCGACTTCGAGGTCACGCTGACCCGGTTGGCCGGGCGCGCGGTGCCCGATCTGGCCGACTACTGCATGGTCGACGTGCTCGAGCAGGACGGCGTCTCGCGCACGCTGGCGCTCGCGCACGTCGATCCGGCGCGGGCCGAACGATTGCGCGAGATCCAGCGCCGCTGGCCGCAATCGCCCGAGCAGAAACTGGGCGCGCCGCGGGTCATCCAGACTGGCCAGTCTGCGCTGCTCGGCGAGGTCAACGACCAGATGCTGGTGCAAGCTGCGCGCGATGCCGAGCACCTGGCCGCGCTGCGCAGCCTGGGCGTGCGCTCCGCGATGATCGTGCCCATGCGCGCGCGCGACCTCGTCTTGGGCGCGGTTTCGTTCATCTCGACGCGTTCCGGGCGCTCCTACGGACCGGACGACCTCGCCATGGCCGAGGAGTTGGCCCGGCGCGCGGCAGTCGCCATCGACAATGCACGCCTGTATCGGGAAGCGCAGACTGCGGTCGCGCTGCGCGACGAGTTCCTCTCGATCGCGTCGCACGAGCTGCGCACGCCGCTGACCGCGCTGCAACTGCAGGTGCAGAGCATTCTTCTGGATGCGAGCCGCAAGCCCCGCACCATCGTGAGCTCGCCCGAGCGACTGGTAAGCAAGCTGCAGAATGCAGAGCGGCAGATCGAGCGCCTGGGCAAGCTGATTGGCGAGCTCTTGGACCTTTCGCGCATCGGCCAGGGCCGCGTCCCGCTCTCGCTCGAGCAGGTCGACCTGTCGCGTGTGGTGCGCGAGGCCGCCGGCCGCATGGCCGAGCAGGCGGCGCGCGCGACCTGCCCCATCCGCGTGCGCGCAGATACCGCAGTCAGCGGACGCTGGGATCGCACGCGGCTCGAGCAGGTGGTCACCAATCTCCTGTCCAACGCCATCAAGTACGGCGCCGGCCAGACCATCGAGATCTCGGTCACCCGCGAGGGCGAGCTCGCGCGCCTGTGCGTGAGCGACCGCGGGATCGGCATCGCGCCCGAGCATCTGGAGCGCATCTTCGGCCGCTTCGAGCGCGCGGTGTCGGCGCGTCATTACGGTGGGCTGGGGCTGGGGCTCT
>DATFWX010000295.1:0-5571 GCA_035258845.1 Polyangia bacterium | reverse complement strand
CCAAGGTCGCCCTCGTCGCAGCCATGCGCAAGTTGCTCCATGCCGTCTATAGCGTCGCCAAGAACCGTAGACCCTTCGTGCCCATCCTTGCGGAGCTCACGTCGTGAAGAAAAAACTTGCTGCGCGAGACGGGATCTCATTTGTAGGGATCGAGCGGCTCCTCGATCTTGTCCAACCGCTCGTATGGATCCTTCTTCTTGGGCGGTTTCTTGGGCGGAATGATGGGGCGCGGAGGCACCACAACCGGCGGATGGGGGCCGGTGCGGACCGGCGGCGGGTGGAGCACCGGCGGCGGCTGCACGGCCGGCGGCGGCTCGGTCGGGATGGGCTCGGGCGGCGGCTGCTCCACCACCGGCGGCTGCGGCGGCGCTTCCCCGACATGCGGCGGCGGGGGTGCTTTGGGATGCGCGGGCGGGGGCGGCATGGCCGCATGATGGTGCTCCTCGCCTTTGCGCGCGCGCTCGAGCCGCACCAGCACCTTGTGCTGCTTTTGCGGATCCAGGGTCACTGAGGTGTCGCGGTAGCCGTCGCGATGCAGCTCCAGCTCGAGCGTGCTGCCGTCGGCGACGTCAATCTGCTCGGGCGTGTCGCTGACGCGCCGGCCATCGCGGATGATGGCCGCGCCGCGCGGCACCGTATCGAGCAGCACTGACACCATCCTGGGCGCGGGCGGCGTCTCGGGGTCGGGCGGCATCAGCGGCGCCTTGGCGATCGGCGTGGGAGTGGAAGGCGGCGCCACCGGCGGCCCAGCCACGGGCGTGGGCGTACCCACGCTGGACTGGTGGGTGTAGTAGTACCACCCGCCCGCGCCTCCACCGCCCGCGATCACGAGCAGAAGCAGGATCACGAGCGGCGCGCGGCTGCGCCGAACCACAAGCTCGGGCTCCGGCTCCGCAAGCGGCGGCGCAGCCACGACCGAGGACGGCCGCGCCCCCAGGGTCGGCGAAGTGGGCTTTCGGGCAGCGGACGCTGCGGGGGCCGGGGGCGCCGCGGTCGCGCTGGGCGCTGGCGTCACGCCGGAAACAGCCGCCATGGTTGCTGCGTAGCCGGGCGGGGGCGTGGTGGGCAGCGGGGTCGGCGGCCGCGCGCCCCCGAACAGCTCGCGCTGGATGCGCGCCAGCTCGTCGTGCATCTGGGCCATGGTGGTGAAGCGCTCGCCCGGCTCCTTGGCCATCGCGCGCAGGATCACGCGCTCCACCTCGGGCGGGATGCCGCGCTCGGGCGCGACATCGCGCGGCGGCAGGGGCGCCGCCGTGATGTGCTGGGTCAGGATGGCCATGAACGACTCGCCGCGGAAGGGCACCATGCCGGCGAAAATCTCGTACATGATCACGCCCACCGAGTAGATGTCGGTGCGATGGTCGAGCGGCTTGCCGAGCGCCTGCTCGGGCGACATGTAGTGCGGCGTGCCGAAGATGGTGCCGGTCCGGGTCAGTGACGGGCTCTGTCCGGAACCGTCGGCGCCCGAGACCTTGGCAATTCCGAAATCGAGGATCTTTGCCACCTCGCGCGCGGCCCGCCGGACCAGGAACACGTTCTCGGGCTTCATGTCCCGGTGAATGATGCCCTTGGCGTGCGCGGCCGCCAGGCCCCGGCACACCTGGCAGGTGATCTCGACCGAGCGCGCAATCGCAATCTGCTCGCGCGCGGCGTCGGCCAGCGACTGCCCCTCCAGAAACTCCATGGCCAGATAGGCACGTCCGTCGGGCAGGTGGCCGAAGTCGTCGATCTCGACGATGTTCTCGTGGCCGATCGCGCTGGCGGCGCGCGCTTCCTGATAAAAGCGCGTCACCGCCTCCTTGTTGGTCATGATTTCTTTACGCAGCAGCTTGAGCGCGAACCGCTTCTCGATGTAGACGTGCTGCGCCTCGTACACCTCGCCCATTCCGCCCTCGCCGAGCTTGCGCAGGACCTTGTAGCGGTCGGCCAGAACCTTGCCCACCTCGTCGCCCGAGTTGTCGTTGACCACGTGCGTACCATCGCGCGGGCAGAACTGGATGCCCTCGTCGTAGCGTGAGTTGCAGGCTGGACAAACGACCATACGAGCGTAGGCATTATGGATCGGGTGCATGCCCTTGTAAACGAAGCGGGCACTCGGTTAGTTTCACGCTCGTGAAACCGGTCACACGCACTCGCACGCGCACCGACATGGAGCTCGAGGCGCGCATCCAGGCGTTCCAGGGAGATGAGGAGCGGGTCGAGCTATTGCGGCGGGCGCGGCGCTTCAAGGCCAGCTGGATCGAGCTGGGCGAGGTTCTGCAGATCGCGCTTCAGGAGCGACGCTTTTTGCGCTGGGGCTTTGCGAGCTTTGACGAGTACTGCCGGAAAGAGCTTCACCTGAAACCGGAGACCGCGTACAAGCTGACGGGATCGTATGCATTTTTGCACAAGCGCGCACCCGAGGTGCTGCGTCGAGACGGGCTTTCAGCGCCCATCCCGAGCGCCGACGCGGTCGATTTCTGGCGAAGGGTCGAGGAGCGCGCGGACGGCACCGAGGCGCCCGCGGCGGCGCGCCAGGAGCTGCGTCGGGCCGTGATCGAAGACGCGCAGCCGGCGGCCGCGCTCAAGCGGCGCTATCAGGAGGTCTTCTTTCCGCTCGAGCCGAGCGACCAGGCGGAGCGCGATCGGGTGCAGCTCCTGGCCGCGACGCGGCGGCTGGCGCAGCTTCTGGCCGCGACGCGGCTGGTCCCGAAACCTTTGGTCGAAGAGGTGGACGCGAGGCTGGAACGGCTGGTGGTGGCGCTGCAGGCGCTTCAGAAAGCGAAGCCGGCCGCCTCGGCCTGACCGCGCAGCGCGCCCGCGAGCGCGTCGTCGAGCGAGCGGTCACCCGGCTTGGCGGCGCGCTTGCGCGCGTCACGCACGTACTGCTCGCGCTTGACCGAGAGCTCGCTAATCTGCTTCTGCAGATCCGCCCGCTCCTTGGCCTTGCCGTCGAGGTAGGCCTGCCGCTTCTCGGGCGGCAGCGCGCGCAGCTCGGCTGGCAGCTCGGCCTCCTTGATCTCCTCGAGCTTCTTGCCGCCACCTCCGACCGCATCGACCAGGTCCCAGCCCGGGTTTCTGTAGAGGTGGCCCGCCTTGGCGACCGCGCGCGCGGCCGCGGCGGGGGCGCTGGCCGACGCCGCATTCTTGTCCTGCGCGGCCTGGTTGGCCTTCCCCATGCGGCCCTCTTCGCCGTACGCGACATAGGTTCCATTGAGCGCGGCCGAAAGCTTGCCCAGCTCCGCGTCCATCGGGGTCGCGATCACGGCCAGGTTGTTCTGATTGATCGACGCGAACTGACCCGCGCCCAGCGACGCCACGGCGCGCCAGCCCGCGGCCTCCCCCGCCGACTCGTCGCCGCAGTAGATGGTGTTGACCAGGATGCCGTGCTCGCGCGCCTCGGCCACCGCCCGTTCGACCCGGATCTGGGGGTCCTGCGTGGCGGGCTCGTTGCCAGCCACGAAGATGATGCGCAGCGCGTCGGGGTCGCGATCCCACTGCATCTGCCCCACCGCCGCGTGCACCGCGCGCGCCACGTACTCGGTGCCCCCGTTGGTGCGCAGCGCGAACAGCTTGGAGTAGAGAGCATCGAGATCCTGCGTCAGGTCGCTGTCCTTGCGCAGCCACCCCACCGAGGGGTCGTAGCCGTCGTTGCCGTACGAGATGAGGCCGACCCGTAAGACCGGCTGCGGGCGCGCCTGCGCCATCAGATTCACCACGTCCCACAGCTTCTGGCGCGCCGAGTCGATGAGGCCGTCCATCGAGCCCGAGGTATCGAGCGCGATCACGAGATCGACGTGGCGGCCGGCCCGCTGCGGATCGGGCTTGCCGGTTCTTCCGCCGCGGCGGGGCGCCGCGAAGGCGGCCAGCACCAACAGCGAGGTCACGAAAATTGCGGTTTTGGTGAGCGTGGACTTGCGCATGCCCCTTCTTACGCAGCAGGGCCGGGCGGCGATCTGTAGCGGCCCCAGAAGGTCGCCCAGGCCGCCATGACCGACAGCGCGCCAAACGCAAGCACCGGAAAGAAGGCCAGGCCGGCCGACGGCAGATCGTAGACCGGCCGGGTGGGCGCGTACCAGACCGCGACCACGGCCGGCGTGGCGGCCACGAAGACGGCCGGCGCGGCGGAAGCGCGGCCGCCCACGACCAGCTGCGCCACCGCCGCCAGAGAGGCCAGGGCCGCAAAGCGCGCGATGAAGGGTTCCTCCTCGTTGCAGGTGCTGAACGACACGCTGTCGAGGAGCAGAAACAGGCCGGCCAGGATCAGAAGATACATGGGCGCGCACAGCCAGGCGCGGCCGCGCGGCCGCACGCGCAGCGCCAGCGCAGCCAGCGCGCCCACGAACAGGAGCGCAATCGGCACCGCGATCGCCCGCCCGCGGTCGAGCCGGCGCGCGCGCTCGGCCTGCCAGGCCTGCATGCGTCCCTCGACCCGCCGGCGCTCGACGACGGCGGCCGGCTCTTCGCCCAGGAGCGAGCGCCCGCGCGCATGCGTGAGCGGGCCCAGCCCGAGCAGGTGCACGATCGTGGGCCCGACGTCGCGCGCAAAGCCGCCGCGCTGGGGCAACTGCGGGCTCACGCCCGCGCCCCACAGCACGATCGGGATCTCCAGCGAAACCGGCTCGGCGCCGCCGTGGCCGCCGCGATCGATGTGTCCGTGATCGGCGGTCACGATGAGCGCGTCTCGCGTGGGATCGAGCTGCTCGGCAATCCGGGCCAACACCTGATCCGAATGTGCGACCGCGGCGCGGTACTCGGCCGAGGCGGCGCCATGTTGATGCGCCTCGTGATCTGGGTAGTCGAGATGGATGAGGGCGAGCTCGCCCGGCGGCGGCGCGGCCGGATCGGCCACGATGCGGCCGTCATCGATGAAGCGGCCGAACAGGCGATCGAACCAGCGGGTGTCGGTGCCGATGACGCCGACGGTCAGGTGGGCCTGCTTGGCGCGCCGGAATACCGAATCGAGCGGCACCGGGCCCGGGAAGCCGTTCGTGCGCACACCCGAATCGATCGGATCGAGGCCGCACGCCTGGGTGACATAATTGGGCAGCGAGTAGGACGGAAAACCGGCCTCCGCGTCGAAGGAACGGCCGGCGGCCCGTAAGATGCCCAGCTTGGGCATGGTGCGCGCCGCGTCCAGCCGCAGGCCATCGATGAGCACCCACACCACCCGGCGCGCCGAGGCGGGCGCCGGGGTGGGCGCGCGCGCGCCCGGCGCCGGCGCAGGTGTGGGCAGATCGAGCACCGCTGGATGGGTCACGTTGAGCGCCTGCACGTACTCGAACACCGCGAACCCGGACGCGATGGCGAGGGCTCCGTAGAGCAGGCGCAGCCTCATGCCGCCTCTTCGACCGAAATCCCGGCGGCAGCCAGGGCGACCCGGCCGGCCGCGCGCTCCCCGTCGAGCGCGCGCGCCGCCATCTGGGATGCCGGCCGCGCCTGAGCGAGCAGCACATCCAGCTCGGGATCGCGCACACACAAAACCGCAAGCCCGGGGGCGCGAGCGAGGACCTCGGTGAGATCGGCGGCCGCGCCCGCGTCGGCGACATCGGTGACGAGGAGGGCGTGGGCGTGCGTGGGCAGGCGGCTCAG
>DATFWX010000294.1:0-13710 GCA_035258845.1 Polyangia bacterium | reverse complement strand
CCGGCCGCAGTGACGGCCAGCCGGCACGGGGAGCCGGGAGCGCGCGCGCAACTCGGCGAAACCGCGGGCGCGGGTCACGGCACGCCGGCTGCACTGCCGGCCCGCGTGCTGGCCAAGGTCCACTCCGCCGCGACCCTCGGGATCGACGCCTATGCGATCGAGGTGGAGGTCGATTTCGCGGGCGGGCTGCCCGCGTACCATCTGGTGGGGCTGCCAGCGACCGCGGTGCAGGAGGGACGCTTCCGCACCCGGGCTGCGCTTTCCAACAGCGGCTTCCCGCTCGAGGCTGCCAAAGTCACGGTCAATCTGGCGCCCGCCGATGTGCGCAAGGATGGCGCGGCGTTCGATCTGCCGATCGCGGTCGGCATGCTGGCGGCGGCACAGCGCCTGCCGGCCCAGGCGCTGGCCGGTCGGCTGCTGCTGGGCGAGCTGTCGCTCGACGGTGCGCTCAAGCCGGTTCGGGGAGTGCTCCCCATCGTTGGCTTCGCCGCCCGCAACGGCTTCCGCGAGGTCATCGTGCCCCGCGCCAACGCCGCCGAGGCGGTGCTGGTCCGGGACATCACGGTGCGCGCCGCGGAGCGTCTGGATGAGGTCGTGGATTTGCTCTTGGGGCGGTCGGAGCCGCCGCCGGCAGAAGCATTGGCCGCGCAGGCGGCGCCGGCGTGCGACCCGGAGGCGAGCCGACCGCTGCCCGACTACTGCGACGTGCGCGGCCAGGGGGTCGCCATTTCGGCGCTCGAAATCGCGGCTGCGGGCGGCCACAACGTGCTGCTGGTCGGTCCGCCTGGCTCGGGCAAGACCATGCTCGCGCAGCGGGTGCCGAGCATCCTGCCCCCGATGACCTGGGAGGAGGCGCTCGAGAGCACGACCATCCATTCGGTGGCAGGCCTTCTGCGCGGGCGCGGGCTGCTCTCCATGCGGCCATTTCGTGCACCCCACCACACCGTCAGTGCGGCCGGTCTGGTGGGTGGCGGCGAGCAGGTCCGCCCGGGCGAGGTATCGCTGGCCCACAATGGGGTGCTGTTTCTCGACGAGCTGCCCGAGTACCCGCGCCACTGTCTGGAATCGTTGCGCCAGCCGCTCGAGGACAAGAAGCTGACGCTGGTGCGAGCCCGGCGCGCGGTCACCTATCCGGCCGCGTTCATGCTGGTGGCCGCGATGAACCCGTGCCCGTGTGGGCACGCCGGCGATCCGCTGCGGACCTGCACGTGCACGCCCGATCGGGTGCAGCGCTATCGCGGCCGCATCAGTGGGCCCCTCCTGGACCGCTTCGACATGCATGTCTGGGTGGGGGTGGCGCCGTATCGGGAGCTGCTGGCCGCTCCAGCAGGCGAGCCCTCTCGCATCATCCGCGAGCGGGTCAGCGCCGCGCGCGCACGTCAGAGGCAGCGCTTTGCAAAGCTGCCCGGTGTGCACGCGAACGCTCACATGGCCGCGCAGCATCTGCGCCGGTTCTGTCGGCTCGACGGCGCATGTCAGGACCTTCTGGCCGCCTACAGCGGGCGGACCGGGGTCTCGACCCGTGCCATCGAGCGCATCATTCGGATCGCGCGAACGCTGGCCGATCTGAGCGACCGTGACCGGCTTTCGGACGAGGATATCGTCCGCGCGACCGGCTACCGGTATCTCGACCAACCGCTCGCGATCGAGCTGAAGGAGGACTATGGCGGTGGAGAGATCGCTCGCGATCTTGCGAGTTGAGGATCTGCCGGCGGTGCGGGAGGCGAGCTGGTTCCGGCAGGGCTGCGCGCGAGCAACTGCGGGCACCGACGGCGACCAGTGGGCGGCTGGGCGCAAGGAGCAGGTCCGAACCTGTGCGCTTCACGTGCTGGCATGCTCGGCGGCTGCGTATCGGGTGTCGGGCTGGCGGATCGCGTGCCGGCGGCTGGCCGCGGGTGAACGCGCGCGCGCAGACGCGATGCGGGCGCTGTACGAGTTGCACCGCGCCGGCGTGGTGCCGGCGCGTCTGTTCGACCGGGTGGCGATCGCGAGCGCTGAGCTGCGCGGCGCGCTGGCCGCTCTGGCCATGGAGATTCGGGAAAGGAGATGATCATGAGCAGGCTCAAGGAACGGATGCGCGCAATCGGCCAGGCCGTGAGCGCGATCGAGAAGCGCTACGGCAAGGGTGCCATCATGCTGATGGGGCGCGTGGAGGTGGGCGAGATGCCGGTCGTGTCGACCGGCTCGGTCTCGCTGGATCTGGCGCTCGGGGTGGGCGGATTGCCGCGCGGCCGGGTGGTCGAGATCTTCGGGCCCGAGTCTTCGGGCAAGACCACGCTTACACTGCACGCGATTGCCGAGGCCCAGCGGCAGGGCGGCGTGGCCGCCTTCATCGACGCCGAGCACGCGCTCGACATTGCGTATGCGCGCAAGCTGGGCGTGCAGCTCGACGATCTTCTGGTGTCGCAGCCCGACTGTGGGGAGCAGGCGCTCGAGATTGCCGACCACCTGGTGCGCTCCGGGGGCGTGGACCTGATCGTGATCGACTCGGTGGCGGCCCTGACTCCGCGCGCCGAGCTCGAGGGCGAGATGGGCGTGGCCCACATGGGCCTGCAGGCGCGCCTGATGAGCCAGGCCCTGCGCAAGCTGACCGGGATCACGGCCTCGCAGGGCAGCACAGTCGTGTTCATCAATCAGCTCAGGCAGAAGATTGGCATCGTCTACGGCAATCCGGAGGTGACGACGGGCGGCAACGCGCTCAAGTTCTACGCGTCGGTGCGCCTGGACATCCGCAAGATCGGCGTGCTCAAGAACGGCGACGACATCGTGGGCACCAAGACCCGGGTCAAGGTGGTCAAGAACAAGGTGGCGCCGCCGTTCCGCGAAGCCGAGTTCGAGATTCTGTATGGGGCTGGGGTCAACCGCGCAGCCGAAATCGTGGATCTGGCCAGCGAGCGCGGGCTGCTCGAGAAGAGCGGAACCTGGTTCTCCTACAAGGGCGAGAAGATCGCGCAGGGTCGGGACAAGGCGTGCGCGTTCATTGCGCAGCGACCCGATGTGGCCGAGGAGATCCGGGTCACGCTGATCGAGCAGGTCAAGGCCGAGAATGCGGCCTTGCTGACGCACGCGGAGGCAAGCGGCGGGATCAGCGCGAGCGCGCCTCCGACATCCGCATCCGCGTGACGGGCGGCCCCGTGCGCGGGCGTGAGCCGAGGCACAAACACCCCGCGTGGGCGCACAGGTGTGGGGAGGCGCGTCGAGGCGGCGCTGTCAGAGCCCTGTGCTATCGTGCCCGCAATGGCGATCGAGCTGCCCCAGGACTTGATCGATCGGGTGGCGCGGGGTGAGTTTGTCTTGTTTGTCGGGGCCGGTTTCTCGCACGGCGTGACGCGGCTGGATTGGGACGGCCTGCTGTCTCGTCTGGGACGGCGGCTGTGCGCGGAGGAGCGGGCCGGGTGGGAGCGCTTCGACCCGCTGGCGCGGGCGCAATTGTTTGTGGAGCGACACGGGCGAGCCGCGCTCGAGCGGCTGCTCGCGCGCTGGCTGGGGGTCGAGCGCGAGCTGGCGAGCTGCGTGCGCCCGGTGCACGAGCAGCTCCTGGCCCTGCCGTTTGGAACCATCGTGACCACCAACTACGACCGGCTGGTCGAGGCTACGCTAGAAAAGCTGGGCCTGCCCTACATGACCGTGATCGACGACGGTGACGTTCATCTGCCGTTGCCGCCACGAGCACGCCGGGTCATCAAGATGCACGGCGATCTGGATCTGTCGGATACCATCGTCCTGACCCGCGACGATTACCTGGCCTACGAGCGCACCCATCCCTCGCTCTCGCTTCTCTTGCGCTCGCTGCTGCTCGAGCACAGCTTTCTGTTCTATGGATTTAGCCTGGAAGATCCCAATTTCATTCATGTTTACGACTATGTCCATCAGCTGCGGCGGGCCGCTCGACCGGGTGCGCGCTCGTACGCGGTGCTGCGCAAGCCCAACCCGCTGCTCGAGAAGTACTGGGCGGGGCGCGGGCTCGGCATGCTGTCGGTGGGCTCGTTCGAGCAGGCCGAGGAGCTCGTGCGCACGCTGCACGCGGGCGTCGAGGAGCACATCCGCGCCGAACGCGAGGTGGCGCGGGTGGCGGCCCGGCTCGGCGAAAAGGTGGCGGCCGAGACCGACGCGCTGGTCGAGTCGCTGCGCGCCGCCATCCGGCGCGAGGTGGCGCGCATGGGGCGTGCCGGCGAGGACGTCGACACCGACCGCAAGCGGGAGCTGGGTGCGCGCGCGGAGGCTGCGCTCGTGCTGGCCCGGCGGCTGCAGATGCTGGGGGTCGACGTGGAGCCGCAGGACCTGGCTGCCCTGGGTGCGCGGCTCTACGAGGCGCGCCGTTTCCGCGAGGCCACCGAGGCGCTCGAGAGCGCGCGCTTCGGCTACCGACGACTGGGCCTCGACACTCCGCTCGAGGTCCGGCAACGGCTGGGCCGCTGCTACGCGCGGCTGGCTTCGTGGCCCCACGCATTCCGCATCTTGCGCGAGACCTACGCCAAGAGCGGGCTGTGGGGTGATCTGTCCTGGTGCACGAAAGCAGCCGCCGGGGTGGCGAGCGCGCTGCTCGCATGCGGCCGCAAGGAGGCCGCGCGGCGGCTGCTGGTCAGCCACACCAACGCCCACGCAGCGGTGTGGCCGCGCCTGTTGCGCGAGGTGGCCGACGATGAATGCATCGTGTGCGCGCACGTTGCGCTTCACTTCGCGCGCACGCAGAAGCTGCTCGAGCGCCCCGAGCTGGCTGTGCGCTATGCGACCCGAGCGCTGCATCTTCTGCCCGAGCTGCGCGAGGCGCAGGCTCTGCTGACCGAGCTTTCGGTGCCCCTGCCGCCCCGCCGCGTGGCCGCCAAGCGCACCCAGCTGCGTCCGCCCACGCGTGGCCAACCTTGACACGAAGGGTCCCGGGTCCCAAGATCCGCGAATGCTCGACATCCGCTACGTCCGCGAGAATGCAGAGAAAGTTCGCAGGGACCTGGTCGAGAAGCTGTTTTTCGACCCGGCTCCTCTGGACGCCATCCTGCAGCTCGATGCCGAGCGGCGGCGCCTCCAGGTCGAGCGTGACACCCTGAACGCGCGCCGCAACGCACTGTCCAAGGAGATGAGCGATCCGACCAAGCGCGAAGCGCTCAAGATCGAGGCGGCGGCGCTCAAGGAAAAAATCCCCGCGCTCGAGAAGGCGGTCGCCGAGATCGAAGCCCAGCAGACCGAGATTGCCCTGCAGTTGCCCAACCTGCCCCACGAGTCGGTGCCGATTGGGCGAGACGAAACCGAGAACCGCGTGCTACGCGAAGAGGGCCGCAAGCGCGAGTTCGACTTCGTGCCCAAGCCGCACTGGGACCTCGCGAGCGCGCTCGCGATCATCGATTTCGATCGGGGAGTCAAGATCGCGGGCTCGCGCTTCTACGTGCTGTGCGGCGCGGGCGCACGACTGCAGAGGGCGCTGATCAACTGGATGGTCGATCTGCACGTGCAGGAGCATGGCTACGCCGAGGTGTACCCGCCCTACATGGTCAAGCGCGAGTGCCTGATCGGCACCGCACAGCTGCCCAAGTTCGGCGACAACCTGTACCGCGACGCCGAGGAGGATTTTTGGTGGATCCCGACCGCCGAGGTGCCGGTGACGAACCTGTACCGCGACGAGGTGCTCGATGCCGCGCGCCTGCCCATCAATCATGTGGCCTACACGGCTTGCTTCCGACGCGAGAAGATGGCAGCCGGTCGCGACACCCGCGGCATCAAGCGCGGCCACCAGTTCGACAAGGTCGAGATGGTCAAGTTCGTGCACCCGGACACGTCCATGGCCGAGCTCGAGCGCCTGCTGGCCGACGCCGAGGACGTGCTCAAGCGGCTCGAGCTGCGCTATCGCCTGGTGCAGATGTGCACCGGCGACCTGTCCTTCTCGGCCATGGTGAAGTACGACCTCGAGGTGTGGGCGCCCGGCGCCGACGAGTGGCTGGAGGTTTCGTCGTGCTCCAATTTTGGCGACTTCCAGGCCCGGCGCGCCGCCATCCGGTTCAAGGACAAGGGCAGCAAGGACAAGCCGCGCCTCGTGCATACGCTCAACGGCTCGGGCCTGGCCCTGCCGCGAACGCTCATTGCGGTTCTTGAAAACTATCAGCAGGCCGACGGATCGGTGGTGGTCCCGGCGGTGCTGCGGCCGTATCTGGGCGGCCTAGAGGTGATCCGTCGGGCGTGAGCCCAGGAGGCGCTTGAACGAGCGGCCGGCCAGGGCCGCCTTGCGCACAACCACATACAGGCCTGCCAGGACGAGTGCTACCGGAACCACCAACTCCATGTTCCCTGCCATTACAAGCCGGGTGCCAGCCCAACCCTGCGATTCCGCTCGCTCACTCTCCGATTTCCGATGGCTCGGCGCCCCCGGTAGTGGGCTTGCGCCCCCGAGAGCAGGAGCGCCGCCAGCAATCCGACCACGGGCGGCGCGGGCAGCCCGGGCGCGGCCGTGCAACCGCCCTGGTCTCCGCCCCCGCCCCCGCCCACCGGAGCCGAGTCGGGGCCGGCGTCGGGCAGCGCCGGTTCGCGCTGCGGGCAGTCGCTCGGGCACGCTTCCGGGGTCGCCAGCACGGCGCAGCCGCCGTCGGGCTCGCCGCCCGACGGTCCGCACAGGCGGCTGCTGGGCCATCCGCGTCCGCACAGGGCCGCCACAGCCGGCCCGACATACGTCGCCACCTCGGTGCCCTGCGAGCCATCGGACGGCACCACGTTCACGACATAGCACGACCCACGCCGCACATAGTCCTCCAGGCCCGCGACCGCAATGGCCACCACACGCCCGTCGGCGTCGAACAAGCCGCCGCCCGAATCACCGGCGAAGGAGTCGACCGTGACCGCGAGCTGGTCCGACGCGGCCGCGGAGCTGCCACCAATCACCTGGCCGCCGCAATCGATCTTGGCCGGGAGGCCGTTTGGAAAGCCCAGCAGTGCAAGCGGCGTCCCGCGTGCGAGCGGCTGAGCTGCCATCTCGGTCGGCGCCGGCCGGTGGGCCGGCACGGCCGGCCGATCGAGCTGGACGATGGCGTAGTCGAGCGGATTCGCCATCATCTGCACGACCAGCGACTGGCACGAAAACACGTCGTCCTGAGTGATGGTCGCCAGCTGTCCATCGGCGATCTCGTAGTAGTGGAACAGGTAGCGCACCGCGCTGCAGGTGACCCGGTCGGGCACGCAGTGGCCGGCGGTCAGCACCAGGTCATCGTCGATGAGCGTTCCACTGCAATCGGCCGCTGCCGGCTGGTCCCAAAAGCGCTGATCGGCGCACAGATTCTGCGAATGCCCGAGGGTGTCGGCGACCACGCGCACGTTCATGGGATCGCTCGTGTCGAGCCGGGACGACGGCACGAGCGCACACACCGAGTCCCGCACCAGCGCGCGCCAGAGCGGGTTGGGATGCGCGTAATAATCGGTGCGGCCGTCGATCCCGTAGACGACCGGGCGGGTGTGGGTCCCGACCGCCGGCCCTGCAGGTTCGCGCGCGCAGCTCGCCGCCGCCAGGGCGAGCCCGACTACGCCCCACCACGGCCTCAACGCTGCGCTTCCAGAAACTGGAGCAGGTTCTGGTGCGCTCCGCGCACCGCGCCCTCGAGAGCATCGCGCTGCATCGGCATCTGTTGCTCGGGCCGGTAGCGGATGCGCGGCGACTGCACGCTGGCGCCGCCCGTCGTCATCATCACGATGCTGTGCGCAGGGTAGGTGCTGATGACCAGCTCGACCTCGCACGACGCCTCCACGTAGTCGTGCAGGGTGCGCACGAAGATGTCCTTGATCGCACCGTCGACGATGAAGCCGCGCGCCTTGGAGGCCGGCCCCTGCATGGTCACGTAGGGAGTGCCCTGGAGCTGAGCGAGCACGATCATGCGCATGCGTTCGCGCAGCTCGGGCGGCGCACGCCCGGTCTTGTCGCCCATTTTTCCGACGGTGAGAAAAATCTTCTGACCGGTCACGCTGTTGCGCGATTGGATCGAGTCGGGCGGCGGCACCGCTTCCAGCATGCGCAGGGCGGCCCGGGCCTGCGCCCGCACGAAGTCGTGCGGATCGTGGCTCACGTGCTCGAGCGCGTCGCGCGCCGAGTCGTCGCCGATCTCGCCCAGCGCCTGCGCCGCCATGCCGCGCACGCCGTAGTAGGCATCTCCGAGCGCCTGCATCAGCCCGGGCACGGCCCGCTTGTCGTGGATCTTGCCCAGCACCACCGCGGCCTGCAGCCGCACCTTGTACGATGGGTCATGCAGAAGCACACGCACAAGCTCGTCGACCCGGTCGAAACGGCGAAGTGCCAGCGCGCGCAGTGACGCGAGCGTCACCAGCGCCAGCGCTGCCCCCGTAAGGATCCTCCTCCCGGCCGACAAGACGGGCCCGACCCATCATCGCCCGCGCTTGGTCCGCTCGTCAATCGACCGCTCAGAAGATGAAAAGCTACCGCAGGATACGTCGGCGGTCCGGAATCGGTGCGCGCTGCCGATCGCGACGGTCGCGCAAGATGCGCCGCTCCAGCGACATCCACACGATGCCCGGCCGCCGCTGCTCCCAGAACTCGAACAGCTCGCCTTTGCACGGGCGGTGCGGCGTGCCGGTGCGGCCCAGCACGCCCGCCTCCACGGGCGCCGCGTGGCTCTGGCACAAGATGGTGCACGAGCGATCGCGGCCGCGGCCGAGCCAGTACACGGCCAGAAGCGTTGGATCGCAGAGCCCGCAGATCTCGCAGCGCGTACCGTCGAGCAGGAGTGGAGTCCGCATGCCGCCATCTTCGCGCGCGCACGCGCAGGCGCAAGTTTTTGCAGGCGGAATCTTGCCCGGGAACGCCCGGGGAACATGATATGCTCGTCGAGTGCTGGTCGAACGCGCTCGCTCGCTGGGCTATCTCCTGGTCGGCCTGGCCGACCTGGCCGACAAGTACGAAGCGCTGGGCTCGCTGCATGCCGGCACTCCCGGACGCACCGTCGAGCGCCGCGATGCCATGCGCAAGGTGGCCGCCCGCTTTCCGGCCGCGCTGCGCGAGTTCGACCAGACCACGCGCCAGGAGGTGCAGCGGCGCGCGCTGGCGATCGATCGCGCGCTGGGCGACCTCTTGGCCGATGTCGAGCGCTCACCGGTGCTGGCGCAGCTGGCGGCGCCCGAGCACGCGTGGATCCGCGCGGCCGCCGAGCTGCACGCCTACCTGCGCGAAGTGCTCAAGGTGAAGCGCTGGCTGGGCGGGCGCGGCGCCACGCCCGACCTGATTGCGCAGCTTGCCGCCTGGCACGCCGAGTGTGGCGACCCGCGCTGGCCGCTCGCGCATTGGACCGCCGAGCGTCTGGCGCGCATCGCCGCGCCCCCGCGCGGCCGCGTGACCGATCTCGCGTACGAGGAAGTTGCGGCGCGGCATGGGCTCGAGCCGGCCGCGTTGCGGCAGCTTCTGTTTCCGGCCGGCGAGCGCGAGGACGAGTGATGCCGATGGACCCCGAGGACCTGGCCGCTCTGCGGGTGTATGGGCTGTTTGCGCTGGCCGGGGCGGGAGTGGTGGTGGCGGGCGGCTGGCTGCATTACAAGCGCCCGCTGCCGCCCCTGCGCGACGATGAAAAAGCCAAGGTCGAGAAGCCACCTGACACCCGCGCGGAAACGCTGGCCGGCGCGCGCACGCTGGCCGGCTACCGGGCGCTGGTCGCTGAGGATGGCCGGAAATTCGGGGTGGGCGTGCAGGAGTCGGCGCTCGCGGAGCCGTTTCCGTACCAGATCGAGTTCCAGGGCTCCCAGCGGCTGAGCGATAAGGACACCCTTGCGACTGCCCATCTCCAGATCGGCGCCCGGGTGGAGCGCGAATGGAGGCAGATGGCGGCCAAGGGCGGGATTGGGGTCGACCAGTTCCTGCTGACCATCCAGAACCGGACCTCGCGCCACCTGGCCTACCGCGTGGTCACCGACGTGCCCGATCCGCGCGCGTGCCGCAGCATGGGCGTGGTTTCACAGAACGCGATCGCGCTCCGTCCGAGCGAGCAGGTCGTGCGCGCCGAGTGCGTCTGGTCGCGCGGCTTTTCGGTGTTGCTGCGCAAGGTCGAGGTGATGGAAATCCCCTCGGTTTCGTACTATTATCTCAGTCGCCTCCACCCCCCGCACGTGCTATACGAGGAACGCACGAGCGAGGGGCACCGGCCGCCCGTCGGAAAGGCGTGCGAGCTGGTGCCGTGGCGGGATATTCAGGCGGGAGCGGATGCGGGGGAGGTAAGCTGGGCGGACGTCATCGACTTTTACGCCCGGCACAACTGCGACGAGTACACCTTCTTTCGCGGCTACGAGCGGCGGAAGAAGCGATCGGACCCCCTACCGGCCTTGGGGCCGTTTTCGGGGGGCCCCAGCAAGTAGTTGAAAGTAGGGGTTGATCGGGACTGGAGGTTCGAGTAGCATGCAATCGCGAACCATGCTCACTGGCAATGACCTCATGACGAAGTCGGAGCTCATCGAGGCGGTCTCCGAGCGCACGAAGCTGCCCAAGGGGAAAGCCGAGCTCATCGTCAACTGCATCTTCGATTCGATGGTCGAAGCCTTGAAGAAGGGCGAAGGCATCGAGATCCGTGGCTTCGGCAGCTTCACGGTGCGCGAGTACAAGTCGTACGAGGGCCGCAATCCGCGCACCGGCCAGCCCGTCCACGTGCAGCCCAAACGTCTGCCGTTTTTCAAGGTGGGCAAGGAGTTGCGCGAGCGCGTCAACGAATCCCGGAAGCAGGTGGCGCAGGCAGGAGCCGGGGCGGCTCCTTCTGTAGGGCCCAATCCGAATCCGACCCGGGAGCCGTCGTCCTCGTCCAATAATCAATAATTCATCGAGTTAACCGCCCAGCCGGTAGACCGCACCTTGGTCGGCATCCACCAGGACGTCGTCGCCCGGGTGCAGGGTCGCGGTCGCGTTGCGGGTGCCCAGCACGGCCGGCAACCCGTATTCGCGCGCTTGCGTGGCCGCATGGCTGAGCAGGCCGCCGTGATCGGTTACCAGCGCAGCCGCGCCCAGGAGGCCAGCCGTGGTTTGCGGAAGCACGCTTGCGAGCACGCGCACCTGTCCCGGGCCGTCGCCCACCCGTCCGCGCGCGCGCCCGCCGGTGCCCAGACCGCGCACGACCGCGGCCGCAGCCGGCGGCTTTCCCCAGTCCGGGCGGCCCTCCCGGAAATGGGGTGGAGGTGCGAGATGGCGGCGGCGTTCGTGCTCGCTGCGCGCACGGGCAGCGGTGGCCGCATCGAACGGCGCCCCCAGCGGCACGAAAAACACGTCGGGATCGGGCCCGCGCGCCAGCAGCGCGCGACGTACCAAGCGCTGGGCGCGCGCGAAATAGAGGTCATCCTGTTCGGCCAGCGCATACACGGCTCGTGCGATGGGCAGTAGCTGCTTGACCGCGCGTCGGGTCATGCGCGGCAAAGCAGCCAAAACCTCGCGCTCAAGCACGCGGGCGCGTTCGGCGGCGGCGGCGCGCCGCTCGTCGGGCGAGGGGCCGCTGCGGGCCAGCGCGGGAGGGGGACGCTCGGCGTAGGTTGGACAGGCCACGTCCCAACGCGGCGACAGCGCGCCCCATCGCGAGACCAGCCGGTCGCGGTCTCGGTCCCACAGCGCCTGGTCGCGCGCGCTGGTCTCGGTGGGCGTGCCGGCCACCAGAGCCTGTGCGAGCCGCGGATCGACGCCGTCCATGCGAATGAGCTGCGCGAGCGCGGCCCGTGCGCGGGTGAGCGAGACGGCGAGCGCACCGTAGAGCGCATAGAAGTGCACATAGGTCGCGAGCGCGCTCTCGAGGGCCGGCGCGGCGGCCGCCGCCTCGAGCGGTGCCAGCAGCGCCTCCATTGCGGGCGCCACTTCTTCGACGAATGCGCGTGGGAGATCGGCCGGCGCCCATTGCTTGTGCGGACGGGTTGCGCCTTCGCGGGTGGTATAGAGGTAGCCGGCCAGCACGCACTGGCGCACGCCCGGGCCCGCCGCCACGCGCGCCACCAGACCTTCCTGGGCGGGCGAGAGCGGCTCCGGGTTGTGCTCGCCGTCGAGCGTCCAGGTGGCGCCATCGGGCGGTGCGGCCGGAAACGCGGGCGCTTGAAATGCGGTCACGGGGCGCTGCTGCAGGATGAAGAGGCGGCCGTCGGCGGCAGCGCGGACCCATTCGATATCGAGCGCGGTGCCGGCGGCGGCGTGCTCGAGCGCGAGCGCGATGCGGGCCAGGTCGGCATAGGCGGGCTCGCGATCGGGATGGGCGCGCGGGACTCCCACCCACATGGGCTCCCAGGGCGCGGCCACCTCGATGCGCAGATCGGCGGAGGCAGCATCGGAAGGGTCCCGCGTAAACAGCGTTCCGTGCTGGCCCTCGACGTGGCGGTGCACGAGCACGGCCATGCGCACGTCGGCCGGTCGGGCGCCGCGCGCGCGCAGATACGCGTAGGCGGCCGGGCTCCACGCCGACGCCCAGACCCCCCGCACCGCGTCGGCGAGAGCGGCCGGTGTGGGCGCGACGTTGGTGACAGAGTCAAAGATGCCCGCTGCCGAGGCGGCGGGCGCGTCCTCGAGGCCGACCGCGGACGAGCGCACGGACAGAGTCACGTCGGGCTGCAAGCGCGACACGGCGTCGGCCAGCTGGTCGGCCAAGCCCGCTGGAAGCGCGACTGAGCGCAGTGCCGCCTGGGCTGCCTCCAGCGCGGGCAGCGGATCGTCGGGTGAGCCGGACGAGCTGGTTGAGCCGGGTGGGCGCGGTGCCGCCGGTGGGCTGGTTAAGCCGGGTGCGGCGGGTGCGGCCGGTGGGCTGGGTGAGCCGGGCATGGCCGGTGCGGTGTCCGTCGGGAGCGCCCACGGACCACCGGCGGCGCGCAAGGCCTCCTCATAGGCCGGGGCCGCGATCGCAAACCCATCGGGCACCGAGGCACCGGTTGCGCGGGCGCGGGCCAGGCCCGCCGCCTTGGCGCCAATCTCGGCAGCCGGGGCTGTCAGAGGCAGGACGTAAGATGGCACGCTGGGGGAATATACCGCGGACGGGCGGAAAGCTCGGGGCCGCCCGTGGGCGCCCCCGTCAGTCGGCGGCCGCCGCGCGCGCGCGTGTGAAGACGCGGTCGAACATGATCTCGGTGAGTCGGCGGGTGTTGGTGTTCTGGCGGCTGGGGTGGTAGGAGCCGACCAGAAGGACGCGCGCGCGGCTGGGGCGAGCCAGGTCGACCTCGGCCGCGTGGGCGAACTCGGGCCTGCGCGCGGGCAGGTGCCAGCCGGCCTCACGCGCTGCACGGAGCGTGGCGTCCCATGCGATTTTGCCGAGCGCCACGATTACGCGCACGCGCGCCAGCAGCGCAAGCTCGTGCAAAAGGTAGGGCCGGCAGCGCGCCAGCTCCTCGGGCAGCGGCTTGTTGTCGGGCGGTGCGCAGCGCGCGGCGGCCGTGATGTACGCGTCGCGTAGCGCAAGCCCGTCGTCGCGCGTGACCGAGATCGGTTGCGATGCGAAGCCGGCGCGCCACAGTGCGCGCGCGAGGAAGTTGCCGCTCGAGTCGCCGGTGAACATGCGCCCGGTGCGCGCTCCCCCGTGCGCCGCCGGGGCCAGCCCGACCACGAGCAGTCGCGCGTCGGGATCGCCGAACCCCGGCAGCGGGCGCGCCCAGTAGTCCCAGCTCGCAAACTCGCGCTTCTTGCGCGCGCCCACTTCGCGCAGATGCGCGCACAGGCGCGGGCACCGTCGGCACGCGATGATCTGCGCCGACAAAGCCGACAACGCACTGTGCGGTCGGCGTCGGTCCACGGTC
>DATFWX010000293.1:0-44790 GCA_035258845.1 Polyangia bacterium | reverse complement strand
CCCGTAGGCTGTTCGCGTTCACAGAGCTGTGTTAAGACCTGCGCATGCCAAGCAAGACTTCGTTCGTCCTGCTTTCTTTGTTGCTCGCGTGCGCCCACGGATCGGGCGGCCCGCCCGTGCGCATCGATGATGCGCCGGCATGGTGGCACGGTCCGCCGAAGACGGGCGATGCCGTGGAATATCCCGAAGCCGCCTGGAACGCTGGCCTCGAGGGCGACGTGGCACTGGAAGTGTGCATCGATGAGCTGGGCCGGCCGACCCGCGTGGCCGCGGTCTCCGGTCCGGCCGAGCTGGGCCAGCCCGCCGCCAGTACCGTTCAAAGCTGGCGATTCTCCCCCATGTACTTCAAGGAGCGCGCGCACGGCCGCGTGCCCTCACCGGCCTGCTTCCCCGTGCACTTCGCGTTCCGCAGGACGCCCGCCCCGGCTGATCTCACGAGCGATCACGCCACCGCGCTGGTCACGCGCGACTACATCCGGCCGCAGAAATTGAAGGGAGAGTTTCCGCACTACTCCTGGGGCGCCAAACAGCAGGGGGTCAGGGGCTCCGTATACGCGCGCATCTGCGTGGACGCCGACGGCACGGCCCATCCCGCCATCCTGCTCGGGCTGCGCAAGGACCTTGACAACTCCGTGCTGACGGCCGTGGCGGGCTGGCAGTTCGCCCCCGCAACCCTACGCGGACAGACCGTCGCCGCCTGCGACCTTGCAATTTTCTCCTTCACCATCAGGTAGCGACCGGGCGCGTCCCACCAAGAAAAAGGGGCCCGGACAGGAGAGCGATCATGCGCACAGCGATCGTGGGAACGGCAATCTGGGGCCTGTGCAGCGTCGCGCTGGCGGCGCCGCCGAAATCGAAGCTCGATCCAGCCCAGATCGAAAAGCTCACCGGCGCCACCGGGCAGCTCAACGAGAAGGAAGCCGTGTTCAAGGTCAGCGTGGCCCGCACCGACCTCAAGGTCACCGTGGGCAGAGTCAAAATGACTCCTCCCCTGGGGCTGACCTCGTGGGCGGCGTTTCAGGAGGTCCACGGCAAGACGATGGTGATGGGCGACATGGTCATGACCGAGGAGCAGGTGAATCCGGTCATGAGCGCCGCCCTCGCGGCCGGCCTCGAGGTGACCGCACTGCACAACCACTTCTTCGGCGACACCCCGAAGATCATGTTCATGCACATCGCCGGCCTGGGCGACCAGGACAAGCTGGCGGCCGCGGTCGGGAAGGTGCTCACGGCCATCCGCGACACCTCGGGTGGGCGGGCGTCCGGGCTTCCGAGCGCCGACATCGATCCGGCCAAGTCGTCGCTCGACACCTCGAAGATCGACGCGGTGCTCGGGGTCAAGGGCGAGCTGGCAAAGGGGGTCTATAAAGTCGTCATCGGCCGGACCACCAAGATGCACGCCGCCGAGATAGGCAACACGATGGGGGTCAACACTTGGGCGGCTTTCGCCGGCAGCGACGCGCAGGCGGTCGTCGACGGCGACTTCGCCATGACCGAAGGGGAGCTACAGGGTGTGCTCAAGGCGCTGCGGGGAGCCGGCCTCAGCATCGTGGCGATTCACAACCACATGACGATGGAGACCCCGCGCATCGTGTTTCTGCACTACTGGGGCATCGGCGGGGCCGCCGACCTCGCCAAAGGGGTCAAGGCCGCGCTCGACACACAGAA
The DNA here is from genome assembly GCA_035258845.1 of Polyangia bacterium. Classification (GTDB taxonomy): domain Bacteria; phylum Myxococcota_A; class Polyangia; order JAHFDS01; family DATFWX01; genus DATFWX01. Next base: position 43,122 of record DATFWX010000293.1, on the reverse strand, counting down.
GCGATGACCATGCATGCGCGAGCGACACGACCGGCCGGCCGCTCGCGACTTCGGAGGGGGTACTGGCTCTTCCTTTTCGAGGGGTAACGCAGAAACGGGAGGTCCCATGACCAAGATCGCGGTAATCACAGCAGTTGCAGCCGGATTGGCGCTCGCCGGTAGCTTCGCGAGCGCCAAGCGCGCAGCGTCCAGCAAGACCTGGAACTTCGACTCGGACAAGAGCGATCAGCCGCCCGCGGGCTTCTCGTTCGGCCGGACCGGCCGCGGCGCGCCCGGGCGTTGGGTCATCAAGGCCGAAAAAGATGCGCCCAGCGGGCCCAACGTGCTGGCGCAGCTCGACACGGACAACACCGACTATCGTTTCCCGGTGGCGGTCGCCGATGGGCCGACCTTCAAGGACTTGAGCCTGTCCGTGAAATGCAAGCAGGTGGCGGGCAAGGTGGATCAGGGCTGTGGTCTGGTTTTCCGTTATCGCGACGAGAACAACTATTACATCACGCGCGCCAACGCGCTCGAGGACAATGTGCGCCTGTATCACGTGGTCAAGGGAAGGCGCATCCAGTTCGCGGGCTGGAACGGCGCGGTCAAGAGCGGGGTCTGGCACGATCTGCGCGTCGACGCCAAGGGCGACCATTTCGAGGTCTACTACGATGGCAAGAAGGTCATGGATGCCCATGACAAGACCTTCTCGGACGCGGGCAAGGTGGGCCTGTGGACCAAGGCCGATTCCGTGATCTACTTCGACGATCTCGTGGCGACCCCGCTCGAGTGACATGAAGACCCTGCTGCTCACGATTGCGCTCTCGCTGGGTTGCAACCGGCAGGCGCGCGAGGTGGTGGTCTACACCTCGGTGGATCAGCCTTTCAGCGAGCCCATCCTGCGCGACTTCGAGCGGCGCTCCGGCATCCACGTGCGGGCGGTCTACGATACCGAGGAGACCAAGAGCACGGGCGTGCTCAATCGGCTGATTGCGGAGGCCAACCAGCCGCAGGCCGATGTTTTCTGGTCGGGTGATCCGGTGCGCCCGTTCCTTCTGGTCAAGCGCGGTCTGGTCGAGCGCTACCGGTCGCCGAACGCGGCCGCCATTCCGTCCCAGTTCAAGGCCGCGGACGGCACCTGGACCGGCTTCGCCGCCCGCGCGCGCATTCTCCTGGTCAACAAGAAGCGGGTCGCGCCCAGCGAGATGCCGCGCTCGATCCGCGACCTCGAGAGCCCGCGCTGGAAAGGTCAGACTGCGCTCGCGAATCCGCTCTACGGCACCACGACCATGCACGTCGCGGCTCTGTTTGCGGACCTGGGCGTTCCGGCGGCCAGCGGATTTCTCGGCAATCTGAAAGCAAATGGGGCTCGGATTGTGGGCTCCAATGGCGAAGTGAAGCGGCTGGTGGCGGCCGGCGAGCTGGCGTTCGGCCTCACCGATACCGACGACGCGCATGAGGCGCTGGAGGAGAAGGCGCCGGTCGAGGTGGTCTATCCCGATCAGGATGGTCTGGGGACGCTCATCATGCCCACGACCGTGGTTCTCCTGCGGGGCGGTCCCCACGCCGACGCGGGCAGGAAGCTGATCGACGATCTTCTGACACCGGAAGTCGAGAAGCGGATGGCCGAGGCGGCGGCCCACATGCCGCTGCGCGCGGACGTAGCCACACCGGCCGGCGTTCGCCGGGTGAGCGAGCTGCGCGCGATGAAGGTGGACTACGCCGAGCTGGGAGCCGTCATGGAGCGCATTCAGCCGCTTCTGCGGGAATGGACCGGCCTCTGACCGTTTTTCGCCGACACGAAGAACAACTGTACCTGGGCGCGGCGGGCCTCGTCATCGCGGTGGCAGCCTTGCTTCCGCTCCTGGTCCTGTGCGGCCAGCTCGTGTCCTCGACCGCACCCGCGTCGGGGCCGGCGGCCACGCTGGCTTCCGCGCGTATCTGGCTCCTGCTCGCACGCTCGTTGGGCGTCGCAGCCGCCGTGACCGCGCTCGCGCTGGGCGTGGGCGTGCCGTTGGGCTTCATCTTTGCGCGCACCGACGCGCCCGGACGCTGGGTTGCCTTCGCGCTCCACGCCTTTCCCATGTTCGTGCCGCCGTTTCTGCTCGCGCTCGGCTGGTTCCACTGGTTCGGTCGTCAGGGCCTGCTGGGCAGCGAAACCAGCTCGCGGGCGCTCTTCAGCGCGGGCGGCCTGATTGCGATCCTGGTCGCCACGTTCACGCCCATCGTCACCTCGCTGGCCGCGCTCGCGCTGTCAGCCATCGATCCCGCGCTCGAAGAGGCGGCGCGGGTGGTCGCACGGCCGTGGCGCGTGGCAACGCGCATCTCGCTGGGCGCCATCCGCCCGGCCCTCGCGCTGGCGGCCCTGATCGTCTTTGCGCTTTCACTGTCCGAGCTGGGCGTGCCCACGTTCCTGCGCGTCGACCTGTACCCGTCGGCGGTGTTCGCACGCCTGGGCGGCGTCGATTATGCCCCCGGCGAAGCGGTGGCCCTGGTTCTGCCCCTGCTCGGCCTCGCGCTCATCCTCCTTGTGGCCGAACGGCGCTTCGTCGGTGCGCGCTCGTTCGCGGTGCTGGGAGCGCGCGCGGCCGAACGCTTCACCATTCCCCTGGGCCGCTGGCGTGTCGTGGGTGCGCTGGCCGGCCTGCTCGCGGCCGTGGTTGGGCTGGCCCCGCTGGGCGCGCTCATCGGGCGCGCAGGTCTCGGTGGTTTCTCGAGCGTGCCGGCCTGGATGGGCGGGAGCCTCTGGAATAGCCTGGCCGAGGCCAGCCTGGCCGCGTCGATCATGACTGCGCTCGGGATCGTGGTCGGACGAGCGCTGGCGCGCCGCCGCCGCGCTGCCGCACCGCTCGACGCCCTCGCCATGCTCGCCTTCGTGATGCCGGCCTCCGTGCTCGGGGTCGGAATCCTGGCGACCTGGAATCGCTCTGCGACCGCGGCCATCTATGGAAGTCTCGCCATCGTCGTCATCGGGTGGACGGCGCGCTATCTCATCGTCAGCACGCGCACGATTGCGATTGCGGTGGCGCAGAGCCCGCTCCATCTCGAGGAAGCGGCGGCGGCTGTTGGCTCCCCATTTGGACGGCGCCTCCGACGCATCGTCATGCCGCTTCATCGCCGCGGCATCGCCGCCGCCTGGCTGCTCGCATTCGTATTCTGCCTGCGCGATCTGGAGACCGTCGTCCTGTTCTACCCGGCCGGCCGCGAGCCGCTCACGGTCCGCATCTTCACGCTCGAGGCCAATGGTCCGCCGGCCGCTGTGGCCGCCCTGGCAGCCCTGCAGATCGCGGTCGTCGCCGGGGTGGTCGCGGGTGCGGGCGTTGCCCAGCTCGCCGCGCGGACAGGGCCTCGATGAGCGTCGAGATCAGCCTCCAGGACGTCTCCCTGCGCATCGGCCAGAGCGAGGTGATTCGAGGGCTCTCGCTCACGGTGGCCCCGGGCGAGGTGCTCGCGCTGCTGGGGCCGTCGGGCTCGGGAAAGACGACCCTTCTGCGCCTGATCCTCGGGTTTGTGCCTCCGGAGGCCGGCAGCATCCGTCTGGGCCCGGATCTCGTGAGCGCCGACGGCCGCATCCTGCGCCCACCCGAAGAGCGCAACCTCGGCATCGTGTTTCAGGATCTCGCGCTGTGGCCGCATCTCGACGTGCATGGCAACCTGGCCTTCGGCCTCGACGCGCGACGGGTTCCGGCTGCTGAGCGTGATCGGCGGATCGCCGAGATGCTGGCGCGGGTGTCGCTTGCGGGCACGGAGCGGCGCTATCCGGGCGAGCTGTCGGGCGGAGAGCGCCAGCGCGTCGCGATCGCCCGCGCGCTCGTGCTCGCGCCGCGCGCGCTTCTGGTCGACGAGCCGCTATCCAACCTGGACGCCACCTTGCGACGCCAGCTCCTGGAGCTCTTTCGCGCGCTGCTCAAGGAGCGCGGGATGACGGCCATCTTCGTGACCCACGATGTCAGGGAGGCGGCCCTTTTGAGTGACCGCATCGCACTCTTGGAGCGTGGACGCATCGTTCAGAGCGGGACCTGGAACGAGCTGCGTCAAAAGCCGGGCCCCCTCCTGGCCGCGCTGCTGGCGGACCTGGCATGGGGCGCACCCTCTTGAAGGACTTTGCGATGCGACATTTTCCGACTGGTTTCTCCTCCCTACATGAGAGGCATTTGTAACTGGACAATGTTGGTGCTGCTGGGCGGCTGCCAGAGCCCCACGCCATCCATGTTCACGACCGGCGGCGGCGATGTACCCGCCCAGATCGGGATGACATACCGCTTCGCGTTCGACGAGGCCGCGCCCGGCGGGCTGCCGGCCAACCTGGTGGCGCCGCTGGGGCAGTGGGCAGTGGCGGCCGATCCGGCCGCGCCCTCGCCACCCAACCTCATGCGCCAGAGCGGTCACTACGGCGATCCGGACTTCCCGCGCATCATCGTCAAGGATCTGACGTTCGGCGACTTCACCCTGCGCGTCCGCTGCCGACCCGAGAGTGGCGACACCGATCGTGCGTGCGGCCTCATGTTCCGCTTGCGCGATAGCGACAACTACTACATCGCGCGCGCAAACGCGCTCGAGGACAACGTGAACCTCTACCACGTCGTCCACGGCGATCGCTCGCAATTCGCCGGCAAGGACACCCGCGTCACCGCGGGCGCCTGGCACACGCTCGAGGTGACCGCGCGCGGCACCATGTTCACGGTGGGCTGGGACGGCACCCAGCTCTTCTCGGCCTCCGACTCCACCTTCGCCCGCGGCAAGATCGGGCTCTGGACCAAAGCGGATTCGGTGACCGCGTTCGATGACCTGGAGGCAAAGGCCGAGTAAGTTGGAAAAGTCTCGACTCGGACTCTATGATGCCCTCGTGCGCTGGACGATTGCCTTGGCCGTCACTTTTTTCGCGACTTCGGCCCACGCGGGCCGCACTCGTTTCGGGTGGCTGTACGACACCGAGACGGTTCCCCAGCGGGGAGTCGAGCTGGAGACCTGGATGCTGGAGGAGGATCACAAGGGCAGCCCGCCCGTCGACGAGACGTCCCTCTGGTTGGCGCCCGTCATCGGAGTGACCGATCAGGTCGAGCTGGCCTTTCCGATCGAGTTCTCCTTCACCAGCGACGCCACGGGATCGCGAACCGATCTCGACCGGCTGGGCGCCGAGCTGCGCTGGCGGCTGACCAGCCCCGATCCGGTCGAGAGCGGCCCCTTCTCGGCGCTGGTGCGCCTGGCGGCCAAACGGCTGGTCACCGACCGGGGCGCAATTCGTCTCGAGCCAGGGTTGGTGCTCGGTCTCGACTTCTGGCGCGTACACCTGGTCGCCGACATCGAGGGGGTCATCGAGATCCCGGACGTCGGGAACGTGCGCTCCGAGTTTCGGCCGGGCGCGGGCTTGAGCCTCCAGATCGCAGGCGAGCTGCGCGCGGGCGGCGAATTTTACAGCGAGATTGGGCTGTTCGATAACCCGACCGTCACCTGGTTTGCCGTGGGCCCGGTCGTGTCGTGGACCCACGGCCGCGTCTGGATGGTGGCGAGCTGCCCGATCGGGCTCCAGAACATCACGGCGGCTCCCCGGCTGAACTGGGCTGTCGCATTCTGATGATGCTGCTGCTCTGGGCCGCGCTCACCCTTTTCGCCGACCCCGGTCATATCGCCGGCAAGGTGACCGTGCGCCGCGGCGAGGTCGCGGTCGACGCGTCCGGCGTGGTGGTGTACGTGGTCGGCTTCAGCGAGCCGCCGCCCGCGAACGCGGCCGAGATCCGGCAGCACGAAAAACGATTCGAGCCCGACCTGCTGCCCATCACGGCCGGGCAGACGGTCTCGTTCCCGAACGGCGATCCATTTTTCCACAACGTGTTCTCGCTGTCGCCCACGCGCAAGTTCGACCTGGGGCAATACCCGCGCGGCGAAACCAAAACCAAGCAATTCCCGAACGTCGGCGTGGTCGAGGTCTACTGCAACATTCACCCGGAGATGGCGGCCACGATTCTGGTGCTGCCGAATCGGCGGTTTGCGCGTGCGGCGGCGGAGGGATGGTTTCGAATTGGCGGCGTGCCGCCGGGACGCTGGACCGTCTATGCGTACAGCCGCCGGGCGATCGCTCCGGTGAGCGCGTCGGTCGAGGTCAGGAGCGGCGGCACCACGGAAGTTCAGCTGTCACTCGAGGAGACGCGGGTCGAGGTTTCGCACACGAACAAGTTCGGCGAGACCTACCGCGAGCCCGGCAAGTATCGGCCCTGAGGGCCGATACGAGGCGGCCGTGGTGCTCAGCGCAGGAGCCGCTCGAGGCTGATGTCGAGCTCGCTCCGCACCAGGCGAATGACGCTCGCCACCTCGGTCGTGCTCAGCGTGAGCCGCTCGGCCAGCAGCTGCTCGGTGCGCTCGGCAACCGTGGCCCGGGCTCGCTCCAGCCAGCGTGCGGCCGTCGACCGGTGCACGCCATAGAGCACGCTCAGCTGGTCGATGCCGAGCCGATCGATCGCGTGCATTCGGAGCAGGGTGCGCTCGCGCGCATCGAGGCTACGGAGCGCGGCCGCGAAGCAGTCGGCAAACTCGCCCCGATAGGTCGCCTTGAGGCGCTCCAGCTCGGGATCCACGGCCGGCACGTGCAGCGAGAGATCGTCGCCATCCATGCCCACCTCTCGGCGCAGCCGTTTCATCAGCCGCAGGCACTCGCGCACCGCCGTGATGCGCAGGAACCCGCGCAGGTCGCCGCGGCCGGCATACTCGGCGATCCCGGGCCCGTCCTCCGCGTTGCCGACCAGAAGCTGCTCCCGCAGGCGCTGCTTGACCTCGTCGGCGAGCCCGGCCTGCGCGCGCACACTGGCCGCTGCCGCGTTCACCTCGGCCGCCAGAAGCGTGTCCACGCGCGTCAGTGCCTCCGGATCACCGTCGGTGGCCGCACACACCAGCCGGACGTCGTCGGCCCGGATCTGGCGCAGGCCGTCGATCACGTCACCCTCGGGCAGGCGGGCGGCCAGGGCCTCCGCGAGGCGGGTGTCGTCGCCGCAGAGCTGCTCGAGCAGGGCGGCGAGACCCTGCTCCTGGCCTCGCAGCATGGTCACCCGTTCCGGGGCCAGCGTCTGGAGAAATCGCGCCAGGACGGGATTCATTGCGTCCTCTGGCGGCATTGTCACACAATCGATGCCAGTGCGACATGGCCTGCCCGGATGCACAAACGCTGCAGGCCCTCTTCGCGGGGCAGCTCGATCGGGCAGGCCGCGAAGCGGTGCTGAGCCATGCCGATGGGTGTGAGGAGTGCCGGACCGTCCTGGCAGCGCTGGCGCGCGCGTCGGCACCGGATCCATCGCTGGAATCCAGGCTCGCCGCGGCCACTCCCCAGCGCGGCGAGCGGACGTCCTCCCCGGTGCTCACGCAGGGCACGCGGGTGGGCCGCTACGAGATCGAGTCGTTCCGCGCTGCGGGCGGGCTGGGCCTGGTGTACGTGGCCCGCGATACCGAGCTCGGCCGGAGGGTCGCGCTCAAGCTGCTCAAGCTCGACGCGGGCGATCAGGTCCGCCTGATGCGAGAAGCGCAGGCGATGGCCCGGGTCTCGCACCCGAACGTAGTTGCGGTATTCGACGTCGGCGAATGGCAGGGGCGCATCTTCCTGGCCATGGAGCTGGTCGAAGGCGTCGATCTGCGAGCGTGGCTGGCCGCGGGCTCGCGCCGACGGACCGAGATCGTCGACGTCTTTCGCGCCGCCGGCCGCGGCTTGGCGGCCGCGCATGCCGCCGGGCTGGTCCATCGTGACTTCAAGCCCGACAACGTGCTGGTCGACGCCGACGGCCGCGCTCGCGTCACCGACTTCGGCCTTGCGCGCGCGGTCGACGTGGCCGCTCCGAAAGATGAGCTGATTGCGGGCACGCCCGCCTACATGGCGCCCGAGCAGCACCGCGGCGAGCCCGCCTTTGCCCGCACCGACCAGTTCGCGTTCTGCGTGGCGCTCTATGAAGCGCTCTACCGCGAGCGGCCGTTCGCGGGCGAGGATCAAGACACTGTGCGCGCGGCGGTCCTGGACGGCCGCGTGCGCCCGGCCCCGCAGCGCCCGCGCGTTCCCCGCACGCTGCGTCGAATCCTCCTGCGTGGCATGTCGCCGCGTCCCGGCGATCGCTTTCCGACCATGGACGCGCTCCTGGGCGCTCTCGGCCGCGACCGCACCAAGATCCCGCGGCGTGTCGGCGAAGTGGCGCTGGGACTTCTGGCCGTGCTCGCGACCGCGTGGCTGGGTGACCGCATCGTGCGCGCGCGCCTGTATGCGGTCGCTCGCGCTTCTTTCGCGGCCGCGGGTGCCCAGATCGAACGGACGATGGCCTGGCGCAACGAATCGTTCTCGGCCCTCGCCAGCGTGTCCGCGCTGGTGCCCATCATGCGCCAGGTGGCGGGAACGCGCGACGAATCCGACTTCGGCCTGGGCGCTTCGGTCGACGACACGCGCCGCCTCGAGGCGCTGCACGCCAGCCTCCGCGACGCCGACTGGCGGGCCTGGTCCCTGGTCACCCGGCGTGGCCATGCCGCGATCGCCGATTACAAGGGCCGCCTGCTCTATTCCACGGCCGATACCAGCGCGTTCGGCCGAGACGTTCGCGTGGTCCCGGCCGTCGCAGCGGCGTTTGGGCTGGACGCACCGGGCGCGAGCGCGCAGGTCCTCCGCGCCACCGATTCCCGCCTTTCCGAAGCCGGTCTGGGCGGAGGCGAGCCCGGTTCCCTCGTGGTCGTGTTTGCGCATGCCTCGGTGCTGGGCGGGGTGCCGCAGGCCATGTTCATCCAAACCCTCGACGGCCGCCATCTTCTCGATGAGCTGCGCCTGGATGCCCAGACCCGTCTCGCTCTCATGGCGCCCGATGGATCGACCCAGGGCGACGTCGCGCCCGCGATCATCGGCAAGGCTCGCGACTCGCTCCACGAGGTGGCCGTGGAGGGCCGTCTCTGGCTGGTGCAGGCGCAGCCGGTCCCCGATCTGGGCGGCGGCGGACCACCGATTGCGCGTCTGGTGCTCGCGCGCCCGGCGGACGTTGGCCTGGCGGGCCTGTTTCCGCACGCGCGCGGCGTGCTGCTGGCCTTGGGTGGATTTGCTCTGGCTGTCCTCGCCTGGGCGCTCGCACGAATGATTTCAAGCGGTTGACGAATTTGGTGAGACTTTCTCCCACTCCCTTCTCTTAGGGACAAAGGGAGGACTTCTCATGAATCGGATCGCGGTTGTGTCTTTGCTTCTTGTGTCCGCTTGCGGAGCCCAGGTCGCGGGCCCGCTCTCCAAGGATGACGTTCGCGCGCGCGGCAAGGCAGACGAGGCCAGCTTTCACGACGACGGCTTCGACTACTGCGCTGCTTTCGGCTGGTATGGCGACGGCGTGTGCGACGATTTCTGTCTCAATCGCGACCCCGACTGCGCGACCGACCAGCGGACGCCCGAGCTGGGTGGCAATCCTGCCATCGTTGGCGGCTCGAGCATCACGATGGGCCAGGCGCTGGCCCAGTCCGAGGCCTCGCGCGGCGCCACCATCGAGGCCAAGTTCGAGCTCGACGACGCGGGCAAGCTGAGCCTGAGCGTGTACCCGGTCGGCCAGCCCATCACCTTCGACGCCGAGCGGAACGTCTTCCAAGAGCTGTCGGGCGATCCGATCGCGTCACCCTGGAGCCCGTCGCTCGAGGTCTTCCACGACCAGGAGCACCTGACCCGCTCCGCGCGCGACCTCACGCTGGTTCAGCTCAGCCGGCGGACCGTGGTCGACGCGGTTGCGCGGGCGGAGCGGTTTGGCCGGGTCTACTGGGCCATCCCGACCATCCAGGAAGGCCGGGCCGGGTACGGCGTGTATCTGCTGCGCGAAGGCAAGAGCCACTACGTGTTCATCGACGGGCAGGGCAGCGCGAGACGCCAGGTGACGGATCTTGGCTCCTCGCCCGGGGCGGGTGCCACCGACGTACGCGTTCCCGAGCTGGGCAGCGATGTCACCGTGGTTCGGCAATCCAAGATCTCGATGGCCGATGCGCTGCAACAGATCGGGCCGCAGCACGGTCCTGCGATCGAGGCCAAATTCGAGCTCGATGACGCGGGCAAGCTCAGCCTGAGCATCTATCCGGTCGGTCATGGCATCGACGTCGACGCCGAGCGCAATACATTCTTCGAGCTGGCCGGCGATCCGACCGCGGCCGCGTTTGCGCCGTCGCTGGCCGAGTTCAAAGTGCCCGACGAGGAGCACCTCACCCGTTCCGCGCGCGACCTGACGCTCGTGCAGACCGCCCGTTTGAGCCTGCTCGATGCGGTGGGGCGAGTGCAGGACCAGATGCCGGGAGGCTTCGTGTTCTGGGCCATCCCGACCATCCGCGACACGCGTGCCGGCTACGGCATCTACGTGCTGGCGGCCAATGGGTCGGTCCACTACTTCTTCGTGAGCTGACCGTGCGGAAGCTGGTGTGGGCGCTCGTCTTGGCGGCCTGTTCGGGGCCCATCGACCCGGACCCGGCCACGCCGTCGCCAGGCGGCAAGGCCGATGGCATCGCAGCCGGATGCTCGCGGCCGGCGATGTTCATCATGGGCACGCCGCGCAACTTCGGCGTAGCGCCGGGCGGGCCGCTGGCCATGACCTGCACCAGCTCGCGCTGGGAAGCCACCGAGATCTTCGCCGGCACCGGCAATGTATTCGCAGCCGGCGGCTTCCAGTTCCACTCGACCGGCGTCTGGGGCAGCGGACAGAATTGGGGCGATAACCGGCCCACCGACGGCGTGGCCGATCCATTCGGAGAGGACATCGTCATCACGCAGCCGGGCAGGTACCGGATCGTTTTTGACGACCGAACGCTGGCGTACCAGCTCCTGCGGCAGACCTCGCAGTGCGATTCTCCGACCATGTTCCTGCGCGGCACGTTCAACGGTTGGGGCCAGCAGGGGATGTTCTGCTTGGGCCCCAACCAGTGGGCCGCCATCGCGATGTTCATCGGTCAGAGCGAGCGCTACAAGTTCGACGCGGCCGGCGACTGGCGCGCCAACTGGGGCGATAACCAGGGCGACGGCATTGCGGACCGCGACGGGGCGGACATCTCTGCGCCGGGCGCGGGCCGCTATCTTGTGACCTTCGACACATCGAGCGGTCGGTACGGGCTGCGCCTGGTCAGCGCGGCCTGCGCCTGGCCCACCATGTACGTGCGCGGCACCTGGAACGGCTGGGGCACGACCGCCATGGAGTGCGAAAACGGCCACTACGCCATCAACATCGACGGCGGCGCGGGCGCTTTCTACAAGTTCGATGCGGTTGGCGACTGGAGCCTGAACTGGGGCGACAACAACGGCGACCTGCGCGGCGACCCCAACGGCGCCGACATCTTCGTGGCCGGCCGACACCATCTGCACTTCTACAACGACGCCCGATACGCCTACGACACCCACCAGTAGCGGCCGGGTGCCAGGGTCCCCAGGCGAAGTAAAGGCGTCACGGCGATGTCACCGCCCAGCGACGCCCTCTGCTACGGCAGCTCCACGATAATGAGCAAGTAGCGGCGGCGCGTCTGTGGCCTGGCGTTTGCTCCGGCAAGCTTTCGCGACCACCGAGAGGACAGACCGCGAGGTCGAGCGTCGGCGCGCGCATCCGCCCTCCAAGGAGCTGCCATGAGCGAGCAAAAGCATCGTACGCCGAAGCTGGTTCTTCGGAAGGAAACCCTTCGGATCCTAACCTCCGATGCGCTGGACGGGGTGCACGGAGGTTTTCTCTCAACCAACTGTTCGCCCTTTTGCTCCGTGCCCTGCGACACGCCCGGCTGTCCAGGGTGGCCGAAAATGGATGCTGCCTACAACGACGACGGCAACGGTTGGGGCGGAGAGGACGACAATTTCAATTTCTGGGACGGCGGCGGGGGCGACGACTATTGGTGAGCACGGATTTCGAGGCCGCCGAGGGTGGCCTCGCGCAGCATCGAAGCGGAGTAAGATCCGCCGAGACTTTGGACGCAACGACGGCCTCTCTGGTGCACTTCGATCGGATCCGACCGGTCGTTGAAGAAATCGCGCGCGCGATCGAGCACGTGGCGCCGCACCAGAAGGAGCCGGCCGGGCTGGCCGGAGGCGCCCTCTTCTTGGCCTACCTCGCGCAGGCCACCGGTGATTCTGCCACCGAAGCCGCCGCTGCCCGGATGCTCGAACAGGCGTGTCAAGGCGCTCTCAAGCAGTCCATGCTGTGCACGCTCTATGGCGGCTTTCTGGGCGTCGCCTGGGCGCGTGCCCACCTCTCCGAGGCCGAGAGTGACGACGGCGTCGAGAAGGTGGTGGAGAGGGCGCTGCGTGCGGGCTGGGAGGGCGACTACGACCTGATTCGTGGGCTGGTCGGCGTGGGCGTGTACGCGCTCGAACGGCGCGCGAACGGGTCGACGTCCGATCTGCTGAAGCTGGTTGTGGATCGGCTGGCCGAGCGCGCGCAGCGGCGCCAGCCGGGCATCGCTTGGCTCACTGAGGCACGTTTTCTCGGGGAGCCGGGGCGGGACCTGCATCCCGAAGGCCGATACGACCTTGGCATGGCGCACGGCTTGCCGGGGGCGATTGCGTTGCTCGCCGGCGCGCACGCAGCCGGGATTGCACAGGCGCGTCCGCTGCTCGACCATGCTGTCGAGTTCCTGCTGGCGCAGCAGTTGCCCGCGGGCAGCGCCTCGCGCTTTCCCGCCTGCGTCGAAATGCGCCAGCCCTGTCGAGCCGCCTGGTGCTACGGGGATCCGGGCGTGGCGATGGCGCTCCTGGTCGCCGCGCGGGCAGCGCGCGAGCCCGCGTGGGAGCGCGAGGCGGTCGAGCTGGCGCGTCTGGCGGCCCGGCGCCCGGCCACGGGGAATGGGGTCCGCGACGCTGGGCTCTGCCACGGCAGCGCCGGGCTGGCGCACATCTTCCACCGCTTCTGGCGCGCCACCGGCGACTCCTGCTTCCGCGACGCGGCTCTCGCCTGGTTGCGCGCCACGCTGGCCATGCGCAAGGAGGGCGTTGGGGTGGCCGGCTATCGCGCCTTGGATACCAACGGCTGGGTCGATGACCCCTGGTTTCTGACCGGTGCGACTGGGATCGGCCTTGCGCTGCTGGCCAGCGCCTCCGACATCGAGCCAGCCTGGGACCGCCTGCTTCTGTGCTCGCTGGCCGTGTAGGCGCGGCGGGCTATTTTCGGCAATCGAGCGGCTCGTGCAGGGCGTCCCAGCCGCCCTCGGGATGCGCTCCCACCCACTCGAAAGGCTCGGACGAAACCAGGGTCGCTCGCTCCGGGACTGCAAACCGGCGAGCGCTCGCGCCGCGGTCTGCGGGCCGCTTGACGTAGAGGCGCGCAAACTCGACCGGCACGCCCCACGACCGACCCGAATCCGGATGATCTGCGAACAGCAGGGCCAGGTGAAGATGCGGGTATCGAGTGCCTGAATTCCCGACTTGCCCAATGCGCGTACCCACCTCCAGCCGCGCCCCGGGCCTGACCGAATCCGGGATCGAGCCCTCCTTGAGATGGAGAAACGCCATCAGGTAGCGGCCGTACAGGCGCACGTAGACGGCGTTGCCGGCGCCATACACATTCCTCCGCGGATCCCCATCCGGCTGGTCGCGCACGACGCTCGCTACGGTTCCCGACGCTGGCAGCACGACCGGCTCACCCCAGGCGTAGTAGTCCTGGTTTCGCGTCCCGTCGGAACGATGCTGCATCCCGCGCGCATCGACGCGCAGCAGGTCCCACGCGAAATCTCCGTACCCATCCTCGCGCAGGTGAAAGCTCTCGCCCGCCTGGGCCACATACCAGACCCCGTCGAGGGGCAGGCGCTCGAATAGAATCCCCCGCGCGCGCAGGATCTCGTGATAGCTGGCCGCGGTCGCGCGCTCCCGACAGGGCTCGCGCTGGCGAACCTGAGAGCGCGGCACGAAGGTGAGCGAGCGATCGGCCGCGTATGCGCTGGCGAGCCGGCTGCCGTCGAAAATCGCGTACGTCTCTTCGCCCCCTGGGTGCAGGATCCACTGCGAGTGGTCGTAGGTGTGGATGAGCTCGCCTTCGACCACGGTGCCGTCGCGCAGAGTCAAGCGCCTGTCTCGCGATCGACCGGGATCGGCGGCCGAGCGGCCGCTGGCGGTGGCACCCGCCAGGGCCAGTGCGATCCATGCCCGTCGCATGGCCGACTCCTGGTACAAGGAGCACGCCAAGGCGGTGAGTCAGTGATTTCGACCCGATAAGAGAGACGCGCCCGCCCCGGCACTCCATTTTGGAGTTGCAGGCATCCTCTTTTCGCATTATGGGTCGGGAGCCCGATGCCCGCCCCGCGCGAAAAGCCGCCCGCCGCAGCGCCACTGCAAGACGACCTGGTGGTCCGCAGCGAAGCCATGCGGCGCGTGCTCGGCGTCGCCGAGCGGGTCGCGGCCGTGGATGCGCCCGCGCTTCTGACCGGCGAGAGCGGGTCGGGGAAAGAGCGGGTCGCTCGCTTCATGCACGCGCGATCGCCACGCGCGCCCGGGCCTTTTGTCGCCGTCAACTGCGGCGCCCTTCCGGCCGAGCTCCTGGAAAGCGAGCTCTTCGGTCACGCCAAGGGAGCCTTCACCGGCGCCGACCGCGACCACGCCGGCCTGTTCGAGGCTGCTGCGGGCGGCACGCTGCTGCTCGATGAGGTGGGCGAGATCGCGCTCGCCCTCCAGGTCAAGCTCCTGCGGGTTCTCCAGGATCGCCAAGTCCGCCGCGTCGGCTCCACCGACAGCCGCGCCGTCGACGTGCGCATCCTGGCGGCCACGAACCGGGATCTGGACGAGATGGTCGAGAGCAAGAGCTTTCGCAAGGATCTCTACTACCGCCTCAAGGTGGTCACGATCGAGGTACCGCCGTTGCGCGCGCGGCGGCCCGACATCCTGCCGCTCGCGCACGCGTTTTTGCGCCGCGCCTGCGCGGCCTACCACTGCGGGCCCTGCTCGCTCTCGGCCCCGGCCCTCGACCGCCTGCTGGCCTACTCCTGGCCTGGCAACGTGCGCGAGCTCGAGCACGCGATGGAACGTGCGGTCGTGCTGGCCGAGGGCAAGCCCAAGGTCGAGGAGACCGACCTGCCGCCCGAGATGCTGGGCCTGGGCCCGCGCGCGATCGCGAGCGACGACATCGTGCCGCTGGCCGAGATGGAGCGGCAGCACATCCTCAAGACCCTCGATCGTTGCCGGGGCAGCCGCAGGGAGACCGCGGAGCGGCTCGGAATCGCGCCCAACACGCTATGGCGCAAGCTGCGCGCCTACGGTCTGGTCAAGCGGCGTCGATGACGGCGTCGGCGCCGCGTCTCACGGGTCAGGGGGGCGAATCGGCTGTGCCGCCTCGTCCGGTACCAGCTGCTGAAGCTGCCCGGTCTCGTGGGTCATGACAGCGGTCGGGCCGGCCTCGGTGTCCGACTGCCCGGGCGGCGTAGGCTTCGAACCCGTGAGATTTTTGCCTCCGATCTGATCGAAGCTCCCCCGGCGGCTCCGACGATGCTAGCGCAGCAACGCGCGGGATCAGACGGACCACGCACGTAAAGACGAACAGCCGTTTTCATTTTATCATGAATGGACGATCTACTCGGCTCGCAGGACCACCACCGGATCGACCTTGGTCGCGCGCGACGCCGGGATGAGCGCGGCCAGGAGCGCGGCCAGCGCGAGCACTCCCATGCCGGCCAGCAGGGGCAGCGCGATTCCGACCGCGGGCAGGGCGAATACCGCATGCAAGCCGCGCACGAGCAACAGGGCGAGGCCAGCGCCCATCACGCCGCCGGCCGCCACGTAGCGCAGGGTCTGCCGCGCGAGCAGACCCACGATGGCGCCGCTCGAGCCGCCGATGGCCATGCGGATGCCGATCTCGCGGGTGCGCTGGCTGACCGAGTAGGCGACCAGGCCGTACATTCCAGTCCAGGCCAGCAGCAGGGCGAGCCCGGCGAACCCCAGACCCAGGCCGATGAGCAGCCGCTCGGGTGCCCACATGCGCTCGACCAGCGCCTGCATGGTATCGGCCTGCTCGATCACCTGGCGCGGATCGACGGCCCGGATGGTGGCGCGCGCGGCCTCGGCCGTGGTCTGGCCGCGGATGGACAGATACAGGTAGGGCGGCGGCATCTGGGCCAGGGGAACATAGAGCTCGCCCACGGACTGGGTGCCGGAAAGCTTGCGACGGCCGAACACGTCGCCAACCACACCGACGATTGCCCAGGTGCGATCTTCGAAGCGCAGGCGCTGGCCGATCGGATCCTGTCCGGGGAAGAAACGTCGCGCGATGGCATCGCTGACCGCGACCACGTAAGGACCCTTTTCGCCATCCACGGACGAAAACGCACGACCGCGCAGGAGCGGAATGCGATGGGTGCTGAAGAAGCCGGGCGTGACCCCGTTGCAGGACGCCCAGGGAACCTCCTCCGCCGGCGGCGGCGGCCGTCCCTCGACCGTGAATTTGGGCGCAGGCGCCCGATCGTTGGCGATGGGGCGACCCCAGGCGCCGGCCACGTGCTCCACACCAGGCAGCGCCGTCACGCGACCCAGGAGCTGGTTGGTCGCGCGCAGCCAGTCGGCGGGCCCTTCGCCTGCCAGCGGCAGCGCGAGCGTGAGCACGCCGTGGGTGTCGGTTCCCATGGGAAGGCGCACCGCCGCTCGGAACGAGCGTCCAAGGGTGGCGGTTCCGCCGAGTAGGACCACGCACAGCGCGACCTGCGCGACCACGAAGGCGCCGTGCAGCCGGCGGCCCCCGCGCGCAACCCCGGGCGCGCCGCTCTGCAGCGCCTGATGAAAGCGTGTGCGCGAAAGCCGGAGCGCGGGCAGGATGCCAGCACCGAGGCCGCTTGCGACCGCGATCGTAAGCGCGAATGCAAGCGCCCATCCCTCGATCGTGAGATCGCGGAAGCGCGGGATCTCGAATGTGATCGCGTCGGGCAGATTGGACACCAGCACCGCCAGGCTGACATGGGCCAGAGCGACCCCCACCACGGCGCCCAGCGTCGCTACCAGAAGGCTCTCCACCAAAAGGTGTCGGACCAGGCGCGCCCGGCTCGCGCCCAGCGCCTGCCGCACGGCCAGTTCACGCTCGCGCGCGGTTCCGCGCGCCAGCAGGAGACTGGCCACGTTTGCGCAGGCGATGAGCAGCACGAAGCCGCCCGCCAGAAACAGTGCAAAGAAGGGCGTGCCCGCGCGCGCGGTAAAGAGCTTCTGAATTGGGATGGCGTGGACGCGGATGCCGCGGTTGGTTTCGGGATACTGCTTCTCGAGTCGCTCGGCAATGACCATGAGCTCGGCGTTGGCCTGCTCGGTGGTGACGCCGCGCCGGAGGCTCGCGACCACAGCCGCGGCTGGATGCACCCGATCGGCCCAGTCCTCGGGCCGCGCGGCCAGGGGCACGTAGAACTGAGGGCCGTACTCGGACCGATCGCGCGGGAAGTAGAACCCAGGCGGCAAAACGCCGATCACGGTGAAGGAGAGACCTTCGAAGACGAGCGATTTGCCGACCACCTGTGGATCCGCGCCCAGGCGGCGCCGCCAGAAGGCGTCGGTGAGCACCACGACGGGCGGTTGCCCCGGGCGATCTTCATCGGCGCCAAAGACGCGGCCCCTCTGCGCCCGGATCCCCATCACGTCGAAGAACGCGGCCGTGACCTGAAATCCGTGCACCCGCTCGGGCGCACCCGCGCCGGTCATGGTGAAACGAGCGAACATCATGCCCGCGATGGCGTCGAACGAGCGCGACTGCCGCTGCCAGTCGGCGAGGTTGGCCAGCTCGACCGCGTCGCGCTCGTCATCGACCTTGCCCGCATATTCGAACAGCCAGGCCACCTGATCTGCGTTCGGAATCTGTGGAAACGGGCGCAGGATGACCGTATGGACGGTTGAGAAGATGGCGGTGTTGATCCCAATGCCGAGCGCGAAGGTGGTGACTGCAATGGCGGTGAAGGCCGGCTGCCGGCGCAGGCTGCGCACGGCATGGCGAAAATCTCCCATGACCTCTGCAGACAACCGCCCGGCCAGCAGGTTCCCCGGACCGCCGCGGCCGGCCTCTGAGTCAGCTCCTGCGACCCGATTTCTTGCGCTGAGCGCGCTCCGGGCGCGTCGGAATCATCGGCTTGGCTCGCAAGGGCTCGAGCGCGTGCGCGGTTTTCGCCACGCGAAAACCGTCTTTGCGCACCGCTCCGATGTAAAGCTGATCGCCGCCGCCGTCCCAGCCCAGCAAGGCGACCCGTTGGTTGGCGCCCGCGACCACGCGGGGCGGATCGACTCCACTCAAAACCGACCGCAGGGCCAGACCCGCGTAGCCCAGGCACAGCGGGTACTCCGCATTGTTGCCCAGGTAGTCGGCGCGCTCGCTGCGATAGGCAATCCGATAGATACTGGCCAGAGCCTGCGAGCGGGCGTAGGGCTCGCTGGGCTCCCAATTCAACCAGCAGGGCCATTCCGCATTCTCCGAGTCATAGACCGCCGCGTGCACGCGCAGGTCGCACACGCTGCCGCCTTCCAGCACCGGCGTGCACAGCCCGAACCAGAGACCGGTCTGGTCCGCTGGCGGCGGCGATGCGAAGACCCGCGTGAGCCACTCCCGGAGCCGCTCCACATCGCTCGCGAAATCGATCTCCAGAAAGCGCTTCCAGTCGGGATCGGGCGCGCTGCGTCGGCACCGACCGATGATCTTCTTCATGCCCGACGCGACCGTTCCGCGCGAGCGGATGACCTGGTCGACGTAGTCGAACATCCGGGCGAGGTTGAGGTGGACCATCGCGAGAGCTTATGCAGGGTCGGGGACGAGTTCAACGGGCACGTGGATAGAATGGCCGCGTTTTCTCGGCCGGCGCTGAGATGGCGCAATTCGTGCACGCGCGGGCGGTCTACAAAAATAAGAGACCGCGGTGTCACGAGTCTCCGGCTTTCGGAGGGTCGCGGGGCGCGAACGTATCGGAATCACATGCGCCCGAGCTAGCGCGAAACTTGCTTGAGATCTTGTCTCGATCGGTGCACCTTGAAACAGGCGCAGAAGATGAAGGACGACTATTCCTCAGACACGACCGAGGTCGCGGCCTCGCTATGCGAAAAGTGCCAGCGACCTCTGCGCGGGCGCCGTTTCGTGCACATGGCGAGATCGTCTGTCACCGTCTTCTGCTCCGACGACTGCTTGCGTGCGCGCGTGCGCGAAACCATGAGCGCCCGCTCCGAGAGCAGGCGCCGCCGGGCCGGAAGGCTCGCGGTCAGCGTGAGTCTGGTCGGGGCCATCCTGACCCCGCACCAGGGGCTGGGGCCGCCGCGCGTCCACGCCTCGTCTGGACCCGCCGCCGGGTACGCGAGCGCATTGGGACAAGGCAAATGGTTCGGGCCCGTGTGGCCGCCGACCGAGGCCAGTTGGCTCAACGAGCTGGGTCACGACGCCTGGATCCACCCGCTGGCGGGGCCGTTCCGCCGCATGCCGCAGAGCGATGGGCGCGTCTTCGGCGCCGACCGACCGGGCGATCGCCCGATCGAATGTCGCAATGGCCACTGTGGCGTCGACATCGGCGGCGAGATCTGGGGCGAGCACGTCCACGCTGCGCACGACGGCGTGGTCGATCGCGTGCAGCGCGCTCCCAACGAGGAGCGCGGCGGCCACTACGTTCGCCTCTCGCATCGCGGCGGCACCGTGTTCACGCAGTACTTCCATCTGGCCGCCATCCCGCGCGGGCTTGCACCCGGCGTTCCGGTCAAGGCCGGCGACGTGATTGGCCTGCTCGGCGACACCGGCGTCAAGGAGTCGACCGCGCACCTTCATTTCACGATTTCGGTACGGCCGGCACCGGACTGGCCCGAGCAGTACATCGATCCGGAACCGCTCATCGCGCTGTGCCCGCTCCGCATCCCCTTCGAGGGCAGCGCGGTGGGCCTGGTGACCACGGTGGCGAACCCGGGCGTTCCTCTGGGCTCGGCGCCGCTCAAGCCGGCCCACAAGCGCGCGCTAGCGAAGCGCAAGCAAGCGGCGGAAGCGCTCAGCAAGAACGCCAAGAACCCCAAGACCGAGCCGGCCAAGACCGAGCCGGCCAAGGGCGAGACTGCCAAGAGCGAGGCCAGCCCGGCCGACAAGGAGCCTGCCTCTTCTGCCGCCTCCTCGCCTTCGGGAGACTGACGCTGAGAGAGTAACTTTGGCTGCGACCTGCCTCAACTGCGGTAACACCCTCGACGAAGACGAACGGTTCGTGCTCGTCAGCGGCCCGGTCCGGCGCGTGCACTGCTCGGAGTCCTGCCTGCAAGCCAGCATGCGCGCGGTCCGGCGCGCACACAGGGCCGCGCGGCGGCGGTGGCAGGTGATGGCAGGGCTGGCGGGCCTGGCGGTCATCGGGTTCATCGTGCTGTCGCGCTCTCGCCAGGCGCCATCGGCCGGATCGATTGTCTCCGGGCCTCCGCCCGATCTGGTAACGGACGCGGCCGGGCCCAGGCCGTTCGGGCCGCCCTGGCCGCCCAGCGATGCCTTCTGGTCGGCCGAGTTCGCGCAGGCCAGCTGGGTCTATCCTCTGCCCGGTCCGCTCCGTCGCGCACCGGTCGCCGACCGGCGGATCTTCGGCCCCGAGCGGCCCGCGGACCGCCCCTCCCAGTGTCGCAGCAAGAACCGGTGCGGTATCGATCTGGGTGGTGAGCTGTGGGGCGAGCATGTCTACGCTGCACACGATGGCGTGGTCGAGCGCGTGCACCGCGGCTCCGGCGACGAGCACGCCGACGTCTATGTGCGCCTCTCGCACTGGGGCCGCATGGTGTTCACGCAGTACTACCACCTGGCCGCGATCCCGCGCGGGATCGGGCCCGGCGTGCACGTCAAGGCCGGGGACGTGATCGGTCTGGTCGGCGACACGGGCTCGCGGAACGCGCGGCCGCATTTGTATTTCTCGATCTCGATCCGCCCGTCGAGCGAGTTGCCCGAGGTCTACTGGGATCCCGAGCCGCTGATCGTGCAGTGGCCGCTCCGCCAGCCCACACATGGCAGCGTGGCCGGGCTGGTGTCGTTGGCGGGGCCGCCCGCGCATGTCGCGGGTGAGCCCGCGCCCCGCAAGCATCCGCATCCCCGGCCCCGCAAGAAGGGACCGGCAGAGCCGGAGCCCAAGGTCGACGAGTCCGAGTCGGGGGCGGCGCCCGACTGACGGTCCGGCGCGCCGGATCCACCTCCCTGAGCGCGCACGCGCGTGGCTTGTATCGTCGGACGCATCACCCTGGGGACGCCTGGCCCCGAAGGATGCGTGCGCAGCGGGCCGGGGACGCACGCTGAGCGTGCGGGACCCGCTTGCGCAGGTTGCGCAGCCTCTCGGTGTCGCGGGCGCTGGAGCGCCGCCACAGGATCAACGGGCGCGCGCGCAACCACTGCACGCCCGCTCGCATTGTGTCGTCGCACGCGCTGAATCTCCTGGCGGCGGCCCTTCCGAGCGGTCCGGGCAACTTGCCCAACCGGCCGAGCTGGGCGGGTGCAAGTTGCGCAGCGTCGATCGGGCGCCGAGCGCGCGCGCTTGCTGGCATGGGACTTGAACAAGGCGCGAGGCATCTCTGCAACGGCAATCAAGAAAATGACCGGCGTCGTCGTCAGGCCCGACGGCAGCCCCGTGGGTGAGGCTGCTGTGGCGGCGACGCCGGAGCTCTTGGCCGGGACGTGCTGGGCGGAGCCGGCTTGACGCCCCGGGATATCGTCGCAAGCTTGTAGGCTATGTACGTCGTCGCCGGACGCGTGAAGCACTGGGTGGACCGCTGATAGCTGCTTGAGCGGCTGTCGGCAGTCGGCGCCCGCGAGCTCGCCGTCGACATCGGGACCGGCGACGGCCGGTTCGTGTACCGCAGCGCGCGCGCAAAGCCGACTCGATTCTGTGTTGGCGTCGACAGCAATGCCGACAACCTGGCCGAGATCTCGCGCCGGGCCGGGCGCAAACCGGCTCGCGGTGGAGCCTCGAACGCGCTGTTCGTGCACGCCACCGCTGAGGCCCTGCCTCCCGAGCTGGCTGGTCTGGCGACGCGCGTGACCATCCTGTTGCCGTGGGGCTCGCTGCTGCGGGCGGTCGCACAGCCCGATCCAGTCGTGCTGGCGGGCGTGCGCGGCCTGTGCCGCCCGGGCGCGCGGCTCGAGGTCGTGATGGCCTACGCGGAGCGCGACCCCACGACGGCAGGTGCCCTGGCTCCGCTCGAGCGCGAGCGCCTGCTGCGCGAGGTCCTGCCGCGGTATCGGGCTGCCGGCTTTGTGGCGACGGTTGGGCCGCTCACGGCGGCCGAGGTCCGGCAGCTGGGTACCACCTGGGCCGCGCGCCTGGCGTTTGGGCGCGAGCGGCCGTTCTGGCGCTTGCGGGCGCGGGCGATCTAGAAGCGGCCGGCTCGCGTTAATCGGGCGGGGTCTTGGTCTTGCGGGGCGGGTTGAAAAACGGTGTCTTGGTCACCGTCGCGTGCACCCGGTAGCGGACCGCTTCGACGGTGAGCTCCATCTCGAGCCGCGTGCCCGGGCTCGCGTGCTCGCGCGCCACCAGAGCAATCGCGATCAGCTTTTTCAGCGTAGGCGACCAGGTGGTCGAGGTGGCGCGGCCCGCCTGCGCGCCGCCGCGGTAGACCGGCACCGCGACCCGCGAGGCGATCGGCGACACCGCCGGCGGCAGGCCCACCTTCTCGTAGACCGCCTCGACCGACGGCCAGTCGATTTCCAGCCCCACCGTCTCGCGGGCGTGGCCGCGCGTTCGCTCGGCCAGAAGCGCCTGCCGGCCCACGAAGGCTGGCTTGTCGAGCGCGACCAGGCGGCCGAGGCCGAGCTCCCAGGGCGAGTAGCGCTGCGCGTCGATCACCGCCTTGCGCGAGCTCGCGAAGTCGACATCGATGAGGAGCAGCCCGGCCTCGATGCGCGCGACGTCGAGCGCGAGCATCCCGGCTGGATGCAGATCGAACGCCGCCCCGGCCACCATCAACGCGTCCCAGACCGCGAGCGCGCCATCCCAGGGCACCCAGATCTCGTAGCCCAGGTCGCCCGTGTAGCCGGTGCGCGAGATGTCGACCGGGACCCCCGCGATTTTGCCGCTGGTCACGCGGAAGTACCTGAGCCCGTCGAGGTCAGCCTCCGCGACCCGCTTGAGCAGGCGCGCCGAGGTCGGCCCCTGCAGAGCCAGCGCGGCCACCCGCTCCGACACCTCCTCGATCTTCACGTCCAGGCCGGGCGCGTTCCTCCAAAACCAGCGCAGGTTGGGCTCGGCGGCGGTCCAGCGGTACAGGTTTTCACCCAGGCGCGAGACCGTGCCGTCGTCGATGATCTTGCCCCACTCGTCGCACCAGGGCGTGTAGATGACCTGGCCCACCGCGACCTTCGACAGGTCGCGCGTGATGATTCGGTCCACGAACCGGGTGGCGTCGGGTCCCGAGATCAGATACTTGAAGAGCGGCGTGACGTCGATGAGCGCGGCCGCGCTCCGGATGGCGTTGTACTCGTGCTCGTGGCTGG
The DNA here is from genome assembly GCA_035258845.1 of Polyangia bacterium. GTDB lineage: Bacteria > Myxococcota_A > Polyangia > JAHFDS01 > DATFWX01 > DATFWX01. Next base: position 19,783 of record DATFWX010000293.1, on the reverse strand, counting down.
GCTCGTACGAGCTCACCGTGTAGTACCCCGACCAGTCCCGGTAGCTCAGACTCTGGCACAGCGCGAAGGTTCGCTCGTGAAAGGCAGTTCCAATCGGCATGACTGGTCAGCTCCTCAGGTCCTTCCAGATCTCGCGGCTCGCGTTTCGTCCCGACAGCCCGGTCACGCCCCCGCCGGGATGGGTTCCCGCGCCGCACAGATAAAGGCGGGCGATAGGGCTGCGATACTGCGCCCACCCGATGAGCGGCCGAAACGCAAACAGTTGATCCAGAGCTGCCTCGCCGTGGAGCAGGTGGCCGCCGGCGAGCCCGTAGCGCTGCTCCAGGTCGACCGGCGTCAGCACCTGCGCGCCCACGATCAGCTCGGGTAGATCGGGCGCATAGGTGGCCAGTGTTTTCAGGACCTGCCGGCCCAGGGCGTCTGTGCGCGCGGCCCAGTCGCCCGACCGCAACGCGTAGGGGGCGAATTGAGCGTGAATCGACATCACGTGCGCGCCCGCGGGCGCCAGCCCGGGGTCGAGCAGGGTGGGAATGCACAGGTCGAGGTAGGGCTCGGCCGAAGGCTCGCCATATTTGGCCGCGTCGAAGGCCCGCTCCAGGTAGTCGATGTCGGGCCCGATGTGGATGCGGCCGCTGAGAAGCCGCGCGCCCTCGGGCCCGGCCGGGGCCAGCGCGCTAAAGCGCGGCAGTCGGGACAGCGCGAGATTCACCTTGGCCACCGTGCCCACCGACCGGTAGTTGCGCATCTTCGACGTGAAGTCGGGGCTCAGGCAGGCCCCGTCGAGCAGGTGAAGGTAGGTCGAGCGCGGGTCGGCGTCCGAAACCACGACCCGGGCCGCGATCTCCTCGCCGCTCGCGAGCACGACGCCGTGCGCCACCCCGTCGCGGACCGCGATGCGTGAAACCGCCGCGCCGGTGCGGATCTCGGCGCCCAGCGCGCGCGCCGAGGCGGCCAGGGCCTGGCTGATTGCGCCCATGCCGCCGCGCGCGAACGCGGCCGGCGCGGTGGCATGGCCATCGTGAGCGGCCTGGAGCAAGAGGGCGACTCCGGTGCCGGCCGACCACGGGCCCGCGAAGCTGGCAAAGATCCCGCGCGCAGCGATGGTCGCGCGCAAAAGCTCGCTCTCGAACCATTCGGCAGCCAGATCGGCCACCGCCATGGGAGCGAAGCGGAGCAGCCGAAACAGGTCCTTCTTGCCCAAGCCGCGCAGGCGGCGGCCCAGGGTCAAAAGCTTCCACAGGTCGCGTGCGCCCGCCCGCGCGGCCGTCGGCGGCGTCATCGCGAGCAGCGGCCGCAGCGCAGCCCCGAGGCGCGCGAAGCAGGCTGCGAACTCCGGGTAGGCGGCGGCGTCGCGCGCCGACAGCGGCTGCAGGCCGGCGGCGGTGCGGGCCGCATCGTCGTGCAGCGCAAGCGCGTGGCCATCGGGGGCCAGCGCGAGCACGCGCACCTCGGGCGCCAGCCACTCGAGCCCATGCCGCGCCAGATCGAGCTCACGCGCGATGCGGCCGTCGAGCGGCCCGGCCGAGTGGCACAGCGCCGGGCACCGGAAGCCGGGATGGATCTCGTCGGTGACCGCGCGCCCACCGATGAGGTCGCGCCGCTCCAGGACCAGCGGCTTGAGGCCCGCCTGGGCCAGGTAGGCCGCCGCCACCAGGCCGTTGTGCCCGGCCCCGATGATCACCACGTCGCGCGCGCGCGCGTCTACGCGTGCCGCCGTCATGGTCGCCCCCTCGACCGCTGCTCGGCCAGAATGCGCAGGGCGGCGTTGCGGCCCGGCGCACCCATGATGCCGCCGCCCGGGTGGGTGGCCGATCCGCACATGTAGAGGTTGCGGATGGGCGTGCGGTACTGCGCCCAGCCCGGCGCGGGGCGCAAGAAGAACAGCTGCTCCAGCGTCAGCTCGCCCTGGAAGATGTTGCCTTCCGTCATGCCGATGCTGCGCTCGATGTCGAGCGGCGTCAGCACCTGGCGGTGAAGGATGAGCTTTTTCAAGTTGGGCGCGTGCTCGGCCACGGTCTCGACCACGGCATCGCCGAACTCCTCGCGCTTCTCGTCCCAGCTGCCCTCCTTGAGGTGATAGGGCGCATACTGAACGAAGCACGACATCACGTGCTTGCCCGGCGGCGCCACCTGCGGATCGGTCAGGCTCGGGATCACGATGTCGATGTAGGGGCGACGCGAGTAGCGGCCATACTTGGCCTCGTCGTAGGCGCGCTCCATGTAGTCGACGCTGGGCGAGATGGAGATGGCGCCCCGCAGATGCGGACCCGGCCCGCGCAGGCTCGTGAAGTCGGGCAGCCCGTCCAGCGCCAGGTTGACCTTGCCCGAGGAGCCGCGGAACTTGTAGCGGCCGATGTCCTCGACGAAGTCGCCGGGCAGATGCTCCGCGCCCACCATTTTCATGAAGGTCAGCCGCGGATCCACGCTCGAGGCCACGACGTGCGCCCGGATCTCCTCGCCGCTCTCGAGCACCACGCCGGTGGCGCGACCGTTATGGACGAGGATCTTGGCAATGGGGGCCTGGGTGCGGATCTGGGCGCCCGCCTCGCGCGCCGCGGCTGCGATGGCGTTCGAGATGGCTCCGGTGCCGCCGCGCGGCAGGCCCCAGGAGCGAAAGGCGCCATCGATCTCGCCCATATAATGATGGAGCAGCACGTACGCGGTTCCGGGCGAGCGGATGCCGAGGAAGGTCCCGATGATGCCCGAGGCGGCCATGGTGGCCTTGAGCACGTCGGTCTCGAACCACTGATCGAGCAGGTCGACCGCGCTCATGGTCATGAGCTGGACTTGGTTGTATTTGTCGTCGAGGGACAGGCGCCCGAAGCGGCGTGCCAGCGACATGAGATCCCGGAGCGCCGACCAGCGCAGCGAGGTCGGGTCGGGCGGCGTCATGCTCAGGATGGGCTTGACGAAGCGGCCCATCTCGACCATCGCCTTGCCGTACTCGTCGTAGGCTTCAGCGTCGAGCCGCGAGTGACGAGCGATCTCGCGCCGCGTGCGCGCGTGGTCGTTCATGCGCCACAGATAGTCGCCGTTGGGCATGGGCGTGAAGGTGCCGTCGAGCGGAAGGATCTCCAGCCCGTGCCGCGGCAGATCCAGCTCGCGGATGATCTCGGGCCGGAGCAGCGACACCACATACGAGAACACCGAGAACTTGAAGCCCGGAAAAATTTCCTCGGTGACGGCGGCTCCGCCCACCACGTGCCGGCGCTCGAGCACCAGCACCTTGCGGCCCGCGCGCGCCAGGTAGGCGGCGGTGACCAGCCCGTTGTGACCGGCTCCGATGACGATGTCGTCGTAACGCCGGCTCACGGCGCGCTCCCGCCCACGCGCGCCAGCACCCACCGATCGAGCGCTGCCAAAAGGCCTTCTCGGTTCGAGTAGGGCCCGGATTGGTAGCCCAGCGAGCCGATGCCGCGCTGGGCCAGGTCCGACAGCTCCCAGTCCTGGCGGTTGGTGGTGTCCCAGAACTCGATCGCGTCGGAGGGATCGAAGTCGGGCCGGGCGGCCTGCGCGCGCTCGAACAGCCACTCGCAGACGATCTCGGTGCGGTCCACCGCCTGCGGGTTGAGCCGGAACGTGACCACATAGTCCGGGTGCAGGTTGAGCAGGAAGTTGGGCAAAATGGCGTAGTAGTAGACGTGCCGGCGCTCGTCGGCGGTCAGGCCCGCGAGCGGGGCCCGACGCGGCTGGTCGCTCGTGCTCAGGGTCGCGACGCCGTCGCGCAGGGCCATGCGCGCACCCAGATAGGTCGGCTGCGGGGGCTCGTTCTCACCGCTCAGGTAGTGCGATTGCCGGTTGAGCTGCGGATGCGCGATCGGACAGTGCAGACACTCGTGATAGTTCTGGATGATGAGCTTCCAGTTGGCGCGTAGCGAGTAGGTTCGCCGGCAGGCCGCGCGCAGGTTTTCCATGTTCCAGTTGCGGAAGCGGACGTCGAGGCTCGCCAGGTGGTCCGCGAAGGGGAGGGGCTTTTCGGCCAGGGAGACGAAGATGTGGCCGGCCCAGGTGGCGCTCGCAACCTCGCGCAGCGGGTAATCGGCGAGCGCAAAGCCGTCGAGGTCGTCCATGTGGGGGGCGCTCGAGAGCGTGCCGTCGAGCCGGTAGGTCCAGGCGTGATAGCGGCAGCGGATGCGGCCCGGCAGCTGGCCCTCGGCTTCGGTACACAGCAGGGTCCCGCGGTGCCGGCACACGTTGTGAAAAGCACGGATCTCGCCGGCCTGGTCGCGCAGTATGAGCACGCTGGCCCGGCCCAGCTCGAACAGGAAGTAGTCGCCGGGCGCCCGAATGCGCTCGCTCCGGCCCGCGTAGAGCCACATCTGGTAGTGGATCGAGCCCAGCTCGCGCTCGAACCAGTCCGGGTCGGTGTAGTAGCGCGCGGGTTGGGTTTTTGTGCTCATGGTCGTGCTCATGCCTGGCCTCTCTGTCCGCGCGGCCGGCGCCAGCCCAGCCGTTCTGAGATCTGGTCGGCCGCCGGCGGCAGGCGGCGCGCAATGGCCCGGACCGTGGCCGGCGAAAGGCGGCTCTTGGGCCCCCCGACGCTGATCGCTGCCACCACGGCACCGGCGGCGGAGCGCACCGGGGCCCCGACCGCCACGAAGCCGGGCTCCAGCTCCTCGACGCAGGTGGCGTAGCCGCGCGCGCGCACGCGTGCGAGCTCGCGCACAAGCGCCCCTGGCTCGACGATCGTGCGCGCGGTCCAGGCGTCCAGGCGCCGACCCAGCCAGGCCGAGAGGTCGGCTTCCGGCAGGTAGGCCAGCAGCACCTTGCCGGTCGAGGTGGCATGGGCGGGCCAGCGCGTGCCCAGGGACGGCATGGCCGCGACGACGTGGCCGCCCACCAGCTCGTCCAGGATGAGCACCTGGTCGCCCACCAGCACCTCCAGCGTGACAGTCTCGCGAGTCCTTACCGCCAGCGCCCGCAGAATCGCGCTCGAGGCCGCCCGCAGCCCGCTGGCGCCCAGGGCCTGGCTGCCCAGGCGCAGCAGCTCGGGTCCCAGGCGATAGGAGTCGCCCGCCGGTGTGCGCTCGATCATCTGCGCGCTCTCGAGCGCGGTCAGCAGGCGAAATGTCGTGGTCTTGTTGAGCCCGACGTCGCGCGCCAGCTCCATCAGCCGCAGCTCGGGTCCGGCGACCGAGAAGGCCTTGAGCAGCCTGAGCGCGCGTTGGACCGCCTGCGTCCCGGGGTATGCAGTGGGTTTCATATTGTGAACCATCTGGTCCAAATTTGTCGAAGCGATGCTACTGGCTCCGGGTTGAGGTGTCAACCGGGTGCGCGAGGCGTCCGGGGACGGCAGGTGCGCTACACTGGGGCGGGATGATGCCCATGCAACGCTCGGTGCAGATCTGGCTGCTCGCGCTGCTCGCGCTGGTCGACGCCCCGGCCTGCGCGCGCACTCCCCGCGCCACACCCACGCCTGCACCGGCGCCCGCGCATGCGCGCGGGGTCATCAGCGCCGAGCGCGCCCGCATCGAGCCCGAGCAGGCGCTGGCGCACGTACGCTACCTGGCCTCCGAGGAGCTCCAGGGCCGCGGCGTAACCACCGACGGCATCCTCAAGGCCGCTGAGTACATCGCGAGCCAGCTCTGGCAGGACGGTCTGGAGCCGGCCGGCGGCGCCGGCACGTTCTTTCAGCGCTTCCCGGCGACACTCGAGCAGCGGGTGGCCGACGCAGCCGTGGTAGCGGGTGCGACACCGCTGCGCCTGGGCGAGGACTTCGTGGTCCTGGGCGGGTCGGCCAGCTCGGCGGTCAAGGCTCCACTGCTCTACGCCGGCTTTGGCATCACCGATCCGGATCACGATTGGGACGATTTTGCCCACATCGATGCGCACGGCCGCATCGTGGTGGTGCTGGACCGGCTGCCGAACACCAGGAAAGTAGCGGCTCGGCTGGGCGCGATTCCCGAAAAAATCGCAAACGCCAGACAGCACGGCGCGGTCGGCCTGATCCTGGCCTCGCGGAGCGAGGATCGGCTGGTGGCGGGGCGCTGGGGCGGCAACGCGGCCGGGATTGTCGCGGTTCAGCTCCGAGCCGGGGCGGTCGAGCGGCTGCTGGATCGAGGGCTCGGCGATCTGGAGCGCGAGGGTCCGGGCCGGACCGGCCCGCCCGTGCTTTTGCGGGCCGAGCTGGCCCGAAAAGCCTTTCCGGCCGTCAATGTGGTGGCGCTTCTGCGCGGATCCGATCCGCAAAGGTGGCGCGAAATGATCGTGGTGGGCGCGCATTATGACCATCTCGGAAGGGGCTTCCCGCGCGCGTGGACGCGCTCGTGCGGGGGCGTCATGCCGGGTGTGATCTTCCCGGGCGCGGACGACAACGCGTCCGGTGTGGCCGGGCTCCTGGAGGTCGCCGAGGCGTTTGCGGGCGCCCCCGCGCGGCCGCCGCGATCGGTTCTGTTCGTGGCCTTTGCGGCCGAGGAATCAGGCCTGCTCGGCAGTCGATTCTTCGTCGAGCATCCGCCGGTCCCACTTGACGATGTGGTGGCGATGATCAATCTGGACATGATCGGCCGGCTGCGCAGCGCCGAGGGCGTGGAAGTGCAGGGAACCACCACCGCGCCTCAGTTTTCGAGCCTGCTCGCGCGCGCCAACATCGAGGGCATCAAGCTCACCGAGCCCAAGACCATCATCGGCGACAGCGATCACGAGCCCTTCCACGTCAAGGGGCGGCCGGTGCTGTTCTTCTCGACCGGGCTGCACGCGGAGTATCACTGCTACACGGACACCGCCAACCGCATCAACGCGCAGGGACTGGCCCAGGTGGGCCGCCTGGCCTACCGCCTGGTCGGCGAGCTGGCGGCCGCCGAGTTCGCACCGGGGGACTCCGGGGGCACCAAGAATTGAACCGCGAATGGTCTATTTTTTCTCTGCGCTCTCCGCGTTCTCTGCGGTGAAACCTCCCTACCGGCGACAGTACCGATTCAGAAAGCGAAACGCGTCGTCGAACCACAGGTCGCTGCCGCGATAGGCAAAGCTGTGTCCGTCGGCGGCCGAGTGGCCAAAAGGTGGATAGATCTTCACCTCGAACGGCTTGCCCGCCTCCTGCATGGCCGCCGACAGGGTCCGAGTGGGCGACAGGTCGTAGTCGTTCTGGGCCTGGAAGAAGAAGATGGGCGCGCGCGCATTGCGGACCGCGCGCGTCATCAGGGCCTGCAGCTCGGGCGCGCTTGCCCAGCTCTGGGCGCCGCCGGAGGCGTCGATGGCGGCGCAGTAGGGCTCGCGCTCGGCACCCAGCACGGTCTGGATGCCGCCGAACGAATTGCCGGCCACCGCAATCCGGCGCCGGTCCACGAAGTCCGCCGCGCGCAGCCACGCGAGCCCGGCCAGCTGGTCGGAAAGGTGGTCGGTCGCGTGCAGGCGCACCAGGGTCGACACCGCTGCAGCCAGGCCCCCTTTCTTCTCGGCGGCGTCGATCTGGTCGCCGATGTAGGGCCCCGCCGAGGCGCTCAGACCCTGACCGCGTCGGTAGGGTGCAAAGAACGCCCAGCCGCGGGCCGCAAACTTGGGCCCGATCGCCTCGAAGGCCTGGTTGCTCAGCATTCCGGGCGCGCTGCCGTGGTTATAGAGCAGCGCCGGGAAGGGCCCGCCTCCGCGCGGCCGGAACAGGACTCCCCCCAGCGTGCGGTCGCCATTCGAAAATGAAACCACCTGGCCTGCCGGTGCGGGGTGGCGGCAGCCGACCGCTTGAATCAGCAGCAGGCCGCACAAAGCCGCGTTCGATCGCACGCGCGCATGATACCGCGATCTAGCGGGCGGGCTGGCCCTGCTCATGGCCGCGCCTCCGGAGCGGCAGAACGAACCAGAGCCAGAAGAACAGACCGCTCGACAGGCCGGTCACGCAGGCCGCGATCCAGTGCGGGTAGATGAACCAGCTCACGAAGAAGACCACCGAGGTCATCGATACCGCCAGCAGCACCTCGCCGACGATCGCGAGGCGATTGCAGATCTCGAGCATCTCCTCCTTGTCCTGCACGTCGCGTCGCCAGTGCAGGCGATGGTATACCGAGGGCGCGATCAAGAAAGCGCACGCGGCCGTGGTGGTGAGAAAACAGCCGAAGTAGACCACGCGGACGATCGGGCCCAGTGTGTGAAAGCCGGCGGTAAAGGGCACCGCCAGAAGGAAGCCGAACAGGAGCTGAACGCCCGGCAGCGCCGTGCGAACCTCGTTCAAGAATTCGGTCCACTCGCGCTCGAATTCGGGGATCTCGGGCAGGGCCATGACGGACAACTATAATCTGGCAACGCGCCCGCAAGCGAGGCACGATAGCGCGATTGGCTGCGGAGTCACACGACACTGCACGACTGGAAGCGTTCAGCGACGGTGTATTTGCAATCGCGATCACGCTGCTGGTGCTCGAGCTGAAGGTGCCGCGCGAGCTGGCCGCGGGCGAGCCGCTTGCGCATGCGCTGGCCCGCCAGTGGCCGTCCTATCTCGCGTTCGGCAACAGCTTCTTGACCATCGGCATCATGTGGATGAACCACCATCGTCTGTTCACGCACATCCGTCGCAGCAACCAGGCCCTGATGCTGTTCAATCTGCTGCTCTTGATGGGCATCACGGTGGTTCCGTTTCCGACCGCACTTCTGGCCGAGTACCTGGGGCATCCGCAGCAACGCATGGCGGCTCAGGTCTACACGGGGACCTTCGTTGTCATCGCCATCCTGTTCAACCTTTTGTGGCGCTACGGGGCGCATGGGCGCCGACTCTTGCACGACCGCGCGGACCTGGCCGCCGTGAGCGCCATCAGCCGCCAGTACGCGTTCGGGCCCCTCCTGTATGGCCTCTGTTTCGCGCTCGCGTTTTTCAACGTGGCCGCGAGCGTCAGCGCCAGTGTCGCGCTCGCACTCTTTTTCGCCGTGCCGCCGCGGCGACGGGGCTGAGCAGGGGCGCTGATTGGCCTCGGCGAGCCGCGTCGAAACCGAAGGAGATCCAGTCGGATGTGGGCCCAGCGCCGACCTTAGGCGACTCGACCGCGCGGTAAGGGGCCCGACAGCGACCCGTCGGCCGCGTGTGCAAAAATAAAGGCCGACCAGTAGAGTGCCATGTCGAAAACTCGAATCTTGATCGTCGAAGACTACGCCGACTCGCGAGAGATGTACGCCGAGTTCCTGCGCCTGCTCGGCTTCGAGGTCAGCGAGGCCACGCACGGCGCCGAGGCGCTGGAAAAAGCGCAGGCCACCCGGCCCGATCTGATCGTGATGGACCTGTCGCTGCCCGTGATGAGCGGCTTCGAGGCCACGCAGAAGCTCAAGGCCGACCGCCGGACCCGGGACATTCCGGTCATCGCGGTGACTGCACATGCCCACAAGCGCCAGCTCGAGGCCCGCAAAGCCGGCTTCGATGGCTTCGTCGAGAAACCGTGCCTGCCCGATCGACTGATGCACGAGGTGCGGCGCGTGCTGGATCGGCGTCTGGCCAAGCAGGCGCGCTGACAGCTACCGAGCCGGTCCTTCGCCCATCTCGGGCGCCTCTTCGGGCGGCGGCGTGAAATCGGGCGGCCGGTTCGGGTCGCATCGGGGCCTGAACCCATCGGCCGAAAAGCGCGCCTCCAGGCTGCCGCTGGCGCCGTCCGGCGTCACCGCCTCGATGCGCACCACTCGCTTGCCGCGCCGCGCGGGCGAGCAGTACGAGAGCAGGTAGTGGCGGCGCGTGCGCGCACGGATCCGTTCGCCGACCGCCTCCAGCGCTCGCCTGACGCCGTTCGAATCGAGCTCGAAGCGCGCCTCGGTGCGGCCGAGGTCCTTGAGCTCATCTTTGTCGATCTCGGGTCCTAAGCCGACCACGAACAGGTCGAGCTTGCTGCGCAGGGCTGCCTTGAGCATCTTGGCGCGCGACACCCGATTGGCCCGATCGGGGCCGGCCGCGATCACGACCAGGGTGCCAAACCGGAGCGGTTTGCCCGAGCGCGCGAGCGCGTCCTCGAGCTCGCCGACCGCAGACTTGACCGCGCCGTGCAGGTTCGCGGACGGATCGCGCTGCTGAAAATCGGCAAGGTGCGGCGTCTCGCCGGCCGGCTGTGACTTTCCCTGCGTCTCCGCGGTCGGCTCCGCAGTCAAAAGCTCGGACAGCGACTCTGCGCTGGCGCCGCCCCGGCCGCGCGCCGGCTTGGCGGGCTTTTCTGGCTTGTCCGCTTTTTCGGTCAGCGCTGCCAGCTCCGGGAACGGAACGATGGGCACGATATCCTCGGCGCCGTCGAACGCATAGATGGCAACCTTGAGCTCCTGGCTGAGCCGCCTCTGCAGCGCCTCCATTGCCGCATCGAGCTGCGGGACCAGCTTTGCGCTGGTGGCCGCGCTCGACATGTCGACCAGCACCAGGACCGCGTGCTCGGACACCAGCCGCCGATCGAGCAGGGTCTGCCGGCTGTCCTGGGCCGGCAGGTTGCGCCCGTCCTCGGACAGGTGGAACCGATCCGAGGTCAGCCCGGACACGGGCTCGCCTCTCCGATCGACGGTCAGGTAGACCGCCACGTTGCTGGGCGGCCGCGCCGACAGGTCGACCTTCTCGACCGAGAGCGTGGAGCAGGCGGCGGCGGAAAGCGCGAGCCCCAGGACCGGTCGGAGTCGCATCATCTTCCCGTAACACGGCTTTCCGCGCGGGCCAACTGCCTAGCCACCGGAAGCCCACTGCCAGGCGGTGCCGCGATGCAGGGCCGCATAGATGCGGTCGCGCAGCGCATTGCATTGCTCATGGGTCAGGGTCCGCTCGAGCGCCCGCAACGTCACGCGCACGAGCAGGTTCTTCTGGCCGGGCGCGATGCCGAGCCGCGCTCGCGCCGCCTCGGGCAGCGCATCGTAAGCGGTCTGCGACAGAAGCTCGATGCTCTCGACCACGTCGGCCTCCCGGCCCAGCGCGGCCCGCACACAATCGCCCAGATCCTCGGGCGTCGCGTCCACATCCACGGCCAGCGACAGGTCGCGCCGCACCGCCGGCATGGCCGACACCTCGCGGTAGGGCAGAAGGTCCAGCATCTGGGCGGCCACGCGCGGATCGGTCGAGCGCAAAAGGCGGATGTCCGAAAGCCCTTTGCGCAGCATCAGAATGCGGTCGAGCCCCAGGCCCATCGCCAGACCGCTCGAGGATGGAACCGCAAGCCCGCTCTCGGCCAGGAGCGCCGGCAGGGCCAGCCCGCATTCGCCGATCTCGACCCACTCGCCGTCGTGTGCGCGCACATCGATCTGGAGCCCGTCGGTGGTGTAGGGGTGGCGGGCCGCCAGCGTGCGCACAGCGCGTCCGGGCACAAGCACCTCCACGAGCCGCTCGATCATCGCGCGCAGATCCCCGGTGCCGAGCGAGCGGCGGGTGCAGATGCGCCAGAGATCCAATTGATGCGGCTCGCCGGTGTGCAGGCGATCGATGGAGTCGCGCCGGTAGGCCAGCCCCGGGCAGACCAGCAACACGTCGCGCGCGACGGCGGGCTCCTGGGCCAGCCGACGCAAGAGCGGCGGGATCATGGCCGTGGTGTGGGCACGCAGGAGCGCGCTTTCGCACACGTAGCGCGTGTAGCGAGCGTCGCGCGCCGCGGCCCCGGGTGGGTAATGCAGCCGATCGTAGTTGTCGGCGATGGAGACAATCGGGCTTGCGCGCTCGACGATCACCTCCGAGCCCCAGGCCGTGCGCAGCGCCGCCATCGCGGCCTCGCAGAGCGCCTGCATGGCGTGAGGACCTTGGGCCGGGTCGGTCAGATCACGAACCGCGAGCGCGCGCCGAATCGCGTCGGCGCTCAGGATTGAAATCGAAATCGGAGTCGACATCGTACACCTCTCGGCAAAGAGCCACTGTTTGGGGCCAGAACTGCGCCCCCGCACCGGGCTCCGAGCGTCCGAAAGGCTGCGCTACCAGAAGACTGCGGCCTCCCGACACCCGGACCGGGTGGGGGGCCTGCGAAATCGACGGCAGCGCAAGGACGACATCACGACCCAAAGTGTATTCATTCTGGGGCTCCGATCAAGTATGCTGGCGGCCTCTTGCAGGAGGATGCCCATGAAAAGATGCACGCTTGAGGGGATGGCACTCGTGCTCGTGCTCAGCCTGGCTGGGCTGGGGCGCGCGCAGACGAAAACCGAGCAGCCGGCCGCGGCCGGCGCCAAGAAACCGGCGGAAAAGGCCGCGCAACCGGCCGCACCGGGGGGCGCAGGGGCACAACCAGCGGCCCCGCCCGCGCCCACCCCGGCGGCCGAGGTGGCGGAGGCGGCCAAGAAGATGGCCGGGTCCTGGAAGTGCGACGGCAAGGTGCCCGAGGGCATGATGGGCCCCGCTCACGCGACCAGCGCGACCATGACCTGGAAGCTCGACCTCGACAAGTTCTGGATGGTGGGCAGCTACGCCGAGAAGAAGACCAAAGACAACCCGATGCCGTACAAGTTCGTCGAGTACCGCACCTACAACACGGCCACCAAGAAGTGGAACCGCGTGTCGGTCGGCAACATGGGCGACTGGGGCGAGGACATGGCCACGGCGGCCGAGGGCGAGAAGGTGACCTGGGAAGGCAAAGGCCACATGGGAGCCATGACCATGTGGGGTCGCACCTGGGAAGAGGCCAAAGGACCCAAGGAGGTCCATGTCTGGGGCGAATTCAGCATGGACGGCAAGAAGTACCAGCCTGCCTTTGACGTGACCTGCAAGAAGTAGCGCTCGCGCCCGCTGCCGAAACTCGCTTCGCGCTCGGTTGCGCGTCACCGGGCGAGGCCCGCCGACGGGGAGGCCAGTGAGACATGTGGCAGGCGGACCCCGCCCGGTGCACACAGTGCCTTGCTTGCTCTTGCTCGGTCCCCCTCCTTCCTCCTCAGAACCCCGGCGGATTGCTGCCGCCCGAGCGGCCGATGGGCGGGCATCCGAAGATGGCGTGCACGTTCATGGCGCCCCCGGTCTGCAGCCGGTTGCACCACATCCCGTAGAAATCGATCGACATGTCTCCGGGGCCGAAGTCCCAGCCGTTCATGTGCGAGGTGTCGCGTGGCACCTGCATCCCGTCGACGGTCACCGTGACCCGATCCGGATAGGGCGGGCGCATCGTGAGCGGGAAGGTGCAGGAGACGATGCTGCCCGAGATCATGTTGATCACCTGCACGAGCTGGGCCTGGCTGCCCGCCTGGTAGTAGTAGGGCGGGCCGCCGACGCGCGGCTCCAACCCGTTCTGGGCCATCTGGTTGAGCACGCCGTCAGCGGCCGCATCGGTCGCTACACCGATCACGAACGTACGGATGCCCATGTTGGCCGCGTCGGTGACCGCCTGCTCGGCGCCCGCGTTGTCAGGCCCGCCCGAGCCGCCCGTGCACTGGGTGCAGCCCATCCCGCACGACACGCAGCACAGGCCGCCCATCATGATGCCCGGGGGTGGGCACGACGTGCTTCCGCAGTTGGGCTCGCCGTCGGTCGCCAGCAGCATGTATTTGGGATTTTGATCGGGCACGCCGGCCAGATAGGCGGCGCCGTGGTGGATGGCGTCGCGGGTCGGTGTCGAGCCGCCTGGAGAGCGAGCGGCGATGGCGCTGGAGACGGGGCCGTAGTTCATGGCCGCGACCGGGACCGCCACCCCGGCCACCCCGCACCCGCCGTCGGTCGGGAAGAACTCGATGCCCCACTTGATGTCGGCCTGCGACATCATGACCGTCTGGTTGATGGCGGCTGTGACCTGCGTCCACTTGGAGCCGCCGCCTGCGGGCGGCGCATCGCTCATGGAGCCCGACTGATCGAGCACGATGAGCAGATCGGGCGGCAGCCGCTGCAGGGGAAAATCCTGCACGCCGCAGTTGAGCGCATCCATGGTCGGATCGATCGAGCCGCCATCGCCGGGCCGGCCACCGCCGCCGCCGCCACCGTACCCGCCCGCGCCGCCCGAGCCCACGTGGCCGGCGCCACCCGCGCTGCCACCGCTGCCCGCGTTGTCGCCTCCGGTCTGCGTGGGCCCGCATGCAGCCACGCCCAGGCCAACCCCGAGCACAAGCATTGAGTAGACGCGCATGATGGGCCCCTCCACCCCTGGAGTGGGTCCGGCGCGCGAAAACGGCTCAGTCGAGCCGAGGGGCCCCGCGAGCGAAGCGAGTCGGGGCGAGGCGAGACTCACCCACGAGGCCTAGCGGGAAGGCTCGTGGGCCGCCGCAAGAACTCGCAGCCTCTCACCTTTACCCAGGCGTAGGGATGATCATGCAGGTCTGCGACACCACTCGCGCCAGCGCGTCGCCCACGACCTGCGCGTACTGCTGCGCGGACCCGTTGATGCTGGTCCACAGCGTCGGCTCGCCAAAATCGTTCAGAAACTGCCACAGGATGTTGTTGTTCATGGTGATGCAGGGATCGATGATGCCGGCCGTGATGATGCAGGCGTCGCCGCCACACAGGCTTTTCTGCGCCGCCAGCATGTCGTGGTAGGTCGGAAGCGGCTCCATTGACTTGTCGGGCGCGCCGGTCAACGCGATCACGGCCAGCACCGAGCCGCGGTCGCGGAAAAAGCGCGCATTCGTGGCTGCGTTGGCGGGATGGGCCGTGTAGGCGATGCCCGCGGTCGGGAACTGGACGGCGGAGCTGGACTCGCCGACGGCCACGGCGGCGCCGCTGAACCAGATCTTGAGAGGCTGGCGGTCGAATATCGTGTTGGTTGCAAAAAAGGTGACGGCAGCGAACTGGAACAGGCGCCCCTGGCCGCCGTTTTCGCCGTCGTTGCCGTCCTGGGGCCTGATGTAGCGCGACAGGATGTAAGCGGGCGTCGACGTGCTCATACAGTTGACCGTGTTGTCGGCTGTGGAGCCCGCGTAAAACGACGTCGTCGTGATGCCCACGTGCAGGTCGGTGCCCGCGGGCAGCCGATCGTAGATCGCATCCACGAACGACGGAAAAGCCATGGCCAGCTTCTGCTGCTTGGGCGCCATCAAGGGCGAGTTGTCGATGAGAAACAGGATGTCGACGTACTTGCAGCCCACGGCCGCATCGCTGGACGATAGGGCGTCGCTCGGGCCGCCATCGAGCGGGGTCAGGACCCGTCCCTCGGTGCAGGCGGCGGCGAGTGGGCACAAGAGGGCCAGCGCGAAAAGGTGCGTCCGCTCCCCGGCGCGCCGCGCGTCCACGAGTAGGCCTCCCCTACAAGATTACCCCCACCGCGAGCTGGGCGCCTACCCAGGCGCCATCGAGCGCGACATCGTGGCTGCCCACGCCACCCACGCGCCCGGTGATTGGGAACAGCACCCAACCGCCTTCGCCCACCACCTCCAGGGATAGCCGGCGTGCGATGCCGAGCCGCGCGCCCGCCGCGCCCAGGACTCCTCCCGAGGGCCCGGCCACCGAACCGCTCATCACCTGCGGGCTCTGCGTGCGCCCCTCGAGCTGAGCCCAGCCCGCGCGCAGCCCGGCGCCCGCGTGCAGGGCCACCAGGGCAAAGCGCTGCTCGAGCTGTACCCGTGCGCTTGCGGTCACGGTATCCACCGCCACCTCGCCGATGGGAACCTGCGCGGTGCCGCGATCGACGAGAACATCGATGCAAAGCGTCAGATGCGAGCCCCGATCCTGCGCCAGCCGGACCCCGCCGCCCAAGAGCAGGTCGGGCCCGGACGGAAAGCTGCGTCCGTCGAGCACGGCCGCCACGCGCAGCGAGCTCTTGGGCGCCGGCAGGGGAGCGCGGATGCGCACGACCTCGAGCGCAGCCTGCCGCACCTCGGGTGTGGCGCGCGGGCCGGCCGGCTCCACCGCCGGCTCGGGGTTCCACTCGAGCTCGGTCCAGCTGGCCGACACCAGCTCCGCAATTGCGAGCGCGAGCAGCCGCTCGCGAGCGCTCGGCGCCAGGGCGGCCGGCTCGATGCGGCGCGCGAGCGATTTGCCAGTGACCGGATCTTCCATGCGCAGGAGATAGAGGCCGGACTCGCACAAAAGCCGCACCTGCGTGATGGTCGCGGGCGCGTCCGGTGGATTGACGGCCGCGCCGAGCTCGATGGCCACGATGCGGCGCACCTCGGCAGCCTGTACGGCCACACAGGCGTCGATCTCGAGCCGAATCGGTGCTGGCCGCGTGGGCTGCGCGTACGCGCGTGTGCACAAGAGCAGGGCCAGGGCGGGAGCGCCTGCGCGCGTGCTCATTCCAGGCCGCCGTAGCGGCGGACCGCCCGGCGCCGGCGGCCATTGGGATACTGGGCTTCGTAATCCTGGGCGCGCTTCTGGGCCTGAGCGGCGTCGCCGGCCCGCGACCAGGCCTCGACCTCGCGAGCCAGCGCGTCCTCGGCCAGCGGCCCCTCGGGAGCCAGCGCACGGGCCTCGGCAAAGGCGTCGGCGGCCGCGCGCGGCTGGCCCAGCTCCTCGAGCAGCACGCGTCCCAGCGTGAAGGCGGCCAGCGGCGCGCGCGGATCGTGCGGGTGGCCCGAGACCAGCCGCCGAAGCGGCGCCACCGCGTCGGCGGGATGACGCGACAGGCGCGCCACGTCGGCCGCCAGGAGCAGCTCGGCGGGCTGGTCGGCAACTGCGCCCAGCCCCTCGCGCCGGAGCGCTTCGTAGGCGCGGTCGAAGTCGCCATCCTGCGCGTAAGCGCCCCAGGTGCGCGGATGCCGCGGCGCGGGCGCGGGCGCGGGTGCGGGCGCGGGTACAGGTGCGCTGGCGGGTGGCGGCGGGGCCGGAGCGGGCACGGGCGCGACCGCACGGGCGGGCGGCGGCGCCGGCGATTGGCTCGGGAACCAGGCGCTCTCGCCCTCGGCCAGCTCGACCGACGCGCCGGACGCGCGCGAGCGCACCCGCAAGCGTCCGCGCTCGACCGTCACCCGGACCCGCTCGTCCTCGCGTTCGACCACGAAGCGCGTGCCCACCACCTCGATCGCCACGTCGCCCGCCTCGACCCGGAAGCTGCGCCTGGGATTGTGCGCCACCTCGAACCGGGCGCCACCCCGCACCAGCTCGAGCACGACCCGCCCCGGCTCCGGAGTGGTCTGCCTCACCACGCTCGCCCGATCGAGCGCGGTGACGGTGGAGCCGTCGCCAAGGCGCAGCAGCTCGCTGCTGGCCCGCCCGGGCCGCGATGCCGAGAGGCGCCACCCAGCCAGGCCGGTGGCCGCGCCGACCACGATCACGACCCCGGCCAGCAGGCCGGCCCGCAACGCGGTTCGATGGCGCGCGCGGCGCGACAGCTTCTGCTCCACGGCCCGTGCTCGTTCGTCCGACCAGTCCGGTCGGATCTGGGTGCGTGCGCGCTCAATCCGGTCTACCAGGTCACTCATGCAGAAGCACCTTCTCCAAGGCGGCGTGTGCCGCCGCAATGCGTCGTTTGGCGGTCGCGAGCGAGCAGCCGCACAGCCGCGCCACCGCATCCAGCCGCTCGCCCTCGACGAAGCGAAGCGTCCACGCGATGCGCTCGGCCACCGGCAGATCGTCGAGCGCCGCGTAAACGCAACAGAGCAGCGCCCGCTGCTCGGGGCTCGCGCCGGGCGCGGCCACCTCCTCGTAGCTGGCGCCGCGCGCAAAGCCAAATCCGAGCCAGCCCTTGAGCTTGCGCATACGCAGCCGCCGCGTTGCCACCCGCACGGCGACTGTGGCCAGCCACTGCTTGATGGCGCGCGGATGGCGCAGGTTGCGCAGGCCGCGCAGCGCGGCCAAAAACACGTCCTGCACCACGTCGTCGATCTCATCGTCCCGGCCCAGCAGCTTGTGCGCGATCGCGGCCACGTAGCCCGAGTAGCTCCGAAACGCCGACTCCAGGGTCACCGGCGCGGGCGCGGCCGCCTGGCCTTGCGGCGGCGTCATGACCAGGTGGAGCGGAGGGCGCACGGGGCGCACGGGCATCAGGGGCCTTGTCCTTTCAGTGTGTCGCCGGGCCTGAAACGGCTCATGCGAAGGCCACCTTTTCGCCTCGAAATGTCAGGCGAAGTCGGCTCCGATGCTACCACCGTGCTAGATCACATGCAGCCGGTGCCGCAAAAGCGGGTGCGGATTGCGCTGGTCGAGCCGGCGCAGGCCGGCCTGGCGGGCCGCATCGAGCGCGCCCTCCCATTCGGCGGCGCTGATGATCCGGCTCAGCGCGGCATACTTGTCGGGCCGGCGCAGGACCAGACCCGCAGGCGCATACTGATCCATCACGTTCACGTAGGTGTCGGCGCCCAGCTCCTGACACAGCCAGCCCAGGATGGCGCGCGTGTCCTCGAGGCCCTCGGGCATGACCAGGTGACGCACCAGCAGGCCGCGCCGGGCCAATCCATCTTCGCCCACCGCGAGCGGCCCCACCTGCCGGTGCATCTCGCGAATGGCCGCCCGCGCGCGCTCGGGATAGTCCTTGGCCTTGAGGATGGCGGCGCTGCGATGCGGATCCCAGTACTTGAAGTCGGGCATGTAGATGTCGACCAGCCCGTCCATGAGCGCGAGGCTATGCAGCGAGTCGTAGGCGCTGGTGTTGTAGACCAGCGGCACCCGCAGGCCGCCCTCGATGGCGTAGGGCAGCGCCTCCAGGATCTGCGGGACCACATGCTCGGGCGTGACGAAGTTGATGTTGTGGCAGCCCTGACCCTGCAGCGCGAGCATCAGGGCGGCCAGGCCGCGCGCATCGAGGGCCTCGCCCGCGCCTTCGTTCGATACCTCCCAATTCTGACAAAATACGCACTTCAAGTTGCACCAACTGAAGAAGATGGTGCCGGAGCCGTTCCAGCCCCGCAGGCAGTCCTCCTCGCCAAAGTGCGGGAAGAAGCTGGCCACGCGCGCGCTCCGGCCCACCCTGCACAGCGCGCTCTGGTCGGCCAGCCGATCGACCCGGCAGTCGCGCGGGCACACCGTGCATGAGGCCAGACCCGCCAGCGCCTGCTCGACCCGACGAGCGAGCTCGCCCGAGCGATGGGTGTCGAGGTAGGCGGGCCAGCTCATGGCTCGATCTCGATCATGAGGCCGCATCCGTGAGCTCTGCAAGCTCGACCAGTCGGTCGAGGATGAGGCCATGGAAATGGTGATCGGACGACGCAAAGCGCCAGCCCAGATGCTCGGCGCAGCCGGTGCAGAGCTCGATCTGCCAGGCGTAGCCGGGAAACCAGGTCCATTCCAGCGACGGCTCGCTCACCGCCACGCAGCCCAGCGCTCTCGCAAAACAGCCGATGTGGAACTGAAAGCCATGCGGGTTCTCGCGGGTGTGCTCGTGGTGGCCGCCGACCGCGATGCGCGCGCTCGTGCTGGTGATGTGCTGCCGGCAGCGCGCGCACGCCAGCACCGGGCCGGTGCCGGCATCCACGAGCTCCATCGGGGCGCCCATCGGCAGGCGCTCGCGATCTGCCGGCTGCTGCTGGAAGCACAGCACGAGACCAGTTTGGCACGATCGGCCGCGGCGCGCTCGCCGCTGTGTTACTATTGGATGGGGACTGCGAAGAAAGAGGGCATGTTTCGCAGACTGGGGCTTGTGCTTTTGTGTGTCGTGGGCGCGGCCTGCTCCGACTCGAGCAGCACCATCCCGCCCAACCACCTGCCCGACGGGTCCGCCGATGCACCCGGGCCTGCCGACGGGCCCGCGCTGCCGGATGCACCGGCCGACGCGCCCGCGGGCGACGCCATGGTCCTGACCTGCGGGTTGGGCGGACCCGAGGTCATGGTGCTTCCGCCTTCGGGCATCGCATCGGGCTCGGCGCCGCTCGGTCCCAGCCAGTCCATGGGGAGCTGCGGCGGCTCGGGCGCCGAGGTGATCTACCAGTTTCATATCGGCGTGCAGCTTTCCAGCCTGACCGCGACCACCGATTTACCGCAGACCTCGATCAGCCCGGTTCTGTACCTGCGGAGCGTATGCGATCAGCCCTCCAGCGAGCGCGGGTGCGCGATACCGGGTGCAGGGCCACCGGCGGTCACGCT
>DATFWX010000292.1:0-13153 GCA_035258845.1 Polyangia bacterium | reverse complement strand
GATGGCGCCACCCGCCTGCACGGCGTCGCAGGCGGCTCCGTAGAGCGCGATCGACTTGCCGCCGTTGGTGAAGTCCCACCCGTCGCCCATATGCATCTGGTTGCGCGGGAAGGGCCGCCCGCCAATGGTCAGCTCGATGGTGTCGCCGATCGGCGGCGGGGGCATGAGATCAAACGTGCACAACGCCACCTGGCGCGCCACCACCGCCAGCGCCGCCTCCAGGTCGTGCGCGTTGGCGGCCGGGAAGTAGGCGGTCATGCCCGAGCGCGCCTCGCCGCCCGCCACCGCCATCTGCGACAGCGTCGTATCGGCATCGGGACTGATGGCCACGCCAATCACGAACGTCGATGCGCCCGCGGTCGCCACAGCGCGCACGGCCGCGACGGCGGCGTCCCGGTCGGAGGCATTCTCGTCGGGGTTGCCGACCGCGCAGTTGGGCTCGCCGTCGGTGGCGAGCAGGATGTATTTCTGGGAGCCGTCGCCGAGCCCGGCCAGGTAGCTGCCGGCCGCACGCACGGCCTCGCGGGTCGGCGTGCCGGCACCGTCAGGCTGGGTGGCGTGGATGCGTGACAAGACGTTCTGGGCGTTGTTTGCGGCCGGCGGCACGTCGACGCCACCGACCGTGCACGCCTGCGAGGTCGAGGCCGGGAAGATCTCGAGACCCCATTTGACCTGCGTGCCGGTGTCGGTGACCACCTGGTCTAGCGCGCCCAGAAGGTCGGTCCACTTGGTGCCCGACGTGGTGGGATTCTGCATGCTGTTCGAGTGGTCGAGCACCAGCAGAATGTCGCCCGAGGCGCGGCGCGGCATGAACGAGTTCTGGCCGCAGCCGGGGGTCGAGGAGGCGCAGGCACCCGACGCCTTGTCGCACACCAGACCGCCGCCGCACTGGGTGTCCGAGCTGCAATAGCCCGAGCCCGACGCCCCGCCGTTGCCGCCACCGCCGGCTCCGCCGTTCCCGCAGGTGGGACCATACACGCCGTAGCGGCAGTCGCGGGAATGGTCGTAGTAGCAACCGCCTCCCAGCAGGATCAAGGTCACGAGTACGCGCTTCATGGCTTCCTCCGTCACTGGCAGCTCGCGTCGACGCACATCTGCCCGGCCCGCGGGCAGTCGCGATTAAACATGCACTGCGGGTTGGCTTCGTTGGGCGCGAAGCAATACCCGAGGTGGCACACTGTGTCTGCACCCGCCTGCGCGCAGTCCGAGGCCTGCCAGCATGGGTGCCGGCAGATCCCGTCCACGCACTGATTGCCGCCCGTGCACTCGGCGCTCGAGCGGCAGCTGGGCTGGCGCTGCCAGTTGGGCTGGCAGATGCCGTGGTCGCACATGTCGGCCGGATTCGAGCAGTCGGCCTGCGACTGGCAGTTGTGATGACAGACTGCATTGATACAGGTCGCGTTGCCCGGGCAGTCGGTGTTGAACGTGCACTGGCGGGGAGGACTGGGGTCGGGGACGCAGAAGCCGCCGATGCAGGCGTCGCCGGTGCCGCACTGGCTGGACGTCGTGCAAGGGCGCTGACACATGCCGTCCACACACCGGCCGCCCGGGCCACACTGAGCGTTGTATTGACACATTCCGGTCGGGTTCTGCGGCTGATCGTCGACGCAGGTCCCGTTCTGGCAATGCTGGCCGGCCGGACACGGCCGATCGGTGGTCTGACCGCACGTGGCGGGCGGCGGCGCGGGCGGGACGCAGGTCTGCCGGTTGTCGCAGTGGAAGCCGGCGCCAAAGATCGTGCAATCGGCGTCGCTCTGGCAGGCACCGGTCTCGGTGCAGCTGCCGTTGTCGGTCGAGCCCACACAGCTGCAATGGAAGGTGCCGTCGGGCAGCGTGCGGCAGCAGGGCAGGCAGTAGCAGCCCATGCCGCACTGGGTGTTGTTCTGGCACCAGGGCGGTGCCGGCACGCAGGTGCCCTGGTCGCAGATCATCCCGCTCTGGTTGCCACAGTCGATCATGGTCTGGCAGCGCGTGGACGGGATGCAGGCGCCGAGCGCGACGTCGCAGTAGGCGCCGGCCCCACAGTCGGTGGTGGACCGGCAGCCGGACGATCCGCCGCCGGCGCCGCCCCAGCCCCAACCCGAGCCCGCGTCGGGGCCGCCGCCCCAGGCGCCGCCCCAACCAGAATCGTCGTCCCAGTTGTGGTGGAAATCACAGCCGGTCAAGCCGAACAAAATGGAAGCGACGAGCAACCCAGAGGACTGCCGCATGCCACGCCCGGTCGATGCAGGCGGTATGCCGAGGCCACGTGGCACCTTGCACGACCCATATTCTCGACGGAGACGGAGGAGTTTTGCGCAGGCGCGTCCGCGCCCCCTGTGCGATCGTGAACGTGCCTTCACGGCGACGCTGTGACGGGGCGTCAACACTCAACGATCGTTTCACAAGCGGATCTACGCGCGCGCGCGATCCCGCTCACGCGTTGTCGCGCAGCACAGCCCGGATGGTCTCCCGGAGCGAGTAGCGGGGCCGGAACCCCAGTGTGTCCCGGGCCCTGCGGCCGTCCACCATGCACACATATCGGATGTGGTCCAGCTCCGGCGTCGGGAACGAGGTCATCTTGGTGCGCCAGAGCGCACCCAGGAGCCCGCGCGCCACCAGGTGCGGCACGCGAAGAATGGGCTTGCCGAGCTCGCGCAGAATGACCGACAGCGGCACCTCGCCGGGCCCGGCCAGATTGAAGATCCCGCGGATCCCGGTCCCGAGCCCGAGCACCAGGGCCTCCACCACATCGAGCTCGTGAATCACCTGCACCATCGGGTCGAAGCCGAGGATGGTCGGCACCGCGGGCAGACGCAGGTAGTTGGAGGGCGCATTGCGAACCGAGCCCAGAATATGGACCGGCCGCAAGATGACGGTCTCGGTCGATTGCGCCTTCCAGAAAAACGAGCAGGCCAGCATGTCGACCTCGACCAGGTCGCGGATGGCGGGAAAGGCCTGCCCGGCCAGAAGCGGTGCGTCCTCGCTCAGAAACTGCGGGTTGTCGGGGCGCGGGCCGTACACGTTGGCCGACGACAGCACGACCACCTTGGGCACATTGTAGAGCTGGCAGTACTCGAGCAGGCGTGCGGTGCCGCCCACGTTCCAGGAGTGATGCTCCTCGGCGGTCGCGCGCGGGTCGTGCAAGACGCCCAGGTGGATGAGAGCCCGCACGTCACCGGGCCGGAACACGTCGCGCGCCTTCTTGGCGCGCAGATCAACTTGGATGTGCTCGACGTCCTTGGGCCGGCCCTCGAACGAGCGGCGGTCGATGCCGACCACGCGCACATCGCCCAGGCGATGCAGCCGCTGCGTGACCAGGCGACCCAGCCGGCCTGCGATGCCGGTCAGAACCACCTTCTTGAGGCTCTTGCCGTTTCCGCCCATCACCAGAAGATGTGCCGGCGCTCTTTGAGCCCGACCTGAACCATCGACTGCACGGTTGCGCGCACCTGCTTGACCAGGGGCGCGATATCGTCCTCGTCGTCGTCGGGATCACCGACGAAGTTGACGGCCTCGCCGAAGTAGATGCGGTGCTTGGCCGGGTATGGCAAAAGCGGCACGAACGGCGGAGTGGGCATGATCGGGAAGGACGGCACCCCGAGCAGCCGCGCCAGCGGCGTGACGTTGAAGGCCGGCAGGTGCTCCTCGGCGCCGATGATGGCGACCGGCACGATGGGCACGCGCGCCTCCAGGGCCAACCGCATGAAGCCATGGCCGAACGCCTGCAGCTGGTAGCGCTTGGTGATGGGCTTGGAGATGCCGCGCACGCCCTCGGGGAAGACCAGGATGGCCTCGCCCGCCTCGAGCAGGCGGCGGCAGTTCTCGGGTGTGCCCAGGATCTGGCCGCAGCGCGCGAAGAAGTAGGACACGAACGGAAGCGTCTGCGCGTAGCGCTCGACCATCGCGCGCACCAGGCGCGGCGGCTCGCGGTCGAAGATAAGGGTCGAGGCCACCGAGAAGCCGTCCCAGGGCAGCTGGCCCGAGTGGTTGGCGACCAGGAGGCAGGGACCTTCGGGCACGTTCGCGATGCCGAAGCTTTCGGTGCGGAAGTACTTGCGATGGATGAGCTGCGCGACCGCCACCGCGACCCGCGCGTCTTCGCGGTTGAAGCCGAAGGGGTCGTAGCCGTACTCGTTCTGGCGGGTCGACAGCGAGCGGATGCGGCGCAGAAGCTCACCGCCCAGCTGGCCGTCCGCCCACGCGGCGGCGGCTTCCTTGATCAGCTCCACGGCTCCCACGCGGCACAAACTATTCCAGTCGAAAGTGGAAAGTCAAAACTCAAACGCGGCCTTCTTCGTGCTACGCTGGGCCCATGATCGCGACCGTCACCTACGAGGGCGCGCCCATCGTCAAGGGAGCGGCAGCGCGCGAGGCCGGGCCGGGCGGGGTGTTCATCGAGTGCGAGTTCCCGATGCCGGTGGGCACGCGTCTGCAGGTGCAGCTCGACCGGGGTGGGCCGCGTCCGGGTCGCGTGGTGCGAGTCGTGGAAGCGCAGCAGGGGGCGGGCATGACGCTGGAATGGACCGGCGAGGCCGGGCCCACGCCGCCGCCAGCCGACGCGGGAGCGGGCGAGGCGGGGGCGGGCGCAGGTGCGCACGGGAGCGGCCGGCGCAGGCGGCGCCGTTCGTCCCCGTAGGCGGCCGATGGAAGGCCCGGTCGCTGCGCCGCGCCTTGCGCCGGGAGATCGGGTTCGTGTGATTGCGCCGGCGGGGCCGGTGCCGCGGGCCGAGTTCGAAGCCGGGATGGCCGTGCTCGGTCAGAGGTACCAGGTACTCTATGATGGGGCAGTGTTGTCGCGCGACGGCTTTCTGGCCGGCGACGACGTGCGGCGGCGCTCCGAGCTCGAGCAGGCGCTCACGGAGGAGGGCTCGAAGGCGCTGTTCTGCGCGCGCGGCGGCTACGGGATCCTGCGTCTTTTGCCGGGGCTCGATCAGGCGGCGCAGGCGCTTGCACGCGCGCCCCGCCCCATCGTGGGCTTCTCGGACGTCACCGCGCTTCTGTTCTGGGCGGTCGCGCGCGCGGGCGTGCGCGGCGTGCACGGTCCGGTGGTGACCCAGCTCGGCAAGCTGCCGTCCGAGGACGTGGAGGCGCTGTGGCGGCTGCTCGAGCAGCCCACGCCGCCGCCGCTAGGCAGCCTGCGGGCGCTGGTTGCGGGTGCGCCCGTGAGCGGCCGGCTCCTGGGCGGCAATCTCGAGGTGCTGACGCGCCTTTTGGGCACGCCCTGGCAACCGGATTTGCGCGGTGCCGTGCTCCTGATCGAGGAAATCGGCGAGCGGCCCTACCGGATCGATCGCCTGCTCACGCACCTCCTGTTGGCCCGCGCCCTCGACGGCCTGGCCGGCGTGGTGGTGGGCGATTTCATCGGCTGCGAGGAGCCGGCGGGCACGTTGGGATCGCCCAGCCCGAGCGCGCTCGAGGTGGTCGCGGAACGGCTGAGCCCGCTCGGGGTGCCGGTGGTCGCGGACGCGCCGGTGGGGCATGGGGCGCGCAACCGGGCGCTGCCCATGGGCGCTCGCGTCACGCTCGATGCAACCGCTGGCCGGCTGACCTTCCTGGAGGGAGCGGTGGTCTGAAGCTCAGTGCACCAGCGTTTCCTCGATCTCGATCTCGCCAAACCGCTCTTCGTAGCGCGCCAGGTTGTGCTGAAGCGCGCGCAAAAGGCGCTTGGTATGCCGGGGCGCCGACAGGATGCGCGCGCGCACCTTGGCCGCCGGCGTGCCCGGCGCCAGGAAGGCGAAGTCGAACACGAACTCGTTCTCGGTGTGGTTGATCAGGACCAGGTTCGCGTACACACCCTGCGCGATCGCCTCGTCGAGCTGGATCTGGATCTGCGGGCTCGCGGGCGGAGCAGGCGGCTTGGTCTTGTCATCGGCCATGGCGTGAGGATATCAGAGAACGACCTCCAGTCGGGGGGTCGCGCTGTCCACCACCTCGCCCATGCGCCGGGCGTGGCCCACGCCCGCATCCTGGAGCGAGCGCACGCACGCGTCCGCCTGCAGGGCCGGCAGCGCGATGAGCAGGCCGCCCGCAGTCTGCGGATCATAGAGCAGCGGCTCCAGATCGGCCGGCGGCTCGCGCGACCACTTCACCTGCCCCTCGAGCGCGGCCTGGTTGGGCTTGGTCGACGCGGTGGTGACACCGGCGGCGACCAGGCTGGGCGCGCGCGGGTAGATCGGCACCGCGTTCCAATCGATGCGCATCGCGATGCCGGGCGTGCCGCGCACCATGCCCATGGCGTGGCCGGCCAATCCAAACCCGGTCACGTCGGTGGCGGCATGGGTTTCGTACTTGAGCATGACCGTGCAGGCGGCGGCATTGAGCGTGGCCATGATGGCGCAGCAGGCTAGAAGCTCCTCGGCCGGTACCACGCCCTTGCGGGCCCCGTTGATGATGAGCCCGGTCCCGATGGGCTTGGTCAAGATCAGCGCGTCGCCAGGGTGCGCGCCCACGTTGCGGATGATGCGCGCCGGATCGATCGCACCCACGACCGCGAGCCCGTACAGGAGCTCCTGGTTGCGCACTGTATGCCCGCCCAGGATGGCCGACCCCGCTTCCGCCACCTTGCTGGCCCCACCCTCGAGGATCTCGCGGGCAACCGGCGCCTCCAGAGCCTTCGGGAAGCCGCACAGGTTGAGCGCGGCCACCGGCCGCCCACCCATCGCGTAGACGTCGGAGAGCGAGTTCGACGCCGCCACTTGTCCGTACACGAAGGGATCATCGGCCACCGGCGTGATGAAGTCGGCGGTCAGCACGATGCCGAGATCCGGGCGCAGACCGTACACGCCGGCGTCGTCCCCGGTCTCCACGCCGACCAGGACCTCGGGCCCCTGCAGCTTCGCGAGGCCCGCCATCATCGTCTGCAGGTCCGCCGGACCCACCTTGGCGGCTCAACCGCCCGAGGTTGCGAGCTTGGTGATCCGGCGGGCTTCGTCAATCGCCGACATCCGGATCTTTATAGCACTGGCGCCTTCTGCTACAAACGAGCTGCCGTGAGAAAGTTGTGCCTGCTCGGGGCCGGGCTCGCCGCGCTCGCGAGCGCGTGCCGGAGCGCGCCGCCGCCCGCTCCCGCCGCCAGCGACGACGAGCGCGCACGGACGGCGGCGGCCGCCTTCCTGAGCTGCTTCGAGCGCGACGGCGCCGAGTGCCGTGCCTCCGACGCCACGCTCATACCCTGGGCGGCGCTGGAAGCGCTGGCGCTGGTCGAGGGCGCCATCCCCACCCGCATCGTCGACGAGCTGCCGCCTGCGCTGTCGGCGCTGCGCGACCCGGCGCTGGTGCGGCGGGTCTTCATTGAAAAGCTGCGGGGGGGCGAGGCCTGGGCGCGCGCGGGCGCATGCGAGGTGCGTCGGGTGCAGCCGGTGGGCGCGCGTGCGCTGGCGCTGGCACAGGCAGCCGGCCAGCGCATCGAGCGGCTGGGAATGGCCGAGACTGAAATCGGGCGGACCGTGAACGAGCTGGCGCAAGCAGCGCAGTCGCTGGGCGCGGCGCGTCTGGTCGAGGTCGGCTGCACGCAAACCGGCCGCAGCTTCTACCTCGCTCTGAGCCCGGGCGGCGACGACGCAGGCGCCTGGCGCGTGGTGGCGCTTGTACCCGAGCCGCCGCCCTGGCTGCATGGACCTGGCGCGGCCCGCGCGGTCGAGCGGGTACAGCTCGCCCCTGCGGAGCCCAACGTGGTGGACCCATGGTTGCCAGTGCTGGAGGAACAGCTCTAGCGCTCACGCTGACGCTGGCGCTGGCGCTGGCGCTGGTGCTGCCAGTGGGCGGGGCGGCCGCGCAGCCGTGGGTGCAGCGCCAGCCCAAGACGCTGGTCCCGCGCGCGCACGAGCGGATCGGCTTCGCCGAGCTCGTGGAGCTGCACGCGCGCAAGCTGGGCGCCTGGGACCGGCTGGCGCTGGTTGCGGGCGCCGAGCCGATCGAGCCCTCGGTCTATCTCACCCTTCTGCCCGACCGCGTGCTGGTGTGGGACGACGAGGTGCTTCCGCTTGCGCGTGGCGTGCCGGCGCCGGCCGAGCTCGCGAGCTGCCCACCTCTGTGCCTGCCCCACCTGCGCGATGCGCTGTCTCGGGCGCTTTTCGCCGAGGCGGCCCGCGTGCGCGCAGCGGGCGCGCGCACCCCGCCGCGCATTCTGCTGCTCGCCGACAGCAGGCTGCCCTATCGCACCTTCCTTGCCGCCGCCTACTCGGCCGCGCACGCAAGCGTGGGTGGGCCGCCCGATCTGCGCCTGGCCGTGCGCACCGGCTCCGGCGGGTCGAAGCTGGGCCAGATTGGATTTTTCCTGGCACCGACGCACTCGGTTCGGGTGGCCGAGAATGCGGATCCGCTGCTGCTCCAGATCGCGATCGAGGACAGCCGCTATGTGGTGCGGGCGCGCCGATCGTGGCTGCCCGCGGCCGAAAGCGCGCGCACGCCGAGCGCGGTGGCGACGCTCATCGGCGAGCTCAAGGCGCGCGACACCACGAAAACGGTCGTTTTCGTGAGCGCAGCCGGCGCGGCGCCGCTGGGTCGCGTGCTCGAGCTGGTGGCGCCCGTCCGCGCGCTCTTTCCCGGCATCACGCTGGGCGGGCTGCCTCGGATCGTGGGACCAAGGGAATAGGCTGGCTACAGCCCGCCGTCGAGGGTCATAGGCGGGCAGCAGATCGGATCGCCGAGCATGCAGCAGTGAGGGCCCCCCACCGGTTGCGGCCACACCGTGCGCGGCACGATCATCCCGCTGCAGCAGAACTCGTTGAGGGTGCAGGTCATGGTGCCGCAGGGCGTTCCGCCACCTGCGTCGCCGGACGGGCAGCACATCGGCTGGCCGGGCGGGCAGCACATTCCGTTGATCGGGCAGCAGATGGTGCCCCCGCAGCAGCCGGTCGCGCAGTTGCCGCCACAAGCGCCACCGACGCCGCCAGCCCCGCCAAAACCCGCACCGCCGCCCACGCCGCCAAAGCCGGCACCACCGCCCGCGCCGCCAAAGCCGGCACCACCGCCTACGCCGCCCACGCCGCCCGCGCCGCCCACGCCGCCGCCCGCGCCGCCCACGCCGCCGCTGCCGCCCGCGCCGCCATCTCGTCCGGCGACGCCGCCCGCGCCGCCGGTTCCGCCACCAGCCCCAGCGCTGCCGCCGACGCCCCCGCTGCCTCCGCTGCCACACGTGCGGGCACCCGCGCTGTGACAGAACCCATCCGCCATGCAGGTCAAGCCCTCCGGGCAGCGCCCGTTGTCACAGCTCACGCTGCACTCGCTGAACGTGGGCGAGTAGCAGGCCCAGGCCCACACAATGCCCACGCACAGGGCGAAAGCCAGGACTGCGAGCGCCTTCAGAATCGACACGACCACACCATGGCGCCTCCACCCGGGAGGGGGCTGAACGAAACCTGCGCGTCGGGCGCGCTCTCGGCGCGCACACCGAGGTAGTAGAGGATGGCCCCGCCGACCACGGCGGCGCCGCCGACCCCGTACAGGACCTTCTGGATCAGGTCGGCGGTCTGGCCGTCCGATTCCACCTGTTGATAGTGGGGGGTCCAGGTGCCGTGCATCTGGAACAGCCGGGTCACCTCGTCGGCGTCCGAGGAGGCCTGCGCCCCGAAGTAGACCGCAGTCCCCATCAGCGCCACGCCCACGCCCGCCGTCACCAGGCCCACGACGCGTGTCGTGTGGCCTCGATCGCTCTCGTGGGGCGGCTCCATCGGCGGCCGCGCGGCCGGCGGGGACTCGATCGGAGCCGGCGCGGACGGAGCCACCGCGGGCGCAGGGGCCGAAGGCGGAGGCGGAGCCGGCGTCACCGGCATCGGCACGGGCTCGGGCTTGGGCTCGACCGTGGGAGCAGGGGTCAGGGGCGGCTTGGGCGCGGGCGCCTGCGCGCACTTCTCCATCTCCGCGACCAGCCCCTCGACGCTGCTCCGGTTGGATGCCGTCGGCTGCTCGCGCAGGAAGGTCTTGTAAAAGCGCAGCGCCTGCGGGCAATCCCCCTTGAGCCGATACGCCTGCGCGATGTTGTAGAGCAGCCGCGGGGCCTCGGACAGCTCGTAGGCGGCCTTGAAGGCCTCGATCGCCTTGTCGTAGTCGGCCAGGTTATAGGCCTTGAGCCCCTTCTGATAGAGCGCCTGCGCCTCCCGCTCGCTGCGGCTGCGGCCCTTGCCCTGTGCATGCGCGAGCCCGCCTGCGCCGCTCAAGGCGCCCACCAAGATCAGCCCGAGCAGAGCGTGCCTCATCGCTCGAATGGATCCAGCGGTGCGTCCACGTCGTCGTGCCGCACGGCCTTGTGCTGCGCGGGCCGGGTCGGCTTCGCGGCTCGGGGCGGCGGTCGCGCGGGCGGGGCCGCCGCGGGCACGGGCACGGGCGCAGGGGGCGAAGGGGCCGCCGCCGGCGCCGGGGCCGTCCGCGCCAGCTGAACCGGCAGCTCCACCTTGTCGCCCGCCTCCACCTCGATCGAAGTCTCGAACCGATCGCGCCCCGGTGCGCTCACCGCAACCGTGTGACGGCCCGGCTTCTCGAGCGCAACCCGCGCGCTCGCGGCCGCAGCGGCCACCACGCGGCCGTCGACCTCGATGCGGGCGTCGGGCACGTTCGCGCGCACCACCAGCGTGCCCGGTGCGACCGCAGGCGCGGCTGCCGGAGCGGCCGCCATCGGCTCGCCCTTGTGGCGGCGGCCCACCCCGAGCACCGTGCCCGCCCCGATGGCGAAAAGCGCGCACGCAGCCACGATCCAGACGCCGCGCGAGCGCGCGCCGGCGGCCCCCTTCACGGTCGGTACGGGCGGTGCCACCCGCTGGGTGTGGGCGGGCCCGGACAGCGCCGCCAGCTGCTCGCGGATCAGGGCCAGCCCGGGCCGACGCGCCGGATCCTTGTTCAGCATGTCGAGGAGCATCCGCTCGAGCGGGGCCGGCAGATCGGGCCGCAGGGTGCTGGGCGGCGGCGGCGCCTGATGAAGATGCGCCGCTACGATCTCCATCGCGCTGTCGGACACGAACGGCGGCCGCCCCAGCAGCATCTCGTAGGCCACCACGCCCAGCGAGTAGATGTCGGTGCGTGCGTCGAGGCCGCGCGCGCGCGCCTGCTCGGGCGACATGTAGAGCGGCGTGCCCATCATCATGCCGGTGCGCGTGCGCTGCACACGCGAATCATCCGAGCCGGCCAGCTTGGCGATCCCGAAGTCGAGCAGCTTGATGAGCGGCCGATCCCCGCGCACTGGCACCACGAACACGTTGTCGGGCTTGAGGTCGCGGTGAATGATGCCGCGCTCGTGCGCGGCCTCGAGCGCACGGCAGATCGGATCCAGGATCTCGACCGCCTCGCGCACCGGCAGGCGGCCCTGCTGCAGGCGTCCCGCCAGGCTCTGCCCCTGCAGCCATTCCATCACGAAATAGCAGCGCCCGTCGGCCAGGGTGCCGAACGAGAACACGTCGACGATGTTGGGATGCCCGATCTGGTTGACCGCGCGCGCCTCCTGCACGAAACGCTCGACCGCTTCGGCGTCGGTGCACAGAGCCTCGCTGATGACCTTGACCGCCGCCCGCTTGCCGATGAAGGGATGCCGGGCGGCATAGACGGTGCCCATACCGCCTTCGCCCAGCTTGCCGGTGATCTCGTACTCGCCCACGGTCATGCCGGCCGCCAGCTCGCCCAGCGCCGGTTTCGCGACCGGTTTAGGCGGCGCGCTCGGGCTGCGCGACGACGGCGATCTCGGATGCGCGGTCACGGTGGGCCGGGGCGCCTCCAGCTTCTGCGAAGGCGCGGCCACGGTGGCCTCCGCCCCCAGCTTCGCGCGATCGACCAGCTTGACCCCATCCTCGGGGCACATCGCGTGCGGTGCCGGCCAGCTCTTGCCGCACGCGGGGCACAGGCGCATCCGATTCCATTATAGCGCATTCGAGTCGCGCCAAAAACTCGTCTCGCACAAGGTGGTCAGTTAAGCTCCACCCGTGCTCTCGTTCGCGCTGGCCGCTTTCTCGGCGGTGTTTTCGGTGGTCGATCCGTTCGGCGTGGTCCCGGTCTATCTGGCCATGACCGCCGCCGACACGCGCGAGCACAAGGCCCGCACCGCGCGCCGCGCCGCGGTCGCGCTGGCTCTCACGCTGACGCTGTTCGGGCTTTTGGGCAGCTACATCCTGCGCTTCTTCGGCATCTCGCTGGCCGCCTTCCGGATCGCGGGCGGCGTGCTCCTGTTTCTGTATGCGGTCGACATGCTGCGCGCCCAGAGGTCGCGCCAGCGCGTGACGCCCGAGGAGGAAGCCGAGGGCATCGAGAAGCCCGACACCTCGATCTTCCCGCTCGCCATCCCGATGCTGTCGGGCCCGGGCGCGATTGCCACCGTGATGATGCTGGAGTCGCGCGCTCAGGGCGTGGGCGAGCACCTTTTCGTGTATGCCGCCATCGCAGTGACCTCGGCGCTCACGTTCGCGATCCTTCTGGGCGCCAGCGCGGCCGAACGCCGGCTTGGACGCACCGGCATGAACGTCCTGCACCGGGTGATGGGGCTGCTTCTGGCCGCGATCGCGGTTCAGTTCGTGGTTGATGGTCTGGCCGAGGCGCTGCCCGGCATCGTGCGGACGATCCGATAATCTCTATTTCTTCAGCTCCTCGTACGAGCAGCCCGCGGTCACCGCCTCCACCGGCAGGCCTTCGCGCGACCAACCCGCGACCGCGATCTGCCCGGTATTTGAATTCATCTCGGCGTCGAAGCCACCCCGCATGTCGTAAAGGTTCGTGTAGCCGATGCGCTCGAGCAGCGTGGCCGCCTGCAGCGACCGTCCGCCCGACTTGCAGCCAATGACGAGCTTGGCGCTGGGCGGGAAAAGCTTCTGCATGACCGCCATGAACTCGGGATTGAGCACCATGCGTCCGCCCTCGAGGTGCATGAAGGGCACGTTCTTGGCGCCCCTGGGGTGGCCCTGCTGGTACTCGGGAATCGACCGCACATCGACATATTCATAGCCCTGCTCGAGCAGGGCCGCTGCTTCCTTGGGAGTCACTCGGTTCGGCATGTCGGAAAGATAATGCAGATGCGGTCACTCGACCAGCACGTACTCGCCGACCGCGTCGGGCGTCCGCAGGCGCATGCGCAGCGGCAGCCCGAGCAGGTTGGATTGAAAGCGGGTCTCCAGGGCGGGCCCCTCGAGCGGCTCGGCCAGATAGTCGGCCAAAACCAACGTGCCCGCCTGCGGGCTCAGAAGCTCCACGTCGGGCA
>DATFWX010000291.1:0-6450 GCA_035258845.1 Polyangia bacterium | reverse complement strand
CCCCCGCCACGGCCGGCGAGTGGAATCCGGGCGCCAGCGAGATGCTCCTCATCAGCCCCAACGGGGTGGCGCGCCCGGCCGCCTACGGAGCCGCCTGATGCGGTTCTCGCTGGTGCACAAGCTGGCCAGCTACCTGATGGCCGTGGCTGCGTTCTGCGCCACCGCGCTTTCGGGCGAGCTGCATCCGCTCCTGGTCTGGGGGGTCGCGATTTTGATCCCGCTGTCGTGGAGCTGGGAGCCGCCGCGCGTGCGCATCGAGCGCTACGAGCTCTGG
This sequence comes from Polyangia bacterium, assembly GCA_035258845.1. Lineage (GTDB taxonomy): Bacteria > Myxococcota_A > Polyangia > JAHFDS01 > DATFWX01 > DATFWX01. Next base: position 6,176 of record DATFWX010000291.1, on the reverse strand, counting down.
TGGAACCTGGGCACCGCCGCCTGCTTCCTCTACGTCGTGTTCGATTTCCTGCGCCCGGAGGGCTCGCTGTTGTCGTCAGGCGTGGACCTGCTGGCCTTCCTGCTTACGAACAAGCTCTTCAACCGCCGCACGTCCAAGGATTATCTGCAGCTCTACGTCATCTCGTTTCTGCTCCTGGTCGCGGGCACGACCCTCAACACCGAGCTGTCGTACGCGATCTGCTTCTTCAGCTACGTCATCTTCGCGACCTGGGCGCTGACGCTGTTCCATCTGCGGCGCGAGATGGAAGAGAATTACCTGCTCAAGCATTCGGGCGACGAGCAGTCCGAAAAGGTCGAGGTCGAGCGCATCCTGAACTCGCGCCGCATCGTGGGCGGCCCGTTCCTGGCCGGCACCTCGGCGGTGTCGATGGTGGTGTTTCTGGGCGCGCTCGGCATCTTCTTCCTGTTCCCGCGCGTCGGGATGGGCTTCTTTTTTGCGCGCCAGCGCCACGGCCAGACCCTGGCCGGCTTCTCGGAGCGCGTCGATCTGGGCATGCACGGCGCCATCAAGACCAACCCGCAAGTGGTGATGCGCATCGAGTTCCCGCCCAGCGAAACGCCCGAGCGCCTGACCCAGCTTCACATGCGGGGCGTGGCCTTCGATGCCTACGCGGCCACCGGACAATGGCTGCACACGCGCGCCGAGCGCATCATGCCGCTGCCTACCATCGACGGGGTCGCGCGCGCACCGGGCGCCTTGCCGTCGGACAGAGCCGACCTGCGGGCCGAGATTTATCTGGATCCGCTCAACTCGCGCGTGCTGTTCGGCCCGGCCCGCCCGGTCCGCTTCGAGCTGCCGCCGCCGATCGTGCCCGGACAGGGTCGCGTGCCCCTGCTCACCACCGCGGAGGACGAGGTCTACACGGCGGTCGAGCGCCCGGCCGGCTTCCGCTACGCGGTCGAGAGCGCGGTCAAGCTCCCGCCGCCGTCGGTGCTGGCCAGCCTGCCCGAGCAGCCGCCGCCGCCCGCGCTGGCGCGCTATCTCGCGCTGCCCGAGGGGCTGTCGCCGAGCATCGCCGAGCTGGCGCGCACGATCACGCGCGAGGCCAAGGGTCCCTACGCCAAAGCGATCGTGGTGCGCTCCTACCTGCAGCGCTACCGCTACACGACCGACCTGCGGCGCATGGCGGGCGGCGATCCGCTGGCCGATTTTCTGTTCCGCGCCCGCGCCGGCCACTGCGAATACTTCGCGACCGCGATGGCGGTTCTCCTGCGCGCGGTCGGTGTGCCCACACGCGAGGTCAACGGCTTTTACGGCGGCGAGTGGAACGATTGGGGCAAGTACCTGGCGGTGCGCCAGATGGACGCGCACGCCTGGGTCGAGGTCTGGTTCCCGCATTACGGATGGGTCATGTTCGACCCCACGCCGCCCGGGGCCGCGCGCGCGGCCGCGCCGACCGGTCTCTGGAGCAAGCTGCGCCAGATCGAGGACAGCGTCGAGCTGGCCTGGTACAAGCACATGGTCGAGTACAATCTGGATCAGCAGGTCGAGCTCGCGCGCACCGTGCGCAAGCTGGGCGCTCGCCTGCAGATCCGGCTGCCCAAGCTGGCGCGCCGGCCCGCCACCGGCCTTCTTGTGCTGGTGGCCTGTGTGCTTTCGATCGTGCTCGCTCGGCGCGCGCTGCGCCGCCGCGGCCGCGAGGGCCCCGCGGTCCGGGCCGCCGTGCGCCGGATCCAGCAGCCCATGCTGAGCCTGTACCAGACGGTGCTGCGCCGATGCGCGCGCGCGGGTGCCGTGCGCGGGGCCGCGCAGACCCCACTCGAGTTCGCGCGTGGGCTGGCTGCGCGCAGCTTCCCGGGCGCCGACGTAGTGGGCGAGGCCACCGAGCTGTACTACCGCACCCGCTTCGGCGGCCGCGTGCCCGGGCCGGCCGAGCTGGGCGCGCTCGAGCAGAAGCTGGACCGGATTGGCGTCACACCTTAGTATCGGTGACAAATTGTCGCGAGCGGACCACGGGGCCGCGACGGACTGGCGATTGAACCTGGCAAATCATCGAGATCCGGGTATGTTCCGGCCGGCCTTGGGCTTGCATCGAAGGTCCCTGATGCGTGCGTCCGCCGTCGCGACCGCCCTGGTCGCGCTCTCAGCCGTGCCGCGTCTCGCCAGCGCGGTGGTCTCGGACGCCGACATCCACTTCCGCATCTTCAAGGTCCCGAGCTGCGCTCGCTCCGGCGAGCGCACCACGCTCGACGCCGCTCAGATCGCGCGCCAGTTTGCCGAGCCGGTATGCCGGTGCCAGGAGGCGTTCGTGTTCGAGATCTACCTGTCGGCCAACGTGGCCTCGCAGGTGGGACGCCTGACCGGCGGCCGCGTCGAGATCTGGGCCGGCACCAACTGCAACGATCCGGGGACCGCCACCGGCCAGCGCGAGCTCCGCTGCGCCCAGCTCGCCACCCCGAACCTGTCGGCGTTTACGACCGCGCAGGATTTCTGCTTCACCGCCGACCAGTTCTCGGTCGCGACCGCAGCCAGTGGCAGCAGGCCGATCTCGTGCCCGGAGCAGCAGGTCACGCCTGGCCTGTGGGCGCTGGTCGACGAGAACAGCGACGGCACGTATGAAGCCAAGGCCCAGCTCCAGATCCCGTACGACGGCCAGCCGCCCGGCGAGCCGGTGGGCCAGGTGGCCGAGGCCGCCAACGAGGCGGTGCTGGTCAAGTGGGACGTCGACCCGTCCAGCATCGCGGACGTCGATGCGTTTCAGGTGCTGTGCGCGCGCGGCGGTGGGCTGCAGGTGTTCAGGGGGCCGCCCTGGTCACCCGGCTACAAGAGCATCGCGACCGAATGCATGGGCCGGACGCCGCTGCCGCCGCCACCCGACGGCGGCGCGGCGCCCCCGACCGACGCCGGCGTCCCCGACGGGGCCAGCGCGAGCCCGATCGTGCAGGCGCCGGGTGACGACGGCGGCGCGGGCGGCGCGGGTGGAACCGGAACCACCTCCACCCCGGTGCCACCGTACGGGCCCTTTGTGGGTCTCGATCCGGCGTATGTATGCTCGGAGCGGCTGGCCAAGACGGTGCGCTCGCAGCGCATCGGCGGCCTGCAAAACGGCATTCCCTACGAGTTCGCGGTGGTCGCGATCGACAAGGTCGGCAACCCGAGCAAGGTTTCGGCGCTGCAGCTCATCTACCCGACTGCCGACGAGGACGCCTACAACCATTACCGCGATGCCGGCGGCAAGGCGACCGGCGGGTTTTGCGCCGTGGCCTGGAGCGCGGCGGCCGCGCCGCTGGGTCTCATCGTCCTCCTGGCAATCGGCGCCGCGCTGGCCGGCCGCGCGCGCGTGCGGAGGCGGCCGTGAGAGGCCGCGCAGCAACGCTGATCGCAGTGTGCATCGGCCTGGCCGCGCCCCCGCTCGCAAGAGCCCAGATCGGCGGCGGCGACTTCGGGCGACCGCTCTCATCTGACCGCCCCGAGGGCTTCGGCTCGCCGCAATCGTGGGCCGCCGAGCTCCGCTTCGGCCCCTACCGGCCCGACGTGGACTCCGAGTTTTCGGGCCGGGCCATGCCGTACACCGAGTTCTTCGGCACCGGCTCGTCGTTCCTGTTCTCGATCGAGGTCGACTACCAGCTCTGGCATCGATTCGGCAGCCTGGCCATCGGCGGCTCGGCTGGCTGGTTCTCGGACTCGGCCAAGGCCTGCCGTCCCGCCACCTGCGCCCAGCGCGTGCCCGGTGACGAGTCCTCGATCAACCTGATCCCGCTCGCGCTGCTGGCGGTGTATCGGTTCGACGTGCCCGCGCTCAAGTGGAACCTACCGCTGGTGCCGTACGGCAAATTCGGGCTGGCCTACGACATCTGGTGGTTCACGACCGGCAACGGCGACGTGGCGACCTCGAGCGGAGGCCAGGACTCGGCGCGCGGCGGCACCTTCGGCATCGTGGCCGCGGGCGGGCTGGCCTTCATGCTCGACTGGCTGGATCGAGAAGCCGCCGTCTCGCTGGACGGCGATCTGGGCATCAACCACACCTATCTGTTCTTCGAGCTCTACACGGCCCGCGTCAACGGGCTCGGTCAGTCGAACGCCCTGCACGTTGGCGACACCACCTGGGCCGCCGGGTTATCCTTCGAATTCTGAGCGATCGCACGATAAAGCTCGTCCTCGAGTACGAAGGCACCGCGTACGGCGGCTGGCAGCGCCAGGTCAATGCCCCCTCGGTGCAGCAGATGCTCGAGGAAAAGCTCATCGAGATGACGCGCGAAGCCGGCCTGCGCGTGGTGGGGGCCGGCCGCACCGATGCCGGCGTGCACGCGCTCGGCCAGGTGGCGGCCTTCCGCACCCAGACCCGCATCCCCACGCTGGGCTTTCTGCGCGGGCTCAACTCGCTCTTGCCGCGCGACATTGCCATCCTGGCCTGCGACGAGGTCGCGCCCGACTTCGACCCCCGCCGCAGCGCGCGCGGCAAGCTGTACCGCTACCGCATCTTGAATCGGCCCGCGCGCTCGGCGCTGCGCGAGCGCTTCGTCTGGCACCTGCCGGCGCCGCCGCTTTCGGTCGCGGCCATGGCTGCCGCCGCCGCACCCCTCTACGGCCGCCATGATTTTGCGGCCTTCCGCGCCGCCGACTGCGAGCGCCAGACCACGATCCGCACGCTTTCGCGCCTTGACGTCGCACCCCACGGTGACGAGATCGTGATCGATGTGGCCGGCGACGCGTTCCTTAAGAACATGGTGCGCATCATCGTCGGCACGCTGGTCGCGGCCGGCCGGGGCGAGCTTTCGCCGGCGGATGTGGCGCGCATCCGGGATCAGCGCGACCGCACGCGTGCCGGCATGACCGCGCCTGCGCACGGCCTCTATCTGGTGGAGGTGTTTTATGAGCCGGCGCTATAATGGGGCCTGGGTAGGAAGATGAACTGGCGCAAGACGTTCTTCATCGTGCCCAACCTGTTCACGCTGGCCAGCGTTTTCTGCGGTTTTCTGTCCATCACGCTGTCGGCGTCCAGCGATCCGCACAACCCGCATGACGTCAACCTGCTCTACCAGGCTGCACTGGCCATCTGCGTGGGCTTTTTCTTCGACACCTTCGACGGCCGCATCGCGCGCCTGACCAGAACGCAGTCGGTCCTGGGCTTGCAGCTCGATTCGCTGGCCGACGTGATCACATTCGGCGCCGCGCCCGCCATGATGGTCTACAAGTGGGGCCTGACCACGTTCGGGCTGTGGGGCATCTTCATCGCCTACACCTTCTGCGCCGCCGCCGCCATGCGACTGGCCCGGTTCAACGTGCTGACCCTGCACGAGACCGAGAAGAAGGCGGCGCCCGGCAAGTTCATCCTGGGGCTGCCCGTGCCCGCGGCCTCGGCGGTGCTGGTCTCGCTCGTGGTCGTCAACTACCGCGTGGGAGGCTACCAGGCCATTGCGCAGGGCGCGGTGGCGGTGGTGGTGCTGGTCCTGTCCTACCTCATGGTCAGCCGCATCCGCTTCCGCTCGTTCAAGGATCTGCGGTTGACCAAGCGCTCGCTGGCCGTCATCTTCCTGCTCGTGGTCGCGTCGATCGCGATCTATCTCGAGCTGCGCGCGACCTTCATCTTCGTGTTCCTGATGGCCTCCTACGTCACGCTCGGGCTGATCGAGGAGGTCATCTTCTTCCGGCGCCGCCGGGCCGAGGAGCGCGCGGCCAAGGAGAAGCGCGTTCTGGGACCCGACGACAGCGAGGAAGACGTGCTGCGCGAGCTAGGTGCCTTCGACGAGGACGAGCACGCGGGGGCGGCACACCGAGGCGATCCCGACCTGCACCCCAAGCCGCAGGCATGAGGCCGCCGAGCGCGCGGATCGGGCAGCAGCTTGGCCTGGTTGTGTACGCTCTGGTCGCACACGGCGCTGCGCACGCGGCCGGGCCCGCCGACGCCGAGGTGGGTGCACGGGCGCTCGGGCGCGCCGGTGCGGTCGTGGCCAGCGCCGACGACCTGTCCGCGCTCGAGTACAACCCGGCCGCGCTCAAGAGCCCCGCCGGCGGTTGGACGGTCATGTCGGGGGTCACGTTCGTGTCGCGCGGCGCCACCTTCCAGCCGCTGGGCGCGACCCAGATCGAGCGCAACCAGGCAGCGGCCGACACGCTACCGTTCGCGGCGCTGGCGCTGGGGCTGGGCCAGCGCGTGGTGGTGGCGGCGGGTGCCTATCAGTCCATCGGTGCCA
>DATFWX010000290.1:0-8995 GCA_035258845.1 Polyangia bacterium | reverse complement strand
CGTGGGCAGCTCCGACAGATCAGGGAGCAGGATGATCTCGATGCGGCGGTTTTCGCGCCGACCCTCGGGCGTGGCGTTCTTGGCGATGGGGTCGAACTCGCCGTAGCCCGCGGCCACGATGTTCTCGGGCTTCATCTTGGCCTCGACCATGAAGCGCGTCACCACCAGCGCCCGCGCCATCGACAGCTCCCAGTTGTCCTTGTAGTCCTTGTTCACTTCCTTGATGGGCTGATTGTCAGTGTGGCCCGCGACCATGAACCGCCGGTCCGGAAACTGCCTCAGGACCACCACCACCTCCATGAGGGCCAGCTCGCCCTCACGGGAAAGGCCGGCGCTGCCCGACGGGAAGAGCACATCCTGGGGCAGGCGCACGACCAGCCGGCCGTCGCGGACGCGCACGCCGAGCTTTCCGGCGTCGACCATTTTTTGCAGCCTGCGCGACATGTCGCGGAAGGTTTGCATGCGCTTGGCCGCATCGCCTTTCCACTTGCGCAGCTCCTCCAGCTCCTGCCGCGAGGTGCTCAGGTTTCCCTGTATCTTGGCGAGCGACGATTCGACCTCGCCGGTACGCGCCTTGAGAGCCTCGCGCTCGCTGTCACAGGCGCTGCGGGCCTGCCAGGCGTAGTAGCCAGCTGCGCCGGCAGCGCCGGTGGCCAAAAAAGCCCACAACCCCAGCTTCCAGCGGGTCTTGAATGGGGAATCATATGAAGCCACGAGCCGATTTTACTCGTGCTGCCGAACCTCATGCAAGCGAACCTGACCGGGCGCACCCGGCACGCCGGCCGGGCCTTGGAAGCCGCTCGGGCCATCGCTGCCGCGCGAGCCCGTGCTGCCACCCGACAGGCTGGTCGTGTGGCCGTCGGAATCGGTGCAGGTGGTGCCGGAGCCGCCCTCTCCGCCCTTGCCGCCGGAGCCACCGCTGCCGCCCGCGCCGCCCGCGCCGCCCGCGCCGCCCACGCTCGACACCACGAGCCGCACCAGGTTCACGAGATCACCACACTGCCGACTCGCGCACATGACCTCGATGTCGATGTCACCACCGCGGCCGCCCGGCCCCCCGGCGCCGCCGGTGCCACCGCGAGAGCCGTCGCCGCCACGCGCGCCATCGCTCCCTCTCGACATCGGGCAGCTGGCGTTGGTGCCGTCGAGGCCGCTGCTCCCGTCGCTGCCAGTCGAGCCGGACAGGCCCGTAAAGCCGCCCCCGCCCCGACTCTCCACATGGAAAGCGGCCGCATCCGATGGCTCCACGACCGCCCAGTACTGCCAGCCGCCGCTTTTCACCGAGTAGATCAGTCGCTCCGCCTGGCCGCGCCCGACGCGCACGTGCAGGTCCGGCCCCGCCCCGCCCGGCTCGGGCCCCGACAGCACCAGATCCGCGGGACGCTCGAAGCGAAGATCCCAGTCGAGCGTGAGCAGCGGCCGGCCCGCGACTGCGATCGGCAGGACCAGACCCTGCGCCTTCTGGGCCAGGCTGGCCCCGTCGGCGGCCGCCACGTGCTCGACAAAGTGGAACGCACCGTCGCGATCGAGATACATGAGTGGGCTCGCGATCCTGACGTCAGCGGCGGCCAGGCAGGGCGAAGGATCGAGCGCCTCCGCCGGCAGGCACAGCGTCACCGGTCGACCAATGCCCTCCAGCTCGACCTCGAGGGCGCCCGCGAGCGGGAGCTGGGGCAGCACGGATAACGCGGATCGGTCACTCGTCCAGCCCAGCAGCGTGACCATCTGCTGGGATACGTTCTGGCGGAGCAGCACGCCGCGCACGGTCAGCCGCGCGGCGTCGATCCAGCCCCGGAGCGGCCGATGCTCGGCCGCCGAGATCCGGTTCGAACCGGTCTTCAGCACCGCCTGCTCGACCGCGGCCGCGTTCTCGTGCACCTCGGGGTACGGCGACGCCTGGATGTGCAGCCGGACCACGCGCCGGCGCGCCTCCGTGCGCAGTCCCGGATCGGGCAGCCGCTGACCGCACCGGCGCAGTTGCCCTTCGTCGCCCGCTGCCAGCAACTGATCGAGCACGGCCACGTCGACCGGGCGTCCGCGCAGGTTCCCCCGCTCCAGGTCGACGGTGGCCAGAAGGTCGGCGCCATAACGCACGGCGATCGGACCGAGCCGCCGTTTGTCCAACGCCTGGCGCAGATCGGCCAGCAGCTCGGACATGACCCGATCGTGCGGGGCCACGCCGTTTGTTCGCTCGAGGTAGACCTCATGCATGGCCGCCACGCGCGCCTGCATGGCCGGATCGCGCTCGAAGTGCGAGTCCGCGAGCAGCTTGCGGTAGCTGCGGCCGATCGCGTCGAGCAGGGAGGCCGCGCTTTCGCGATCGGCGGTCCGCAGAATCGCGTCCACACAGCTCCGCCAGATCGGCGGCTCCACCCGGCCCGCGGCCAGGCCATCGACCAGCGCCGCCCGCACATCCTGGTCGGCGATGGTCAGGTGCGCTCCCGCAGCATCGAGATCGCACACGGTCGCGCTGGCGTCGGGTTGGCCCAGGTACGCCACCAGGGCGGCCCCGCTTGGGCTCTGGGCGAGCTGGGAGGCCGTCATCGGCATCGCGAAATGCTCGACGCAGCCGGAAGCCAGGACGAGCAGACCCAATCGGCTGGCGGCTCTCATGGCGCCCCGGAAATGCAAGAGTTGCACCGCCAGGGCGCGGCCGCCAAATAGGCGAATCGCCGCCCCGCCGGGGGCCCGGGCTGTATGGAATACGAACGCCTTCGTGACATCTGTCGGCGGCTGGTACAGTGTGGTGCGCGGGATCACTCCAATGCGTTCCGCTCTCGGCCATATAATCGGCGCAACCGAGGGTTGATGGACGCGCGCGCAGAGGAACGCATCTTGCGGCTCGCGCTCCGGCAGGGGCTGGTGACGCATGAGGATCTGGCTGCCCTCCCGCCGGCTTCGGATCGAGAAGCTCCTTCGGCCCGCTTCGGTCCGCGCGTCGACCTCTTGATCGCGCGCGGCCGGCTCGATGCCGCCGCGGTCGAGCGCCTGCTTCGCGACGCGACCGTCGAGGAGCCGCCCCAGGGCGTCTGGGGTGTCGTCCCGGCCGCAGGCGGCGCGCTGGGCGCCAAGGCACTGGCGAAAACCCTGCCCGACCAGGGCGACTCATCCGTGCAGTCGCGCAAGCTCGGCTTTCCGGTGCGCGACTGGGACCGCTATCAGTTCGTTCGCTTCATCGCCGAGGGCGGGATGGGCGACGTCTACAAAGCCTACGATCCCCGGCTCAAGCGCTACGTGGCCCTCAAGTTCTGGCGCGGCGCCAGCGTCACCTCGGCGCAGCGGTTCATGCAGGAGGCGCAGGCTCAGGCCCGGGTCGAGCACGGCAACATCTGCAAGGTCTACGAGGTCGGCGAGGTGAGCGGGTTGCCTTACATCGCCATGCAGTTCATCGAGGGGCAGACGCTGGGTGTCATCGCGAAGCAGCTTTCGCTCGATCAGAAGCTCAAGGTGATGGCACAGGTCACCGAGGCCGTTCAGGCCGCGCACTCGGTCGGCCTCATCCATCGCGACATCAAGCCCAGCAACATCATGATCGACCGCGGCGAGGACGGCTCGCTCAAGCCATACGTGCTCGATTTCGGCCTGGCGCGCGAGATGGTGGCGTCGGGCCTGACCCGCACGGGAGCCGTCATGGGCACGCCCGACTACATGGCGCCCGAGCAGGCGCGCGGCGAGCTCGACCGGCTGGACCGACGGACCGACGTCTACAGCCTGGGCGCGACCCTGTTCGAGCTGGTGGCCGGTCGGCCGCCTTTCCAGGGCAGCGTGACCGACGTGCTGCTCCAGGTGCTGAACGACGATCCGGCGCCGCTGCGCAAGATCGACCCGACCATCCCACGTGATGTCGAAACCATGGTCGGAAAGTGCCTCGAGAAGCAGCCGCACAGACGCTACCAGTCGGCCAAGGAGCTGGCCGCCGATCTGGGGCGCTATCTCGACGGCGATCCCATCCTGGCGCGGCGGGCCAGCCCGGCCTACCGGCTTTACACCACGGCCCGCAAGCATCGCGCGATCGTCGTGGTCTCGAGCCTGGCGGCCCTGGTGGCGATCGGGTTCGGGGGTGCGGGCATCTACGCGTGGCGGACCGCGACCGAGCGGGCGCAGCTTGCGCAGACATTCGGCCAGGAGGTCGCGGGCATCGAGGGCACGCTCCGGAGCGCCTACCTTTTGCCTCTGCACGACGTGCGGCCGGCCGAGGCCGAGGTCCGCTCGCGGATGGCGGAGATTGAGCGGAAGATGAAGCGCCTGGGCCGGAGCGCCGTGGGCCCGGGCGAATATGCGCTCGGGCGGGGCTATTTCGCCCTGCGCGAGCCTGCGGAGGCGCGCCAGCACCTCGAGCGCGCCTGGTCGAACGGCTACCGCAGCCCCGAGGTCGCCTATGCGCTCGGCCTGGCTCTGGGCGCCCTGTACGAGCGCGAGCTCACCGACGTGGAGCTGCAGGTCAACCGCGAGGCCCGGGCCAGCCGCCGGCGCGAGCTCGAGCGAGCCTATCGTGACCCGGCGCTGGCCTATCTCAAGCAGAGTCAGGGCATGCCGACCGAATCGTCGGCCTACGTGCAGGGGCTCATCGCCCGCTACGAGCACCGCTACAACGAGGCGCTGGCGTACACGCACAAAGCGCTCGAGCAGGCGCCGGGGCTGTACGAAGCTCGCCGGCTCGAGGGCGACGTGCACATGCAGATCGGGAACCAGGGGCTCGAAAAGGGCGCCTACGATGCGGTGATCGCCGAGTATGAACGAGCCAGCCAGGCCTATCGAGCCGCGCTCGAGATCGCGCGCAGCGATGCCACCGTCTACGAGGGCGAGTGCTACCGAGGCATCATGCTCATCAAGATCGCGCGCGCACGACGCGGCTCGCCCAAAGAGGCGTTCGAGCAGACCATCGCCAGCTGCGACCAGGCTCTGATCGCGAACCCGGGCCGACCCGAGGTGCTTGTGAAGCAGGCGGGAGCGCGGGCGTTGTGGGCTCAGGTCCAGATGGAGCACGGGCAGGATCCTCGGGCCACCATCGACCGTGCGCTCGAAGCGCTTTCAGAAGCGATTCGACAGCACCCGAAGGACGCCCTGGCCCAGGAGACCAAGGGCACGGTCTGGCACCTGCGGGGCGAGTACGAGCTGCAAACGGGGCTGGATCCACGGCCGTCGCTCGCACAGGCCGCCCAGGGGCTTGAAACCGCGGCCCGGCTGGCCCCGAATGCCTGGACGACCCAGACCAACCTCGGAAATTCGTTCGCAGTGATGGCGGAGTATGAGATGAATCACGGGCTGGACCCGCGCCCGGCGCTCGAGCGTGCCATTGCCGCCCATCGCAAATCGATCGAGCTGCATCCCACATTTGCGACTGCTCACGACAATCTCTCGGGCGTCTACGCGATGCGGGCCCAGTACGAGAGGGATCACGGGATCGACGCGCGGCCCTCGCTCGAGCTGGCTACCGCGAGCGCAAAAAAGGCGGTCGAGCTGAACCCGAGCTCCGCGCGCACGCACGTCAACCTGGCCAGCGCGTACGGGATGCGGGGGATGCTGGAGGAGCGGGCCGGGCAGGATCCGCGTCCGTGGTTCGCCCTGACGGTGGAGGCCTGCCGCAAGGCGGTCGAGATCAAGCCGGATTTCATGGCTCCGCTGGTTAACCTCGGGATCACCGAGCGCCATCAAGCCCAGTACGAGCTCGAGCATGGCCTCGATGCGACCGCGTCCTTGAACGAGGCGCGGCGAGCGCTCGGCCGCGCGGCCGAGATCAACCGCACCTCCGGCGATGTCGAGCGCGAGCGAGGATGGGTGGAGCTCAGCTTTGCCCGCCAGGCCATCCACGCCGGCGAGTCTCCGGAGGCCGATTTCGCGAACGCCCAGAAGGCCCTCGAGCGCGCAGTGGAGATCAATGGCCAGGACGCGACCGCATACCGAGCACTGGCTCTGGTCCACCTCGAGCACGCGCAGTGGCTGGCCAAAGGCCGGGGCGCGCCGCGGTCCGAGATTACAAAGGGGCTGGCGGCCACCAACCGGGCGCTCGAGATTCACCCACGGCAGCCCGAGGCCTTGGGCGCGCGCGGTAAGCTCGAGCTGGAGCTTGCCCGGACCGAGCCCACGCGGGATCGCAGGGCGGCCGCCGCCGGGCGCGCGCGCGCGACGCTCGAGGATGCGCTGGCGCTCGAGCCGGCCCTGCGCAGCGAGCTCGCAGCCTCGGTCCAGGAGGCGACGCGGCTGGCGGGCTCGCGCGCGGCCAAGTAATCGGCTCGCGGCTTACGGCCAGGCTATCGGTTTGCCCGGGCCGAGCCCACGGCTCGGCCACGCGCGTCCGCGCCCTCTACGGCGCCGCGACCCACTCGGTTCCATGCCGTCCGGGTCGCTTGCGGGCGGACGCCCCGTCGCACCAGCGCGTCGTGAAGCCCGCGCGCTTCGAGCTCGGCCTGCCTGCGCTCGTCGCCTCTGAGCCCGAGGGCCGCCCGCCCCCTCGCGTATTCCTCGAGCGAGCCCACGATGAGGTCACTCGGGTCCTTGCTCAAGCGTTCATGCAACGTTTGCAGCCCACCTGCGTTCCGGGCCATCCGCCACAGCTGGTTGACGTGCACGAGCTCCTCGGTGAGCGTGGCGCGGGTGGCGTCCCGGCGTAGATAGACGTGAATGCCGTCATCGAGCAGCACGGTCTTGCCGTCCGCCCCGTCCAGGCGCGGATCGCGGGCCTTGAGATAGTCGATCGCGACGCCCTTTTCGGCCATCAGCGATTTGAACTTGGCCCTGAACGCGGGCGAGGATGCGGGGCCCCGACGCGTGCTGGCGTGAAAGGCCAGCTCCTGATCCGAGAAGAAGACCTGACGCATCCTCGACTCGCGCTCGATATACGAGACCAGACCGTCGCGCGTGTGCAGCCAGTCGCGGATCTCGTCGTCGCTGATGAACTCGCCCAGGTCGCCTTTCAAATCGTTGAAGTTGAGCTCCTTGAGCCGCTCGTAGGTCCGGTGGCGGAAGCGCCTGACCTCGTTCCAGGTGGGCAGGTGATGGCCCAGCTCGACATAGGCGCCGTGCCGCATGGCCGACTCGTTGTCGAACTTCATCACGCGCCAACGGCCGTCTTTCCAGTGCCGCCCGCGTCCGATGTTCTTGCCGTTCTGGTTGTCGGCGTCGCGCGAGATAGTCTGCAGAACCCGCAGGTCGGACGAGAACACCTCGCGCGACGGGCTCCACTCGGCCTCGGGAACCCGATCGATGCCATGCACGTCATCCACCCACAACATGACAGCACCCTCCTGGTAGAAGGTGCCGCCCACGCTGACGTTCCGGCGGTAGCCGACGGGCGGCACCAGATCCAGGCCCAGGATCCGGTCCAACTTGTAGACAGCGGTCTCCATCGGGGTGCGTGCCCAGCCATCTCGATCTCCGAACTCGCGCGGCTTGAAGACGGCCCAGCGCGTTCGACCCTGGTTCTCGATCTTGATTTTCCAAAGCGATCCGGTGTTGCCGTCGCGGCCAAATCGTTCGGCCCACACGATCTGCCCGTCGTAGAGATCCTGGATGATGAGGCGCTCCTGCGCGTCGATGGCATCGAGGTATTTGCGCGCCTCCGCCGGGCCGGCGTGGCCCAGCCAGACCTGCACGAGCAGGACGAGAACCGAGGCTGTGCGGTACAGGGTCCGCATGGGGAACGCGAGAGCAAGGATCGAGCCAGCTCCGTGGCGGCGTAACCCGACGATTGGCCACGGCTTCCGAGGCGCTGTCAACTCTGCTGGCCGGCTATTGGGGTTATCACCCTCGCGGGGTCACTGCTCGATGCGAACCAGGTCGATGGCGAAGCACTTGAGCGCGTGCAGCGAGCGCCGCTGCCAGAGCATGGCCGGGTTGGACAGAAAACGGATCCGATACTGCTGGTCCGAGTCCTGAACCGCGTTCAGCCAGCTGACGAAGCTCTTGAAGCAGCCCGAGCTCATGAACTCGAAGCTGCGCCAGTCGACGGTGACCTCGGCCGCATGCAGGCGCTGCGCTTCCGCGTGCAGGCGCGTCAGCAGCGTCTCCAGAACGGTCCGGGTCTCCAGATCGGCGCTGCCGAGAAACTGCACTCGAATGGCCTCGCCGTCGAGCGCAGCGTGCGCCGACAGGCGGGCGCTCGAGACGTCAGGCAATTCGAGCGGTGTCATTCAGCGGCCCCCACCCAATCCGTAGACTACCACCTCGAGCGGGCGGCGCCAGCACAGATTTGGGCTCGGCGTCGTAGGCGGCGACCGCCAGCACCGATGACTCGATGACGAGGCGGTCCAAGGCCGGGCGGCGCCTCCTCAGGTCAGATCGCGCGAGCGGGTCAGCTTGCAAAAGACCAGATAGCAGGATTCGTGCAGGCCGGCCAGCGCGACGGCGGCGTCAAGCAGCCGCGAACGATCCCCGTCCGACCACGGGCGCGCGGCGCGGCCACTGGCACCGCGCCGATGGGCGGACCCACTGAGAGCGCCCAGGTAGGCCACCAGCGCATCCAGGTCTGCAGTGTCGGCGTGCGCCAGGTCGAGCTTGTCTTCTTCGGGCGAGAGCCGGCGCACCAGCATGCTGCGGCTGCCCAGTCGGGTCGTGCCGGCCATTCGGGGCGGGTGACGCAGGCAGGCTTCTTGGGCGCTCAGTACGCGGCGGGCGCCGTTGCGGCCGAACTCCTCTTTCAGGTCGAAGATCCAACCGCCGCGGTGCCGCGCCTTGCCTCGCGTCAGGACCGCGATGCGCAGCACGCCGAGGCTGCCCGTGCCGGCCACGCGGAACGCGAGGTCGCACACCTCGAATGCCTCGGCTGGCTCGCGGTCGGCGGCGGGCAGCCGAGCCACATAGTCCGCAAAGGCCTGCCGCGCGGGCGCGAGCAGGGCGGCCGGTAGGGGCCGATAACGCTCGCCGCGCAAGAAACGCCGCCTCCCAGCGCTGACCTCGGTGCGCTCGTCGAGCAGGTCGGCGCGCGAGCGGTTGCTGGTGCGCTCGATCAGGGCGCGCACCGGGCGGGGCGGGCCCGGAACCTGGCGGGTGCCGTGGG
>DATFWX010000289.1:0-8755 GCA_035258845.1 Polyangia bacterium | reverse complement strand
TCACGGCCGGGGACGGCGAGGCCGCGCTGGCCTCGGTGCGCCGCACCCGCCCCGACATGATCGTCACCGACGTGCAGATGCCGCGCATGAACGGGCTCGAGCTGGTGCGCGCGCTCAAGAACGATCCGGGCACGCGGTCCATTCCCGTCCTCATGCTGACCGCGTCGGTGGAGGAGAAGGACCTGGTGGCCGGCCTCGGGCTGGGGGTCGAGGACTACGTGCGCAAGCCGTTCTCGCTGGCCGAGATGCAGGCGCGCATCTCCAACATCCTGTCGCGCGCGCGCGAAAAGGAGGTGCTGCGCGCGACCTTCGAGCGCTACGTCGCGCCCGAGGTGGTGCAGGAGCTGCTGGGCCGCGAGGAAGGCCCCATCCTGACCGGCGAGAAGAAGCCCATCGTGGTGTTTTTCTGCGACATCCGCGGCTTCACGGCGCTCTCGGAGGACACCGACGCCGGCCAGGTGGTCGCCATCCTGAACCAGGTCCTGACCATCGCGACCGAGGTCATCCTCAAGTGGCGCGGGACGCTGGACAAGTTTCTGGGCGACGGCGCCATGGCCCTGTTCGGCGCTCCGGTCAGCTACGGCGACGACGCCGAGCGTGCGGTACGCGCGGCGCTCGAGCTGCAGGAGCGCATGCGCTCGTACAACCAGGGCGCGCGGCGGGCCGGCCGGCACCGTGAAATCGAGCTCGGCATCGGGCTCCACGCGGGCGAGGCCGTGGTCGGCAACGTGGGCAGCGAGCAGCGGATGACGTACACGGCCATCGGCTCGTGCGTGAACATCGCGGCGCGGCTGCAGGCGCTGGCGGCGCCTGGCGAGATCATCGTCTCGCGTGCGGTCATCAGCGCGCTCGGCGGCCGCGCCCAGGCCGAGGAGCTGACCCCGGTCGTGCTCAAAGGGCTGCGCGATCTGTTTGCGATTTACAGCGTGACCGGCCTGGCGCCGGCGCGCGCCCACCCTTGACCTGGCCGGAAGCGGGAAGGGAGATACACTTCTTCGGCATGTCGGAGGCGCGGTATCGCGGGTTCGACTTTCTGAGCGTGCGCAAGTTCGTGCGCACGACCTACGGCGAGGATGCGTTGCGCGCGCTGGCCGACCATCTGGCTCCGCGGGGCTACGCGGGCGTCGTGACCGACGTCATTTATCCGGAGGACTGGCGCACGCTGGCCGAGTTCGATGCGCTGTGCGTGGCGCTCGACGAGCTGTTCTGGAAGCCGGGCACCGAGCGGCCATCGGTACGCCAGGGCCGCTACACGTGCGAGGACCAGCTCAAGTGGGTGCACCGGGTGGCCATGCGGCTGCTCAGGCCCTCGTGGCTGATCGAGAACGGGGTGGCTCTCTGGGACAAGTACTGCGACGTCGGCAAGTGGGAGGTGCGCTGGCCGCGGCCCAACCAGGCCGGCGCCATCCTGACCGAGATGCCGCTCATGTCCGAGTCCTTCTGCGTGTCGCTGGTCGGCTGGTTCGAGCGCTTCTATCAGCTGTGCGGCTGCCGCGCAGTGCGGGTCGTGCACACGAGCTGTCGCAGCCGCGGCGACGAGGTGTGCCGCTGGGACGGCAGCTGGCAGTAGGGGGCCCGAGGTTCGGGTCGCTTACGGCGCAGCGGCACCATTGGGCTGCGCCGCCACGTGCTTGACGATCGCGCCGCCCTTCATCACCAGCCGGACGTGGGCGGCCTGGACCGCGCGGATGTCCTTGCGCGGATCGGCGTCGAGCGCGATGACGTCGGCATAGCGGCCGGCCGCGAGCGTGCCCACGCGGTCGCCCCAGCCCATCAGCTCGGCCGCCACCCGCGTCATGGCGAAGAGCGCCTGCTCGGCCGAAAGCCCCGCGCGCACCAGCCACACCAGCTCGGTCGCGTTTTTGCCGTGCAGCTTCATGAACGAGTCGCTACCGGCCGCGATCTTGACGCCAGTCTTGATGATCTCGGGAAAGTGCTGTTCGAACGGACGCAGCGGATCGCCGTCCACCAGCTCCTTGAGCCGCGCCACGTGCTCGGCCGCGAACTTGATGTTGGCTGCGTCCTCGATGTAGTAGCGCAGGATGTAAAGGGTCGGCGTCAGCACGATGCCCTTTCGCTTCATCTCGCGCGCCAGCGCGACGTCGGTGCCGGGGCCGTGCTCGATCGAATCGACCCCGGCCGCCACGCAGTCGGCCACCGCGCCTCGGGCAATCACGTGCACGGCCACCCGCAGCTTATGCTTGTGCGCCTCGTCGGTGGCGGCCCTGATCTGGGCGAGCGATAGAAAGCGGTCGTTGGCGCCCATGCCGGTGGTGGCGAACAGCTTGATGACGTCGCAGCCGCGCCGCACGTGCTCGCGCACCAGCTCCCTCAGCTCGGCTGGCGAGGCGACCTGGTGCAGCGGGTTGGGACCGATCTGCTCGCACGCCACCTGCAGGCGCGGGCCCGGTGTCTGCCCGGCCTCGATGCGGTCGCGGATCCAGACGCCGAGGCCGACCGAGTCACCCAGGTCACGGGCGCTGGTGATGCCGGCCTCCAGGGTCAGGCGCGCGTTTTTCTGCGCCCACGCGCGTGCCACCTCCTCGGTGTCGTCGGGGCTGGGCACGAACGAGGTGACGTGCGTGTGCGCATCGACCAGGCCGGGCATGCAGAAAAGCGGCCGCAGGTCGAGCTCGCCCGGCGCGGCTGCGACCTTTTGAGCCGGCCCGACCGCCACGATCTTCTGGTCGTGCACGAGGATGCGCCCATCCGCAAAAGCATGCCCGGCCCCGTCCCACACCACCGCGCAGCGCAGCGACTGCACGGCCAGCAGGAGCAAAATCGACATGCGGCCATGCTATCAGCTTGACGCAGCGGGCCGAAATGACTATCTAAGAGCGACTGTTCCGGCACTGCGCCGGTTGACAATCTGCGTGTATCGCCAACCACATGCGGTAATGGGAGAGGTGGCCGAGAGGTCGAAGGCGCCTGATTCGAAATCAGGTGTGGGGGTAACTCCACCGGGGGTTCGAATCCCTCCCTCTCCGCTGCTTCGCAGCAAGCTGGGCGGCGCGGTGTCCGGAGAGATGCCCGAGTGGCCGAAGGGGCACGATTGGAAATCGTGTGTACCGCGAGGTACCGAGGGTTCGAATCCCTCTCTCTCCGCCGACAAAGTGTGGACAATGGTTATGGCTCTGGGCGACGTAAAGCCGATGAACCCCGCCAGGCCCGGAAGGGAGCAACGGTAGTTGGCCGAACGGGTGCCCGGAGCCACCTTTTTTTGTAGGATGCAGAGAGCGTGAGCAGCTACCTGGTGCTCGCCCGCAAGTACCGGCCCCAGACGTTCGCCGAGATCGTCGGGCAGGATCACGTCACGCGCACGCTGAAAAACGCGATCGCGGCCGGGCGGGTGCATCACGCGTTCCTGTTCACGGGCGCGCGCGGAGTCGGCAAGACCACGGCCGCGCGCATCCTGGCCAAGGCGCTGTGTTGCGAAAAGGGTCCAACTGCCGAGCCGTGCGGCCAGTGCGAGCCCTGCACCGAGATCAAGAACGGCAACGCCGTCGATGTGATCGAAATCGACGGAGCGTCCAACCGCGGCATCGACGACGTGCGTGGGCTGCGCGAGACCGTGCGCTACCAGCCCGCCAAGTACCGGCGCAAGATCGTGATCGTGGACGAGGTCCACATGCTCACGACCGAAGCCTTCAACGCGCTCTTGAAGACACTGGAGGAGCCGCCGCCGCACGTCACGTTCGTGTTCGCGACCACGGAGCCGCACAAGATCCCGGTCACCATTTTGTCGCGCTGCCAGCGTTACGATTTCAAGCTGGTGCCGACGGTGCGCCTGGCGGCGCATCTGGCCGAAGTGCTGGCACGCGAGCAGATCGAGGCCGATCCGGAGGCGCTGGCGCTGCTCGCGCGGGAGGCGGCCGGCTCGGTGCGCGACGCGCTGTCGCTGTGCGACCAGGTGGTGGCATTCGTGGGGCCGCGCGTCAAGATCGAGCGGACGCATGTGATCGATGCGCTGGGCGTGACCGATCGGCGGGCGCTGTTCGAGCTGGCGGACGCGGTGCTGGCGCGCGACGCCGAGGCGGCCCTGCGCGTGCTCGACGCGGCGCACGCGGGCGGCGGCGACCTGGGCCAGCTCGCGCGCGCTTTCCTGGGTCATCTGCGTGACCTGGCCGTGTGCGCGACGGTCCAGGACGTGTCCGGGCTCGTGGATGCCCCCGCCACCGAGCTGGAGGCGCTGCGCGCCCAGGCGGGAGCGGTCGAGCCGGCGCTCGCGGGGGCGCTGTTCGAACGCTTCGCGCTGGCGGCCGATGAGATCGCGCGCTCGACGTTTCCCAAGATGCTCATCGAGCTGGCGCTTCTGGACCTGGTGCGGGCGGAGCCCCTGTACCCGCTCGGCGACCTGCTCGAGCGGCTGGAGGATCTGGAGAAACGCACAGCAGGCGGGGGTGGCGGCGAGAGCGGGGGCGTCAAGACCCGGCCGGCTGCAGGAACGAGGACGGGCACGGGGACGAGCACGGGCAGGGGCACGAGGACCGAGACGAGCACGAAAACCAGCCCCAGCACGGGCGCGGAACCGGCCTCACCTTTGAGCTGGGAGCAGTTCCTGGCCGATCTCGCCGAGCGCGCCCCTGCCACCTACGGGACGCTCGCGCTGGCCAAACCGGTCGCGTTCGGGGCCGATGGGGTCGCGCTGGCATTCGAGCCCGGCGATTTCGGCGTCGCCGAGATGCGCAAGCCCGAGATCGAGAAGCTGGTGGCGGCCGCCTTCGGGGGCCAGCGGGTCGCGGTCACGCTGCAGGCGCTCGAGCCCCAAGGCACGGCCGCTGCCGCGCCCTCGCTCGACGAGACCAACCAACGTCGGGCCGAGGAAGAGCGGGAGCGCCGTCGCACCGAAGCGCGCACGCATCCGGCCGTCACAGCGGCCCGCGAGATTTTCGGCGCGGACATCAAGGACATCAAAGTGGAATGAAGCAGTCGAAAGTCGAAAGTCTAAAGTCGAAAATAGGGAGTCGAAAGGCGCACGGTCCGTTCCTTTTGACTTTCAACTTTCGACTTTCGACTCACAAGGAGAAGCATGCCGGACGTTGATCTCAATAGCATCCTGGGAATGGCGCAAAGGGTGCAGCAGGAAATGCAGCGTGTGCAGGCCGAGCTGGCCAACCGCACGGTCGAGGCCTCGGCGGGCGGCGGTATGGTGACCGCAGTTGCGTCGGGCGCACGCGAGATCGTGCGCATCACGATCGACCCGCAGGCGATCGACCTCAAAGACGTGGGCATGCTGCAGGACCTGGTGGTGGCCGCATGCAACGCTGCGCTGCGCAAGGCGCAAGAGTTGGCGCGCGCGGAGATGGCCAAGGCCACCGGCGGGCTGCCCATCCCGCCCGGCCTGTTCTGATGGCCCAGGACCCGATTTCGCGACTGGTCGAGCGGCTGGCGCGCCTGCCCGGGATCGGCGAGAAGACTGCGCAGCGGCTCGCATTCCACCTCATGCGCGCGGAGCCGGCCTATGCGCGCGAGCTGGCGCAGGCCATCCTCGACGTCAAGGACAAGATCCGGCTGTGCTCGGTATGCTGCAACCTGACCGAGCAGGACCCCTGCTCCTCGTGTGCGGACGCGCGCCGCGACGCGCGCACGATCTGCGTGGTGGCGCAGCCAGCCGACCTCCTCGCCATCGAGCGCACGGGTTATCGCGGGCGCTATCATGTGCTGGGCGGCGTGCTCTCCCCGCTCGACGGCGTGGGTCCCGACGACCTGCGCATCCCGGAGCTCCTGCGCCGCCTGGAAGGCCCACCCGCGGCCGCCGAGGTCATCCTGGCCACCAGCCCCAACGTCGAGGGTGAGGCGACCGCGCTTTATCTGGCCAAGCTCATCAAACCGCTCGGAGTGCGCACGACCCGCATCGCGACCGGCGTGCCTATCGGCGGCGAGCTCGAGTACGCGGACCAGATGACGCTCACGCGCGCGCTCGAGTCGCGCCGCGAGATCTAGATTCGTCAGAGCGCCTTCAAGTGGACCGATAGGCGGCGAATTTCACGGTGGGAAGTCGCGCCGCGGGCCGGCCGTGATGTGAACGCTCGCTCCGCGCGCCAGCCCCAGGGTCACGGTCGAGCCGACCGGCGGCATCTCGAGGGACCAGTACAGGTAGGCATTTCCGCCGGTCACGTCCTGCCCATCCACCGAAACGATGGCGTCGCCAACCTTGAGCCCGCTCTGGGCGGCCGGTCCGTCGGGGCGGACCTGCGCGACCACCCAGCGCATCGCCGTCGGCTCTACGTCGGGCGGCTGCTCCATCACCTCGTAGCCCAATTCGCCGAGCCGGTCGTCAACTTTGTGGCGCCGCTTGCTCAGGCGGATTGGCGGCAGCTCGTTGACCTGGCCCGGCCGCAGGGTCGCCGGCACGCGCGTGAAGTCGAACTCGCTGTCCAGGTAGTCGACCGGCGTCGCCACGATGTACACGCGCCCCGAAGGCGCGTTCTCGATCTCGAACCGGCCGTCCGGGTCGCTGATGTGGTCCCTCTCGTCGTCCCAGCGCCCGGCGGCCGGCTCGATGGCGATGCGCATGCCCGGGACCGGGCGCGTGCCGTCGAGCGAAAGCAGCCGCCCCCGCACGGTCGCGCGTCCCGCCATCACGAGCCGCACATGGTCGAGGTTTTGACCGGGCTCGAGCCGGACGCGCGTGCTCGCGAGCCCCTGGTCGGTCGAGATCTCAAAGTTGCCCGGCGGCACGCCCGGCAGCACCCAGCGCCCACCGGTCCCCGAAAACTCCGCGCCGTCCCGGAATCCGGTCGTGTCATCGGCGATGCGGATGAAGAACTCCTCGGGCGCCCGGCCGTCGGTGGCGACGACCGTGCCCGCGATCGATCCGGTGGCAAGAATGGTCAAGCTCACGGTGGCGCCCACCTTGATGTGCTCGGCGATCGCTTCGCCGCCGCCGCGGCGGAAGGCATGGACCGTGTACGACCCCGGCGCCAGCTTGCCGAGCTTGAAGTGGCCATTCAGGTCGGTCAGCACGGGCGCCCGACCCAGGCCCAACCGCATGATGTCGAGCGCGCGGTCTCCGTCGGTTCCTCCACCCGCGGGCTCGCGCTCGGCATCGACGAAGGCGTCGGGCACCGGCTGGCGGCGGTGGTCGACCACCTGACCTCGGATCTCGCCCGTCCGCGGCTCCACCGTGAGTCGCACCGAGCTGACCTGCCCGCCCTGGACGAGCGTGCGCACGATATCCGGCCTTTCGTCGCGGCCGCGCGCGAGCAGCGGGCCGGCCGCGGCACCTCCGAGCGCCATCACCCGGTACTCGCCCGGCGCCAGTCCGTCGATCCGGAAGCCCCCGTCATCTCGGGTGATGGTTTCACCCGCGCTCGCGCCCAGGGCCAACACATGGGCGCCCCCCACGGGGGCCCCCTCCGGGTCAGCTGCCCGGCCCTCGACCGCACCGCCGCGCTCGAGCACGATGCGGAGGTCCTCTAGGTTTCGTCCGGGCTCCAGAACCGCGAGCAGCGGTTGTTTGGGTGCGGGATGGCCGTACGCGGTCACTTGGATCCGATAGCCGCCTGGCCGCAGGCCTTCGAGCGCGAAGCGGCCATCTGCTCTCGTGAAGTCGAGCGCCATGCCCTCGACGGTTCCGAACGGCGCATCTTTGGGCTGCGAGACCACGGTCGCGTGAACGACCGGGGCGCCACCCTCGGTCACCACCAGCCCGCGGATCGATTGCCCAACCCGCACGCGCCACACCAGGTTCTCGAGATCCCGGTCCGCGACCACGACCTCGGGGTAGCGGCCTTCAGGCAGATAGCCCGCGCAGCGCACACTGACGGCATAGGTTCCGGGCCGAAGCGCACGCACGAACACGGCCCCCGTGCGATCCGTGCGGCCCTCGGCCCCGTGATTGCGCTTGTCGTCGCGCAGCGAGACCGCGCCGTCCGCGCATGGCTGGTCGCGTGGTGCGATGAGCACGCGCCCGGCCAGGGCGGCTCTTCGGTGCATCTCGATGACCACCTCGGGCGAGGTCTGACCCAGGCCGAGCAGCACGCTTTCGCCCGCCACCCCGGACGCCCCGGCGACCTCCGCATAGGGCTTGTAGCGACCGGGCGCGAGCCGATCGATGCGGAATCTTCCATCCACCCCGCTGAACACGCAGCAATCGACCGCGTCGTCGGCCACCAGCGCGCCCTCCACCGGCTCGTGGGTCCCCGCCTGCACGACTCGCCCCACCAGCACCGATTCGGGCACCAGCAGGATCTCCAGAGACTGGCTGGGCGCAACCCCATACTTGGTAGCGGGCGCATAGCCCGCCGCGTCGGCGCTTACGCTCACCAGGCCGGGGCTGATCCACAGCGCAAACTCGCCCTGATCGTTGGTGTATGCGAAGACTCCCACCGCGCCTCGCCAGGACTCGTGCACGTGGGCATCCACGAGCGCGCCCCCGATCACGCCGCCGCCGATGTCTTTGACCCGTCCACGCAGCTCGACGCCACCCGGCTCCAGCACCAGGTCGACATCGGACCGCACCTCGTCCATGGCCAGCTCGAGGAATAGGCGCGTGCCCACGTCGTAGGCGCCTGGCTGGTAGTGCGCGGCCGCTGCGCTGACCTCGTAGCGGGCCGGCAGAAGCCCCGGGATCTGATAGCGCCCGTCCGCGCCTGCGACCGCGCACCGAGGCTGGCGGGTCTCGCTCACCGGCAGGTCGGTCGAGGCCACGTGCGCGCACACGGTGGCGCCTGCGATGGCGCGCCGCTCGGGATCGGTGACGCGGCCGGCGATGCGCGCGCGCTGGGCGGCCAGGACGTCGGCCGGCCGGCCG
>DATFWX010000288.1:0-20167 GCA_035258845.1 Polyangia bacterium | reverse complement strand
CCGCCTGCGCCGCCGCTTCCGGCCATGCCGCCGCTGCCGCCGCTTCCGCTTGCGCCGCCGCTTCCAGCCATGCCGCCGCTTCCGCCGCGTCCGCCTGCGCCGCCGCTTCCGGCCATGCCGCCGCTACCGCCGCTTCCGCCTGCGCCGCCGCTTCCGCTTGCGCCGCCGCTTCCGCCAGCGCCGCCGCTTCCGCTTGCGCCGCCGCTTCCGCCACTGCCCACGTGTGCTCCACCGCCACCGGTGCCACCCGAGCCGCCGCCACCGCCGCAACCCGACAGCACCCATGATATGGATGCAAGGAACGCCAACGTCCGAATCATGGCGCGGGAGAGAGTATCCGATGCCGGGCAGCCCAGCAAGGCCGATGACCAGCGAGTCTGCGGCTTGCGGGCGAACGACTGCACACGGTCGACTGCACTCCCAGCCGGTGCCGTCTGCGCCCGTTCTATCCATCGAAAATCACGTTGCATCAAGCCTGGCCTTAGACTTGCTCTTCTCGCCGGGGACATGAAGCCCCGTCTCGCCACCGGAGCGCTGGCCGCACTGATGTGGATCGGGTGCAGTAGCAGCGTTCCAGAGGGCGAGAACAGGGAGGCGCTGCGCACCGCCTTCGCCAACGACCAGACGGCGTACAACTTCTTCGTGAGCCAGGGGCTCACGAACTTCCAGGCCGCTGGCATCGTCGGCAATCTGGACCAGGAATCGGGGGTGGATCCGGGTGCGGTGCAGTCGGGCGGACCCGGACGGGGTATTGCGCAGTGGTCGGTCGGTGGAAGATGGGACACCGACGCGAACGACAACGTGGTCTGGTACGCCGGCACGAGGGGGCAAGCCGCCGGGTCGTTGAACCTGCAGCTCGAGTTCATCTGGTACGAGCTGATGACGTTTTCCCGATACGGCCTGGCGCAGCTGCGCGCCACCACGAATGTCACGGACGCGACCATCGTCTTCGAGAACCAGTTCGAGATCTGTGGACAATGCAATGAGTCGCAACGCATTGCGTATGCGCAGTCCGTGCTCAACGCGTACGGCTCCACTCCGGCGTACGCGGCGACGCTCGCGACCCAACAGGCGCCGATGGAGATGACTTCCGGGGCTAGCGCCAGCGTTTATCTCGAGTATCGCAACGACGGCACGACCACCTGGGACACGACCAATACGCGCGTGGGCACGACGATGCCGCGCGACCGCGCCTCGGCTTTCTTCGATTCGGCCAGTTGGATTTCGCCCAGTCGGCCGACGGCTGCCGATCAACCAACGTATTCGACCGGAGTGACCGGCCGCTTCACGTTCCACCTGAAGGCACCCGACGTGGCGGCGGACACGATGTTCGAGGAGCACTTCGGGCTCGTGCAGGAGGGCGTGACGTGGTTCGGTCCGGCCGACGACGCGGTCGTCATGCGCATCCTCGTGCACCCGAACAGTCCGCCCGACGGCGGCTCGGGCGGCGCGGGCGGAGGCGGTGGGTCCGGTGGTTCGGGCGGCGCGGGCGGAGGCGGTGGGTTCGGTGGTTCGGGCGGCGCGGGCGGTTCTGGCGGCTCCGGCGGCCCCGCCAACGGAGAGGCAGGCGTCGTCCGCGGGGGCTGCAGCGCCACGCCCGGCGGAGCGCCATCCGATCTACCGATCGCGGTGTGGGCTCTGCTCGTCTGTGCGGGCTTGCAGCGGCGCGCGCGCGCGCGAATCTGAACTGTCGCGAGTAAGCGGGGCCGGCGTTGCTTCTTCCCGGGCAGCCCGCGCATGCTACCACCCGAAGAGCCGCTGCAGGAGCCCGCGGCGTGACCCGCCGAGCGCCTTGCCGAGCACGGGAGAAAGGTTGGAACCGTCCGCTGAGCAGTGGAAGCGATCTTGCGCTCCGGCGGCTCCTGTGCTCATCTTGGCTCGAGGACTGGGAGGGGGCCGCGCCGGTGAGGCAGCGATGGGGTTCCCTCGGGGCCTTCGGGTTGTTGGCTTAGGAGTCGTTCTTCCCTCCTTGATCGGCTGCGGTGATAGCAGCGGCACGCCGCCGAACCCGCATCTACCCGGCCCGCGCGACGCCATCGATGCGCCGGCTCCGTCGGACGGCTCCCCTCCCGATGCGATGCTCGATGCAGAGCCGGTGCTGCGCTGCGGAATGAACGGCCCCGAGGTCACGCCGCTGCCGTTCACAGGCATGGTCTCGGGCGTCGCGCCCGTCGGCGCAGGGATGTTCGCGGGCACCTGCGGCGGCAGCATGGGCGGCGAGGTGATCTATTACGCTTCCATCGACGTCCCGCTCACCAGCGTCACCTTCTCGACCGACCTCCCGCAGACGACGTCGCAGCCGATCCTGTACGTTCGCACGACCTGCAATCAGATGTCGACCGAGGTCGCGTGCATGGCCTCGACGCCGACCACCAAAGCGAGCGTCACCGTCCAGAACCCGATGACCGGGGTCAACTACTTCGTCTTTGTCGACGAGCCCACGGCGACTCAGACCGGCATCTACGCGCTCACCGTTTCTGGCCATATCGCGGACGGGCAAGCTTGCGACCCCGCCAACCAGGCGTTCACCTGCAGTCCGCGCCACGTGTGCGTCGAGCGCACGGCAGGCACGGGCACTCACTGCGAGGTCGCCCAGTGTGCAGATGGGGTGGACAACGACGGCGACGGCAAGATTGACTACCCGCATGATCCGGGCTGCGACAGCTTCGAGGACGACGACGAGAGCAGCGACACCTGTGCCACCAATCCCACCGGCCCCGGCAACATGTGCCCGCAGTGCGGCAACCGCATCGACGACGACGGCGACGGCCTGATCGATTACGATCCTCCGGCCGGCTTTCGTGCCGACCCGGGCTGCCATTCAGCCGCCTGGCCGACCGAGATCGACGACTGCATCATGGGCGTGCAGACGAGCGAGTTCGATGCGACCGGCCACGCTTCCGGCAATACGGCCACCCAGGTAAACCATTTCGCGCCCACGACCCAGTGCGTATTCGAGGCGCTGGCGCCCGACCAGGTGTTCCATTACCACATCGATCAGCCGACGCGGCAGGTCACCGCTACCATGATTGCCGCCGCCGGCTTCAACCAGCCGGTTTTGTATATTCGCAAGAACACCTGCGGAGACGTCAACGCGCAGGTCGGCTGCGCGACTGCTACCAGCGGAACAGTTTCCACGAGCGCGGCCAACCCTCAGGTCGGCGACGACCTCTACGTCTTCGCCGATGGCGAATTCCCGTCCGGCTCGGCCGGCATGTTCGCGATCCAGCTGAACGTCGCGCTCGACTTCATGGCGCAGTGCAATCCCGCGCTCACGTGGAAGCACTGCGGCGTGGGCTTGAAGTGCCAGAACAATCTGTGCGTGAGGACCCAGTGTGCCGACGGCATCGACAATGACGGCGACATGTGGATCGACTACCCGAACGATCCGGGTTGCCAGAGCCCCGACGACGACAGCGAGGGCGACGACACCTGCCGCACGAATCCGACCGGACCGGGCAACATGTGCCCCCAGTGCGGCAACGGTATCGACGACGATGGTGACGGCCTGATCGACTACCCAGCCGATCCGGGCTGCACCGACCGCGCCGATCCGGACGAAAGCGACGACTGCATGCCGGCCGCGGGCATGCCGAGCGTTGCCGTCACCGATATCACGGGCATGACCGACGTCAACGGGCAGACCTGCCCGGCCGGCGCGGCCTGCCCTGGCACGTGTACTGCGGGCACCAACTGCGGCGTGTTCACGTCGAACACGTGCGCAATGTTCTCGACCGCACCGGAGAAGGTTTATCTGTACCGTCTCGCCACTGCAGTGAGCTCGCTGACGGCGACGACCTGTACGGCCGCCGTGCCCGGCTGCACGGCACCGACTTGCCAGACCGATTTCGACACGGTGCTCTATGTCCGCAAAAGCAGCTGCTTCAATAACTACACCGACCCTGTGACGATGATGAGCAACGAGGTCATCTGCGACGACGACAACGGCGGTCAGAGTCCCCCGGCCGGGACCTGCGGGACGGCGGAAAGCCTGCACTCGTACGTCCATACCGGTCCTCTTCAACCCGGCAACTATTTCATCTTTGTCGATGGCTACAGCACCAACACAGGGCACTATCACTTGCACATCACGACGACTCCGTGATGCCCGATCACCGCTCGCTGACGATCCAACATTGATGCGGAGGCGAGTCAGTGACAGGCCCAGGCCGCCTGCACCGGGGTCGGGCTTCCCGTCATGGTCCCGTTTCCAAGCTGGCCCGACGTGCCCAGCCCCCAGCACCAGAGCGTCCCATCGGCACGCAGCGCGCACGCGTGAGCGCCCCCGACCACAACCTGCACGACCCCATCCAATCCCATCACGCGAACCGGGGTCGATCGATCCACGAGGCTCCCATCGCCGAGCTCGCCATTGCCGTTATAGCCCCAGCACACGACCGTGGCATCCGCCCGCACGACGCAGCTGTGGCCCGAGCCGCCCGCAAGCTGCGTCACTCCCGTCAGCGGGGGCCCGCCGGGCGCCGTCAGGACCTCGACCGGATAGGCGCTGAGCACCCCGGGGCCCGACATGCCGTTGCCGAGCTGGCCGGTATCATTGTTGCCCCAGCACCAAACCGAATCATCCGCGCGATGGGTGCACACCCGGAGCCCGCCCGCTGCCAGCGCGCCCACGCCCGCAAGCGGCATTCCACCTGGTTCGCTCACCACCAGGACGGGCCGCGCGCTGAGGGCGCCCGTTCCCGCGACGCCGTTGCCGAGCTGCCCGTGGTCGTCGTTGCCCCAGCACGCCAGCGTGCCACCGCTCAGGCGCGCGCAGGCATGCTTGTACTCGGCGATCACCTCGACTGCGCCCGTGAGCAGGGTCGAGCCTTGCACCGCCAGCACGCCGACCGGGCTCAAGCTACGGGTCCCCGCGCCCGATGCGGCGTTGCCGAGCTGACCCAGGTCGCCGAGCCCCCAGCAGGCCACGCTGCCATCGTTGCGTAGCGCGCACGTGTGGGCGACGCCGGCCGCGAGCTGGCGTGCTGAATTGCCCAGGCCCGTCACCGGCTGCGGCGTCGGGGTTGGTCCCATGACCAGCACTCCGCCGCCGAGCTGTCCATCGTCGCCACGGCCCCAACACGAAAGCGAGCTGTCGAGACCGCGCGCGCATGCATGCTCGTAGCCGGCGGCGACCTCGAGCGCGCCGGGCAAGCCGCTGACCGGGCCCGGGGTAGGGCGATCCTGGTTGCCACCGTCGCCGAGCTGGCCCCAGTCGTTCGCGCCCCAGCACGAGAGGGTGCCATCCACCCGCCGCGCGCACGTGAAAAACGAGCCCGCGGCCATCTGCGCCAAACAAGGTAGGCAGATCTGCGCTGGCGAGCAGATGAGCGTGGCCGGATCGCAGGGCGGGCCGCTGGTGCAGCAGGGCGCGCCGGGGCCGCCGCACGCGCCGGCCTCGCCGTGCGGTCCATCGCCGCCGCTCCCGTCGCCCGCAGACGCGTCCCGGCCGCCATCGGCGCCCGGGCGGGGCACGGCGCCCAAATTGAAGCTGCAGGCCCCGCACAGCCCGAGCGTCGCCAGCGCCAGCGCGCCCCAGCTCACACCACAAGAATACCCGCTCAGAGCCAGAATCGGGGTTTTTCCAAGGCGGGCGGCGATCAACTCGCAAAGGGTTGATTCGTTCGCCGTTGATTCGTTCGTCGAGATTGAGATACAATGGAAAAAGGGATTGGGCTTAGCGACTGAGGTGAAAGGATGCTTACCTTATGCGTCAGGCGTGGTGGGTCGCCCTCCTCTTTCTCTTCGGTTGCGGTGACGATACCGCGGGAATGGCCGACGCGGCCGGACAGGATGCCCGCGTCGACGCCCCCCTGATCGACGCGCCCTCGGTCGACGCACCGAGGATCGATGCGTCGATCGATGCGCCCATGTCGGACGCCGAAGCCGATGCCGCAGCGACCTGCCTCGGCACGGCCGAGAGCTGCGGGCAGAACCCGACCGCCTGCGTGAATTGCGCAGGCAACGCGGCTGGCCACACCTGCATCGGCAACACCATGTGCGGTTGCAACGTCGAGACCGACTGCCCGACCTTCGTGGCCTGCGACACCTCGACGCATGCGTGCACCAACGCGTGCAGTGCCACCCAGCCTTGCAACGGTGGTTGCTGCTCGATGAGCGCCTGCCATACCGGCGATCAGATGGGCGCCTGCGGGAACACCGGCGTCGAGTGCTTGCAATGCGGTACCCAGGCGACCGGCCACATGTGTGTTCCGACCAGCAATGGCGGATTCTGCGGCTGCAGCAGCAACAACGATTGCCCGGGTGGGGGCACCTGTAACACCACGACGCACCTTTGTATCTGAGGCGTATCGTTGAGATGCCTCTGTCGCATGATGATCGCGCGCGCGTGTCGACTGCGCATGTGTGAGAGCTTGTAGGAGGCGCAGCCACCGCGGAACTCAGCTGCCGGGAGGTCATACCATGCGTCTTGCACTTATTCTCGCTCTGGTCGGAGTTGTTGGATGTGGTGACGACAGCGGCGGTAGAGGAGGCACCGGCGGAGGCGGCGGCACCATGAGCTGCGCGATGTATGGCCAATCCTGCGCCGGCGCGGCCGATTGTTGCTCGGCCCTGTGCGGAGCGAACCATACCTGCGAGGCCAATCCGAGCAATTGCGCCACCGCGGGCGCGCCATGCATGAACAATGTGGACTGCTGCAGCACGAGCTGCATCAATGGAACCTGCGCCAACGTCCAATGTACGGCCGATGGGCGCGGCTGCTCGTCGAACGGTGCATGTTGCAGCGGCAACTGCGCGAACGGCACCTGCGCGAAGCTCAATCCCAACTGCGCGACCGTCGGCAACCCGTGTATGAGTGACGGCGCGTGTTGCTCGTCGTTCTGTCGCGGCGGCCTGTGCTCCGTCCCCTCTTACTGCGTGCAGACCGGCGATGCCTGCGCGCGCAACGCCGAGTGCTGCAGCGGCACCTGCACGATCGCCAGCGGTGCCACCGTCGGCACGTGTGCGCCTCCGCCTGCCGGCGCGTCGTTCTGCAGCGGCTCGGTCGACGGTTCGCTGTGCCAGGATTGCACTGGTTGCTGCAGCCGCCTGTGTGCGCCCTATGCCGCCACCGGTATCAAGATCTGCCAGCCCGCGCAAGGCTGCCGTACCGACGGCAATCTGTGCCAGACCGACAGTGACTGCTGCGGCGCCACCGGGAGCGGTCTGCCAGGCGACGGCAACGTCCGCTGTGACAAGGCGAGCCCGACCGACCTGGTCGGAATCTGCCGCAACCCGCTCAGCTGCAATCCGGAAGGCAACGTCTGCCATTTCATGAACTACGCGTGCTCGATCTC
The DNA here is from genome assembly GCA_035258845.1 of Polyangia bacterium. Classification (GTDB taxonomy): domain Bacteria; phylum Myxococcota_A; class Polyangia; order JAHFDS01; family DATFWX01; genus DATFWX01. The sequence continues at coordinate 12,869 of DATFWX010000288.1, read as the reverse complement.
GTCGGCGCGCAACGACTGCTGCGGGGCGGTTGGCAATTCGGGCGTGTGCCGGCTGGATCCGTTGGGCGTCCCGCGCTGCTACGGCCTCGGCAACATGTGCCGCCAGGCCGGCGAGACGTGCTCGTCGGCTGCCGACTGCTGCAATGGAGTGCCCTGCATCCCCGATTCGAATGGCGTGCTGCGCTGCCTGACGCCGCCCGACGGCGGGCCGGCCTGCAGCCCGTCGGGCGGATCGTGCACGGCCAACGCCGATTGCTGCCCGGGCCTGACCTGCACGATTCCCACCGGGTCGACGCGCGGAACCTGCGGCACCACACCCTACGATGGCGGGGCCTGCTCGATGTTCGGGCAGATGTGCAACGCCTCGCAGCCTTGCTGCATGGGCCTGTCGTGCTACGTAACCGGCAGCAATCCTCCGACGGCCTGCCCGAGCGGCCAGACCAATGGCTGCACCTGCTTGACGATCATCCCGTAGTCAGCGGGCCCGCCCGATCCCCCGAGCGACGCTAGCGGTCCGTCGTCGGATCGACCAGTGTACGCTTCACCTTGCCATTCGACTTGATGACGGTCACGAAGTCCGTGTTCTGCGGGATCGCCTCGTCGCCGGTTGAAAGCCGAACGTTGCCCCGACGGGTGATGTCTCCCAGTCCACCACGAACGTTGTTGACGTCGCCCGTGAAGATAGGGCCGTCCTTGATGCCCTCGCTCCTGCGAGCGGAGCTGCGCGCGGCGCCGCCCAGCTTCTTCTCGCTCATGATCTTCTTCGACTTCATGTTGACCAGAGCGAAGGTCGGGTCGCTGTGATTGTGACTGGCCACGACGCCGCCAATTTTCGTTCGAGAGTTGAAGAATTTGGCATGCGCGGCAACGACGTCTCCACCTCGAGCGGCCTTGATGTCGCGATACACTTTGGCCGGGCTGGGACCTTTCGCAAACGCGGAACCACAGACGCAAATCGACAACGCAGCAACGATCGCTTTCTTAAGCATGGTAGCCTCCTCAGGCCGGGCTTCCTAGCAAGCCGCGTGCCGTTGGAGTTTGGGCTTTTTCTGGCTCAATCCGACCCGGAGCAGCCGCAACCCCGCGAGCGAGCGGCGACTACGCCTGTCGCCGGCTTGCCGTCCTGCCAGCGCGCGCGCGCAGATCCGTCGCTGCCCGTCGACAACGTCGCTTGTCGGCGGCTTCCTTCCTTATAGATGCGGGCTGAAATCGAGCTTTCTTGCCGGTCCTGTCGGTCTGGGTTGGTACACGCTCTGCATAAGCACGTGGAGTAGACACTCTTTGCGAGAGGTGAAGCTTGAAACGCACTCTTCTGGTTGCAGCCATCGCACTCATCCTGGCGAGCCCAGGAGCCACGCTCGCAGCCACGGTACTCTACCGACCCTCGCGTGGCGAGGTTCGCCAGCATGGTTCCGCGCAGGCGGCGCAGGAGGCCTATTATCGGAACCACTACTATAACGGCGCCACGATGTACCGGAACATGGTCGAGCGGCAGGTCCAGGCTGCCGGCCGGCAGGCCCGGTGGGACTACACCGACCTGACCCGACTGAAATACGAGCGCGATGTAGCGGCTCGACGGGCTGCGATGGCCCGAGATCCGCGCGTCGCATTCACGACGCTCGCTCCGGTCCTCCACACCAATGAAACCTTGCGCACCGCCTTCCAGCATGTCGCCGAGGGGGCGGCTCGGAGACAGATCCGTACCCACGGCCTCGGCGGGGCCCCGTTTGGTCGGAGAAGACCTTGATGCAGGCCTTTCGACCGGGAGCGCTTGGATTGACGATCGCACTGGCGCTCCAACTGAGTGGGAGCGCACAGGGGGCGGCTCGCGGGCGCGCGAAGGCGCTTAGAGCCCGGACCGGAAATCAGCTCCTGGCCTCGGACCGTGGTCGCTCCAGCCACGGCTCGGCCGAGCTCGCTGAGCCCGCACGGGAGGTCTCTCACGAGGAGTTTCAGACGGCCTTGGGTGGGCTGCGGGCCAAGATGATCGAGCAGCGCGCAAAGATGATGGGGCCGGCCAACTACGATCCGGCGCCGTCAGCGGCCATTCGAATGCACGTCTCGCAAAGTGATTGGATGGCGATCGATGCCGCGGGCAACGTCATTCACTTCACCGCTCCTTTCCACGGGGACAGCGGGCGCGCGCGGCAGGGCTCCTTGCTCCTCGATGGGAAGCAGATCGCTCTCGGGACCCAGGACGATCGTTTCGCGCTCGCCAAGACAATCTGGGAATCGGGCTATCACGTGGAGTGGAAGGGAGTGCGCCGCTCCAGTGGCGGCGGCATCCTGGAGGCTTCGACCCTTGCGCTCAGGCGCATGACGCCGCTCGAGCTCGAGGTTCAGACACTGGACTATGTGCCCTACCAGCGTGAGTTCGCGCTCTACGACCTCGCGCAACAGGTCAATGGTCGAGCCAGCAACTGGTCGGGGCCCATCCCGATCGGCCTCGGTGGAGTCGATTTCGATCTGCCCAAGCCACCCGGCTATGACCGATGGCAGGCCTGGTTCTCGCTGCGCAAGGAGAGCATGGGCGGCTGGCTTCCCGAGAGCACCTGGGCACGCGCCACGAGCGAATACTTCAGCCGCTACGCCCGCAAGAACGTCAAGCATGAGATGTCCGATGTTCAGTGGGGCGTGCTTCGGTCCATCGAAAGCGAGTTCGGAGTTCACCATCGTCATCCGTAGCCAAAGCCGGCTGGCAGGCTCGGGACCTTCTGGGAAGCGCCCTGAGAGCTGCCCGGGTTGAACCTCAGCGGCCATCCTTGACATACCGCAGCGCCCGTTCGAGCACTTCATCTTTGTGTGCGCGGATGCCAGCCAAGGTTGGTATTACCTCGATGTCGGGGACGATCCCGATTCGCTGCAGCTGCCGTCCATCGGCATGCCGGACGTCGTGGCCGGAGAAGCTCATGAAGATCCCGCCGGGAACGACCAGGTTGGTCACGTCACCGTTGGCGCCAGGCGTGCGTGTCCCGACGAATTTGGTTCCCGCTGCCATTTCAAAAAAGAGTGCGGTGTGCTCGGACTGGCTGATCGCGCGCTCGTCGATGAGCATGACGGTTTTCCCGCGGTACTTCCAGGCGTCACTGACCGGCAGAGGCTGTCGGGTGATGAAGCCGGCGCGCTCATCGCCGTTGATGATCTGCGGCCGGCGGAACTCGGCGCCCCAGATCGCACCCTTGACGTTGATTCGAGGCGCAATCGGCCAGGCGTGGCCCCAATCAGAGCGAGCGGACGAGCGATGTGTCCTCCTGCCCTGACTGGCTCGCTGGGGGTCATCGAGCGCCGCTCGGCCGGCGATCGCGAGGGTAGGCAGCGCCTGAGCGCCCTCGAGCAAGAGAGCGCGGCGATGGGTTTCCTTCGCATCGCTCGCGCGGCCGCGCAGGCGGCGCACTGATGGAGCCCGCGCGGGAGCGCCGGCTTATAATCGACTCGCATGCCGTCGAAGAGGCAATCCGAGTCTGACCGGCAGACGCTGCGCGCGCCCCGTCGCAGCCGAGTGCTGGGGTTCCGCAGCTTTCGCCTCCAGGTCAAGCAAGGTCCCGACCGCCGGCTTCAGAAAGACTCGTCCGGCGCGGATCCGGAGTTCTCGGTCGGTACGGCGCCCGCGAACCAGCTCGTGCTGAAAGACCCACTGGTGTCGCGTCATCACCTGGTGGTCTCGGCCACGCCACGCGGCTTCTACATGCGCGACCTCGGCTCGACCAACGGCACGTTCCTCGGGAATTGCCGGGTCGAGACCGCTTATCTCGAGCCCGGAACCCAGCTTCGAATCGGCAATACGACGCTGCGGTTCTCGAGCCTCGACGAGCGGGCGTACATTCCCCTGAGCGACCAGGGGCGGCACGGGCTCTTGATTGGCGAGAGCCCGGCCATGCGGCGCATCTTCGAAATGCTGCCGCGCATCGCGGCCACCGACTTCGGTGCCCCCCGTCAAGAGCGAGTGACGGGCGCGCCGAGGCTTTCTTGAGGAGGGCAGGCGCATGCACGCGTACGCTCGATGGCTCTTCGGTATCGCCGCCGCGTTCAATCTTTCCGTGGCCGGCGGCCTTCTGTTCCTCCGGCCCTGGATCGCGCCCATCCTCAAGCTCGATCCGCCCAGCGGCACCAACCTCGCCGCCGTCAACCTCACCGGCGTCCTGATCGCGACCTTCGGCTACGCCTACGCCCGCGTGGCCATGGATCCGGCTCGCTTTCGTCCCTACGTCACGCTCGGGATCGTCGGCAAGCTGCTCGTGGTGGCGGCCACGCTCTTCACGTTCCTCGCCGGCTCGATCGATTGGCGCCTGCCTGCGCTGGCCGGCTTCGACTGCGTCTTGACGCTCTTGTTCCTGGATTATCTGCGTCGGACCCGGTGAGGGGCCGATGGGAGGGCCGAGGAGCTAGCCCAGGTTGGCTCGGCGCGGGCGCGGACGGAGCTCGCGCCACTCTCGGGGCGGCGCGCTTTCGCGTGACAGCAGCGCCTCGGCAATCGGACGCTCGGCCACCTGCTGGGGCATATGGGTCTGCCACCAGCGCTCGGCCCGCTGGCAGGTCCACTCCTCCGGCGTCTTGCAGGCGGCCAGGCGCATGCTCAAATCGGCCGCGGTGGCGGGACGGCGCGAGCGATCCTTCTCGAGACAGTCCATCACGATCTGTTCGAGCTCGGGCGGAATCGGAAGCTCGGTTCGAGTTTGCGGGCGCGGCGGCGTCGTCTGCGCATGGTCGAGCATGACCTTGATGGGGCCGTCGCCTTCGAACACCAGCTTCCCGGTGAGCAGCCAGTAGGCTACGCAGCCGACCGCATAGATGTCGACGCGGTGATCGTAGGGCTGGCCGAGCACGATTTCGGGCGCCATATAGGCCGGCGTGCCGCTGGCCGCGCCTTCGGCCGTAAGCTTGACGTCGTCTCCGCCCGGGCGGTCATGACGGAGCCGCACCAGGCCGAAGTCGAGCACCTTGGCAAAATCGAGCTCGGTGCCAACCCGGCTCACGAAGATGTTGGCCGGCTTGATATCGCGATGGGTCAGCCCATTGTGATGGGCTTCGTGCAGCGAGGCGCAGACCTGCCGGAGGATGTGGATGGCGCGCTCCGCGGGCATGGGTCCGAAGCGAGAGACCAGGTTTTCGAGGTCGAGCCCGACCAGCATCTCCATGACGTAGTAGAGTGTGCCATCTTCGGCCTGGCCGAAGTCGAACAGCTGCACCGTGTGGGGCGAGCGCAGCCCGGCGGTCGCGCGCGCTTCCCGCTCGAACCGACGGAGCAGCACCTCGGGCGCGACGTGGCCCGCAAGGAGCGGCTCCGGACGGATCAGCTTGACCGCCGCGGCTCGGACCAGCAGGCGGTGGTGCGCGCGCCAGACCTCGCCCATGCCGCCCGAGCCGAGCTTTTCCTCCAGCGTGTACTGACCGAGCTCGTTGGCTTCGCGCACGCTCCGGCGCAGGCCGTAGATCACCTGCGACATGATGGTAGCGAGCGCGACTGCTGCCAGTGCCCACAAATACTGATCGATGCTGATCACCGACGCGAAGCGACTGTCGCGGGGAAAGCCGGCTGGGATGGGCAGCGAGCGAGCCCACCAGATGGCGACGAGCAGGGTGGGCACGAATCCGAGCAGGCTCAGGCGCAAGGTGCGCGCCGGTTTGGACGGCACGAAGACTGCGCGCCCCAGCACGGTCAGCGTCACCGCGAGCATGGCCGGCTGCATGGACCACAGGTTGCCGAGACTCACCACGCCGGCCCAGGCTGCGCAGGTGCAGACGAGGCCAATGGCATCGAGCACGCCGAGCATGGCGACGGTAAATCTGCTGTACCGGCAGACCAGCCAGACCAGCACGCACACCACGATGCCAGCCAGGTGAGACAGCCGGTCGCGATGGGTAACCAGCACCCACAGCGGCGCCAGCCCGAAGGCTCGCGCGATCCCGACGCCCGTGACATAGAACATCCCACCCAGGAGCGCGGTGATTTTCGCCCACAGCGCGATGCGCAACCGCACGAAGTCCGAGCCATTGCAGGTATCGAGGCCCGACCCGCGCAGCCGCTGCAACGCGGGCACTACAAATCCGCCCTTCGACATCGACCAAACTATAGCTCGTTTAGCGGTCGGCGACCTCCTCAAGTTCGCGGTCGGCCCGGGGGCGGCACCGTGCCCGCTCGAGCCAGCTGCTCGCGCAGTTGCTTGAGGTTGAGCTCGATGGTCGCGTTCGAGCGCATGAGATCGGCCAGGATCTCGGCGCGCGCGCGCGGCGGGTGGCGGGCCTCGCGCCGGTCCTCGAGAAACGGCCACAAGCTGACGCGGATCGGCTCGGGCAGGAGGCCTTCGAGGTATTCGAGCGCGGTGCCGCGCAGCGCCTCGTCGCTGGTGTGCAAGCCGCGGAACGCGACGATGAGCGGTTGCGGGGGCCAGGCCAGCGCAAGCAGCGTGAACACATGCTCGAGGCTGCGGTTGGCCCGGTCGCGCAAAAACTGGTGGACGAATGGGGAGTCGTCGTCGCTCCCATCGGCCTGGTCGAGCAGCCGACGGCCTTCCCAGACTTTTCGGTCGACCGCGACCTCGCGCAGAACGGCGGCGCGGACCCGCTCCTCGGGCATTTGCAGGCTCGGGTCGTGATCATGCATGCGCGCCAGCGCGCGGCCGCACTGGTACCGCACTTCGAAGCGACTGTCGGCCAGCCCCGCCCAGAGCGCCTCCGCCGCGCGCGGCGTGGTGCAGAAGGCGAGCACACGCGGCAGGCGGCGGCGAATCACGAACTCGGTCTGCGGGTCGAGCAGCGCGTCGCTGAGCTGGCCGATCACGGCAGGCGCGACATGGCGGAGCGCGGCCAGCGCCGCATCGGCCACCTCATCCCAGCCCAAAAGCGCAATCGCCGTCGGCACCAGCGTCGGCAGCAGTGGCTCCGCCAGCGTGGCGCGTACTCGATCGCGATCGCCCGAGCGCAGGGCGTGAAGGCGCGCCAGCTCCGGATCGGGCGGAGGCGCGGGCACGGGCGGCAGAGGGCTGGCAGACGCAGCTGGGGTCTTCGAGAGGGCAGGCCGACCGGCGAGGGCACGGACATCGGTCAGCCACACGTCCTGACGCGTCCGCGACAGCACGTCGCGGGTGGCGGGATCGAGGCTGCCGTCGAGCTCGAGCGCACCCGCTCGATCGAGCAGCGAGCGCTCGAGCGTGCGCACGTACCCCTGACGCAGGCGCCACGTGATGGCGAGGCCCGCCGCTGCCAGGGCCAGCGCGGCGCCGACCAGAACCGTGAAGCTGCGCGCAGGCACCACGAACAGCACCAGCTTGACCAGGCCGCCCCCCGCGAGGTCGCCCAGGCGCTCGCCGCCCACGTCGATCATGGCTTTCGCCGCGCGCTTCTGGTCGGGCGCGACCGGCATGTAGAAGAGCTCGTATCCCGAGCGGAACAGCGAGCTGCGAACGGTCGCCTCGGCGCCGCGTGCGATCGCGACGCAACCCAGGCTCGGCGCCACCAGGGCGGCCACGCTCCCCAGCCCGAGCGTCACCGGCAGCGAGGCAGCCGTGCGGGCCAGGCCCAGCCGTTCGAGCAGCCGGCGCGTCACCGTGGTTTGCACGAGGAAGGTCATGAGGCTGGTCGCCGTGTAGAAGATGGCGAAGAAACGCAAAAGCGGCGCGCCGCGTGCGACCGCGCTCGAGGCTTGCGCCTTGAACACATAGTCCAGCAGCGCGGCGCCGATTGCGCCCAGAGAAACCAGGAGCGCCAGGTCGCGCAGGTAGCTCGAGCGCCACAGGATGGACAGGCCGGCTCGGGGCGGAGGGGCTGGCTTTTCGGCGGCCGGCGGTCCCGGCGCCAGCTTTTCGGTCACCTCCTCGTCAGCTCGCGGCGCGGCCGCGCGGGGCCGGCTGGCGGTGCGGACGCCCATGCTGAACACTGCGCAGCCCAGGTGGAGGCCCGCCAGCAGCGGCAACATGCCGCTCGGGCCCAGCGATCGGGCCAGCCGCGCGGCCACCAGCCCACCGACCAGGCCGCCCAGCGAGGCTCCGCCGGCGATGCGCCCCATCTGACGCTTGGCGGTGCGTGGATCAAAGCGCTCGTTGATCAGCGACCAGAACCACGAGATGAGCAGCGAGCCGATCGAACCGATGTGCAAATAGACCAGGACCGCCGCGGCGCGCGGCGAATAGCGAAAGAGGCCCCACTCGCCGATGGTCAGGAGGGCGCTGGCCGCGAACAGGGGCGGCACCAGCCGTGAGGGTCCGAGCGCGGTCAGCGCGCGGCCCCCCACCGGAATGATGACAACCGAGAACACCGCCGCGACGATGAGCATGGTCGGCAGCGCGGTGATTCCAAATGTGCCCAGGAAGAGCGCATCCCGGGTCGCTTTGCCCCCGACCTGCTGCGCGATCATGGTGGCCGCACAGACGGCTGCGATCATGGCCGTTTGAGCGGCCGACAGCCGAGCAGTCATCGAGTCCCTTCGGCCATGCGGTGTCCACTACGAAATGGCCGCCGCGATGCACGGTTGCCGCGGCGGCCGCCCGACGCCAGCCATCGCTACCCCGGCAGCGACTTTATGCCAGCTGATGGCAATTTCCAACCGGCCACTGGCCGGCTGGGGTAGGCTGGGGCGTGCTGTTGGCGGCGCCCCCTCCGGCCAGCCCTCCCGCCTTCGAGCAGCCCGCGCCCACGCCGACCGCTGCCGGCGAGCCGTTTCCGGTCTACCAGTTGCAGCTGGATCGCGAGCTCATCTTCGTCGGCCTCGGGGTGGCGGCGTGGCTGGCGTTTTACGCGCGGGATCGCGCGAATCTGCCCGACCCGTGTCCGGCCCCGGCCGGCTGCGATGCCCAGCAGATCAACGGGCTCGATCGGTTTGCGGTCGACCAGCACTCGAGCGGCGCGGACCTGGCGTCCGACGTGACGCGCGCGCTCGCGGTCGCGTACCCGGCCGCGCTCGAGCTGTACATGCTTCGCAGCGGTGGGAGCGAACGGCGGCGCGGGGTGCTGGCCGACGCATTCGTGGACGGGGAGGTCCTGCTCATCACCAGCGGTCTGACCAGCTTGTTCGAGCAGACCGCCGAGCGGCTGCGGCCCTCGGTGTATCGGCAAGCGCCGCTGCCCCCGGGCACGCAGCGCAGCTCGGACGATTTCAACTCGTTTCCGTCGGGACACACCAGCAGCGCCTTCGCGGCGGCGAGCGCGGGCTGCGTGACGTTCGTGCGGCGCATGCGGCCGAGCGGGCGTAGCGCGCTGGTCGCGTGTGCGCCCGGCTTCGCGCTGGCGGTGGCGACCGGCATGCTGCGCGTGGCCGCTGGCCGTCACTTTCCGACCGACGTGATAAGCGGCGCTGCGCTCGGCATTACAGTCGGCGTGGCGGTGCCGCTTCTGCATCACGATCCGCGCTCGCCCCAGTCGCGCCTCGTAGCGACGCTGGCGCCGGCGCCGGGCGGGCTGGTGCTGCATCTGGCCGGCCGATTCTGAAGCGCGGCCGCCGGTTATTGCCGCCGCAGGCCAATCACCCGCAAGGCGCGCGTGGTCGGATCGATGGCCATGTGCACCAACACCGGCGGCAACCGGCGCCGGTCGCGCTCGGTCTCGATCGATACGATGAGGTAGCCCTCGTGGTCGCGCGTCGGCGAGAGGCCACGGAAGCATGTGCGCGCGGCACCGTCCGCGCTGGCCTGCCAGCCGATGGCCCGGCCCTCGAAATCGTAGGCCTGGGCGCGATAGCGCGTGTCGGCGGCTTGGCCGAGCCCATAGCTCAGCCAGAGATCCTGGAAGCACAGGTCACCGCCGACCAGTTGGAAGCCATCGAGCGGATTGACCCGCGCGAACCAGTAGGCGCCGGTCTTGCGCTGCCTTTCGACCAGAACGCGCGTGAGGTAATCGACTGCGCGCGCATCGTCGAAGCGGCCGGCTTCGACCGCGGCGCGAATTTGCTGGGGCGAAAATCGCATGACCAGCTTGGCCGCCCAGAACCCATCGAAGTCGTCCATGCGCGCCCACGGGATGAACGGGTACTGCGCCTTCCACGCGCCCGGATCGAAGTGCTCGCTTTCGAAGCGGCCCACGCCGCGCAGGGGGGGCGCGTTCGCGCCTTCCCAGGGCCGCTTCCACAGCCCCAGCGAGATCATCGACAGGGGCGCATACTGGAAATCGAACGCCGCGTGCGAATACCCGTCGGCCGCCACGCGCTCGACCACACCGGTCACGCCGAGCGCCTGGCCGAAATCGATGAGGTAATGTTGCACATGGTGTCGCGACGCGTCGGTCGGATCCTCGACCCACACGTCGAGCGTGTTGTCGGGCTTGATGTCGGTGTGACCGAGCCAGGCGAAGAACACGTACTGGCCGCGCACGTCGCGCCGGTCTTCGTGTGGAATGCGGTCGTTGGGATCGTCCTCCCGCACGCCCTCGGGCCAGTACCCGCCCAGCAGCGCGCCCGAGAGGAAACGGCTGGCCAGCCCGCGGTAGCTGCCGTCGGGCCGCTGGTCGACCCTGCTCAGCACCTCGTCGAGATCGCGCGGCCGCATGGGCCGCTCGTTATCGAAGAAATCCTTGACCACCGCCTGCGGCGACAGCGCCAGCTTCGCGCGCGTGAAGAACACGATCGAATCTTCCGGCGTGTAATAGCCGAGCGCCCACAGCAGACGCTGCCCGACCACGTCCGCGCCCGTCTCGGTGTCGGGCGCTTCGGGCTTGTCGAACTTGAGCAGGAATTTCTGACCGCGCGCATCCTTGATCAAGAGCCCCGGCGATTTGCCGCCGACCTTGGTGCCCAGGACGTGCCAGGGCGCGCTCGTGTCGGGCCCGGCGTCGCGGTTGGGACCCCGCCGAAGCTCGTCCAGCGATAGCTCTCGCACCCCGATGCGATTGACGAACCAGCTCGAGTCCGGCACCTCGTCGAGCGAATTTACGTTGCGCGCGCGCGACGGCACCGGTACTTCCATGACCCGCGTCAGCCGACGGAAGAGAAAGTTGTCGAGGTGATAGAGCAGGAGCGCGAAGCTGGGTCGATTCGGCTTCGGGATGGGCTGGCGGTCGTTGACGACCGACACCGGTGCCTGGTTGCGGAAGCGCACTGGATCGAGCGATGTGCTCGCGCACGCGCCCAGAAGAATGCACAGAGCCGCGCCGCCCCTCACCCTTACCAAGACAGCACCTCGGTCGCGCGGGGTTTGTGCGTGTAAATCGGATCGAGCGTGAGCTTGACGAACAGTCCGGGCTCGTCGAGCGAGCCGGCCAGCTGCACGCGCAGGATGAAGCTGGTCGCGGTGTGGAGCTCGATGCCGCCGCCGATGCCGTAGTGCACGTTGCTGAAGCTCGGATCGCCCAGGTCGTGCTCGACCCGACCGGCGTCGAGGAACAGGTAAGCGCCGATTTCCTGCGTGACCGGATACTCGTACTCGGCAGTGCCGAGCCAGAGCCCGCGATCGCGGAAGCGATCGCGCGGATAGCCGCGTAGAAACATAGGGCCGCCCAGGCGCGGCAGGTCCGTGAACGGAATGCGATCGAGCGGGCCGGTCACGCCTTCGAGATACAGTCGCAGAAGCAGGATGCGATCGCCCCCGTAGATATCGAAGTAGCGCAGGGCGTCCAGACCGTAGCGAAGGTAGCTCGACGGATCGTCGCCGAAGCCGCCGGTATAGCCGCCGTAGGCGGTCACCTTCCAGCCGACGGGGCTGGCGACCGAGACGTACGGGTTGGCGGCGCGCAGCGTGTCGATGATCAGCGCGCCCTCGGCGTACAGGCTGGACAGACCGCGGCCGAAGCCGATCAGCGTGGCCGGATCGTAGACGGTCGGCATGAGCCGATACTCGTGATCGCCCAGATCGACGTCGGTGGTGCTGAAAGTGCGATAGAGCGAGGCGAGCGCGACCTGGGCGTGCAGATAGCGCGTCACCAGCCCGTCGACGAGCGCGCTTTCCCAGATATAGGTCTGACCGAAACGGGTCGGGACCGCGGTCGGATCGTGCAGCGCATCGATGAGCGGGCCCATGTAGCTCACCGGCTGCAGCGCTCCGTTGCCGATGCCGAAGAAATTGCCCTTGGGAACGATCTGAACGTTGGCGCGCACCTGTACGTTGACGCGGTCGCCGAGCAGGCGGCCGCTGGCCAGCTTGATCGCGTAGCGTTGCGCCACCTCGCCGCCGAAGCTGGCCGAAAGTTTGATCTGCTCGCCGTGGCCGAGCAGATCGGTGTGCACCAGTCGCAGGCCAGCGTTGAAGCCGAAGCCGGTTTCGAACAGAAACAGCGGATAGACGCCGAAGGTGCCCGCATCGTTGAAGAACCACTGGCGGAAGCGCACCGGCAATTGATAGCGGTCGAACGCCCAGGTGCCCAGGCGAAACGGGGCCATCGGGATCTCGAGCAGCCAGCGCGGAATGAACAGGACGACGCGCGGCACCCACAGCAGCGCGGATGCGCCCGCCGGCTCGGGCACGAGAACGCCGCTCGCCTGATCAGGTGGGGGCGCAGGCGCCGGGGCGGCTGCGAGCTCGACGGGCGGGCCGGGCGGGGCCTGGGAGCCGCATCCGTCACACGTGGAGGCCGCGTCGGGCGGCACGCCGGCGTCGACCTCCTGCGCCCGACCCGGGCGGCTCACCAGGGCCGCGACAGCGAGCGCAGCCAACGCAGCAACTCGAGCGGGCGCAGCCCTCAATTCGATCTCCCGCGCGGCATCCTACCTCATTCGCCGCCCGGATCCCTACAACGAGCGCTGCCAGACCAACGCGAAGCTGATGGGCACACCGCGATGCTCGGCCCAACTCGCTTTGGTTTCGACCCAGCGGTCGTCGATGAGCTGCTCGTGCATCTCGACCAGCTGCCATCCGGCTGCGTGCGCCGCCTTGACGTGCTCGGACATCAGGTGGACGTGCGTCTCGATCGCGAGCGGCTCGCCGTTCGGGGCCTCGAAATGGGTGGGCATT
>DATFWX010000287.1:0-27803 GCA_035258845.1 Polyangia bacterium | reverse complement strand
ACCGCAACTACGACCGCGTCGCGGCCTACCTGCTGCACGACGTGGTGCTGGTCGAGGATCTGAGGCACGCGCTCGCGCTGTGGCGGGAGGGCGCACGCTGCACGTTCGTGACCCGCGACGGCGAGGTCGTCGATCCGCACGGCGTGGTCACCGGAGGCTCCCGTGACACCGGCGCCGGGGTTTTGCAGCAGAAGCGCGAGCTGCGCGAGCTCGACGAGATCATCGCCCGCATCGAGAGCGATTTTCAGGAGGTGCTCGAGCGCCACGTCACCACGCGGGCCGAGATCACGGCGCTCACGCGCCTGCTCGAAAGCGTCACCAAGGACAGCCACGAGGGTGAGATCGCGATCCTGTCGTCGGAGAAGGACCTGGGTCGCTCGCAGGACGAGATCGAGCGGCTGCGTGCCCGCCTGTCCGAGCTCGAGGCCGAGCGCAGCCAGCTCGAGTCCGCGCGCACGCAGGCAGAGCGGGAGGCGGAGGCGCACCGGGCTGCGCTCTTGGATGCGCGGGCGGCTCACGATGAGGCAACGCGGGCGCTCCTGGGTCAAAAGGAGCGAGCCGAGCGGCTGCTGGCGCTGGTCGACCAGGCGGCCGGGCGGGTGACCGATCAGAAGGTGCGGGCCGCGCAGGCGCGCGAGCAGCAGGCAGCCGCGCGCAAGACCCGCTCCCGGCTGTCGGAGGCGCTCACCGAGGTGCGGGCCCGGCGCGAGCGGCTGGAGCAGTCGATCGCCGAGGGCGCAGAGCGCGTGCGGACGCTGCGCGACCAGGTGACGCGGGCGCGGGCCGAGCTCCTGCAGCTGGGCGAGCAAAGCCGCGCGCTGGCGAGCGAGCTTTCGGCGGGTCGGGCCGGCTACGAGGCCCAGCTGGGCGCGCTTGCCGAGGCCGACCGGGCCTGGAAGGCGCTCCGGCAGGCGCACGAGGCCACGACCGCGGAGCTGCACGCGACCGAAACCCGACGCCACGACCTGGAGCGCCAGCGGGCTCACGTCGAGGAAGCGATGGCCGAGAAGTACCAGGTCGTGCTGGCGCGCGAGTGTGGCGCCTATCATCTGCGGCCCGCCATCAGCGAGGCTGAAGAGGCGCGCCTGCGCGAGCTGCGCAGCTTGATCGAGCGCATGGGCGAGATCAACCTGATGGCGATCGAGGAATGCGCCGAGCTCGAGCAGCGCTTCGCGTTCCTGTCCACGCAGAAGGCCGACCTCGAGAACGCTCTGGGTCAGCTCGAGCGGGCCATCGCGCGCATCAACCGCGCCTCCAAAACCCGCTTCCAGGACACCTTCGAGGCCATCAACGCCAAGTTTCAGGAAATCTTCCCGCGCCTGTTCCGGGGCGGTCGGGGCCATCTGGCGCTCACCGAAGCGGCCGACCTTCTGGAATCGGGGGTCGAGATCATCGCCCAGCCGCCCGGCAAGAAGCTGCAGACGGTCGAGCTTCTGTCGGGCGGCGAGAAGGCGCTGACCGCGGTGGCGCTCATTTTCTCGATCTTCTTGATCAAGCCTTCGCCGTTCTGCCTGCTCGACGAGGTCGACGCTCCGCTCGACGAGGCCAACGTGATCCGCTACAACGAGCTCATCCGCGAGATGACCGATCGATCGCAGTTCATCGTGATCACGCACAACAAGCGCACCATGGAAATCGCGGATCATCTGTACGGCGTGACCATGGAGGAGCCGGGGATTTCCAAGATCGTCTCGGTGCACCTGACGCGGGTGGCGGCCGCGTAGCGTTCGGCCGGTCCCGATGTCATAATGGCGACAGGCGCCCGCCTTCGGCGCCACCGGGCCACATGGGACCAGGACGCCGCGACAGAGGCGACCCCGCGCCGCAGAAGGACGGCATCGCGACCGATGACACGGTCGCGACTGACGACACGGCGCCGCGCGGTGTATCGTCCCTGAGCGGGCAGGCGCGCGCATCCAACCGCGGCGCCCGCTTCCAACCCAGCTTCGAGCCCGGGCACCTGATCGCGGGCCGCTATCGGGTCGTGCGCTTCGTCGCGCACGGCGGCATGGGCGAGGTCTACGAGGCGCTCGACCAGGAGCTGCGCGAGCACGTGGCGCTCAAGACCGTACGCGCCGAAATTGCCGATGACGATCGCGCGGTCGAACGGCTCAAGCGCGAGATCCTGCTGGCCCGCAAGGTGACCCATCCCAACGTGTGCCGCATCTTCGACGTCGGCTTTCACGAAGCCCAAGGCGCCCGCATCCCGTTTCTGACCATGGAGCTGCTCTCGGGCGAGACCCTGATGGGCCGTCTGCGCCGCGCCGGTCGCATGCAGCCCGAAGAGGCGCTGCCGATCGTGCGCCAGATGGTGGCGGCGCTCTCGGCGGCGCACGCGGCCGGCATCGTGCACCGCGATTTCAAGAGCGAGAACGTGGTTCTGGTCGCCGACCCGTCGGCACTGCGCGCGGTGGTGACCGACTTCGGCCTGGCCCGCGGCGCGCCCGCGGGTGATCGGTTCGCCGCCGCGGTCACCGGCATGGGCATCGTGGGCAGCCCGGGCTACATGTCGCCCGAGCAGGTCGAGGGCGGCGACATCACGCCGGCGGCCGATCTGTACGCGCTGGGCGTGGTCATCTACGAGATGATGACCGCGCATCTGCCGTTCGTCGGGGAAACCCCGCTGCAGACCGCGGTCAAGCGACTGCGGGAGGATCCGCTCTCGCCGCGCGTGTATGCGCCCGACTTGGATCCAATCTGGGAGGGCGTCATTTTGCGCTGCCTGGCGCGCGAGCCGCGGCGCCGCTTCGCCTGTGCGGACGACGTTGTGCGCGCCCTCGTCGGCGAGGAGGTGGAGCCGCCGCCGCCGGCCCCGGTAAGCGCCCGCGCCACCCGCGCGCGCCGGCTCGCCATCCTTTTCGGCCTCGGGCTGGGCCTCGCGCTCGTGGTCGGGCTCGGCCTCATGCTGCGGGCGCGCCACCTGTCCGCCCCGACAGCATCGGGAGCCAGCGAGCGCCCGGGTGCGACCACGCGGCGGTCGCTTGCGGTTTTGGGCTTCAAGAACCTGTCTGGGCAGCCGGGCGTGGCCTGGATGTCGACCGCGCTCGGCGAGATGCTGCGCTCGGAGCTGGCGGCCGGTGAGCGGCTGCGCACGATATCGGAAGAGGATGTGGTGCGCATGCGGCTCGAGCTGGGCATTTCGGAGGCCGACAGCCTGGCCCGCGACACCCTGCAGCGGATCCGGGCCCGCTCGGGCGCCGATCTGGTGGTGATGGGCTCGTACCTGGCCCTGGGCGAGCCCGGCCACGCCCGCATCCGGTTGGATCTGCGGCTGCAAGATGCCGTGCTGGGCGAGACCGTGGCCTCGGTCAGCGACACCGGGACCGAGTCCGATTTGCTCGATCTGGTTGCGCGCGCGGGCGCGCGGCTGCGCGGTCGTTTGGGATTGGCCGAGCTGTCGCCGGCCGAGGAGATCTCGGTGCGGGCCGCGCTGCCGGCCAACCCCGAGGCGGCACGCCTGTACGCGGAGGGGCTCGAGCGGCTGCATGTTTCGGATTTCGTCGCGGCCCGCGACCGGCTGCAGAAGTCGGTCGCCGCCGAGCCCAATCATCCGCTCGCCCACGCCGCACTCGCGATGGCCTGGAAGTCGCTCGGCTACGCGGGCCGCGCGCGCGACGAGGCTCAGCGCGCCTACGAGCACTCGGCCAACCTGCCGCGCGAGGACCGGCTGCTGGTGGAGGCGCGCTTCCGCGAGATTTCGCGCGAGTGGGACAAGGCGGTCGAGATCTATCGCATGCTGTGGACCTATTTCCCCGACAACGTGGGCTACGGGGTTTCGCTCGCGCTCATGCAGGCGTCGGCGGGCCAGGGCACGCAGTCCTTGGAGACTATCGCGACGCTTCGGCGCCTGCCGGCGTCGGCTTCCCAGGATCCGCAGATCGACCTGGTGGAGGCGCGAGTGGCGTCCACCCTGTCCGACTTCCGGCGCCAGATCGCAGCCGCAGCGCGCGCCGGCAAGAAGGGGCGCGAGCTGGGTGCGCGCCTGTTGGTCGCGCAGGCGCTGGTCCTGGAGGCCACGGCCCACTTCAGCCTGGGCGAGGAGGCGCGCGCCCTCCCGCTGCTCGACGAGGCGCGCACGATTTACGAGGCGGCCGGCGATCGCGCGGGCGTGGCGCGGGTCCGCTTCCAGACCGGCGCCGGGCTCTACAACACGCACGGCGACCTTGCGCGCGCGCGCACCGAGTTCGAGGCCGCGCTGGCCATTCGGAATCAGATCGGCGACCAGAATGGTGCGGCCTCGGCGCTCATGAACCTGGGCTCGGTGCTGGCCGACCTGGGCGACCTGGCGGGCGCGCGCGGAATGTACGAGCAGGCGCTGGCGGCGTTTCGCGAAACCGACAATCGCCACGACCGCAAGCTGCTCCTGTTCAACCTGGCCAGCGTGCTGGGCGATCTGGGCGACCTGGCCGGGGCACGCCAGCGGCTCGAGGAGTCCCTGGAGATGGCGCGCGGCACCGGCGACAAGGGTGGGATGGCGGACGCGCAGTATGGTCTCAGCGGCATTCTGCTGAGCCAGGGGGAGGTGGCGGCCGCACGAAAGGCGGGCGAGGAGGCCATCGCCATCGATGGCGAGCTCGAGCTCAAGATGGACGCCGCACTGGCCCGGATTGCGACCGCCGAGGCTGTGCTCGAGCAGGGGCAGCCCGCGCGCGCGGTCGAGCTCGCGCGAGCGGCCGCGGTGGAGATGCGCGCCCAGCAGGCGGGCCCGAGGCTGGCGCTGGCAGACATCGTGCTGGCGCGCGGCCTGCTCGGGCAGGGGAGGCTAGGCGAGGCGCGGGCCGCCATCGACCGGGCGCGAGCCCAGACCGAAAAGGGGGACCAGCCCGCGTTCCGGTTCTACGCGCGCATCACGGCGGCACGGGTGCGCGCCGCCGAGGGCGATCGGGCGGGCGCGCGCGCAGATCTGGAACAGGTGGTCAAGGACACCGCGACCCACGCGCCGGTTTCGCTGGCGCTCGATGCGCGCCTGGCGCTCGCTGAAACCGAGCTTGCCGCCGGCCCGCGCGAGGCCGCGCGCGCGCAGCTTCTGGCCCTGGAAAAGGATGCCCGCGCGAAAGGATTTGGGCTTTGCGCGCGCAAGGCGGCGGCCGCGCGCAAGTAGGAAGTCAACTCCGCAGAGAAGGACGCCGGCTCGGGCTTACTCGCCCGCGCGCTTCTGTCGGTTGGGATTGGAGAAGCGGGTCAGGTTGGCCGGCAGCGGGGACGGGAATTCCTTGTCGGGATGGATACGCTTGGCTCTTTCGAGCAGCTCCTGCTCGGTCTCGGGGCGATTCGCATCGGGAATGCAGCACTCCACCGGGCACACGGCTTGGCAGGCCTCGTAGTCGTGGAAGCCTACGCACTCGGTGCACAGATTGGGATCGATGACGTAAATGTCATCGCCCTCGCTGATGGCTTCGTTGGGGCACTCGGGCTCACAGGCCCCACAATTGATGCATTCCTCCGTGATAATCGTCGCCATGAAACCGTACCCTCCTAGAGAGCGCGATTAATCTAATGAAGGCCTCCCCAGGCGTCAACAAAAACCTGAAGTTCCCGAAATCGCTTCAAGAAGCCAGCGCCGGCCGGCGTGGGGGCGGGCCTGCCCGGCCGACCTGCCGCAGCCACAGCGCGGGCGGCTCATCGGCTGCCACCAGATGCACGTCCAGGGCCAGCTGGCGCATCTTGCGGGACGCCCGTTCGGCCCGCCGCCGGTCCACCCGCGCCTGCAGCTCGAGCATGGGATCGTGCGCCCCGCGCTCGCCGGGCAGGGGCGCGACCGGCATCACCAGGGCCAGGCGGTGGCGGCGGCGGCGCACCAGGTGCAGCGCGCGCTGCATGAGCGCCTGCCAAGCAGCCGGCTCGTCCTCGGGATCTTTGCCCAGAGTGGTCCACAGGACCAGCACGCGCGCGCTGCGCGGCATGGCGGCGCCGATCAGGGCGTCGGCGACCGCGCGTCCATGCGCGGCCGGCGCCAGCACACGCGGTGGCAGATCGAGGCTGCGCAGCCGGCACAGGCGCCGAAGGGCGAGCGTGTCGGCATCGGCGCCACCCGCGCGCACATCGGGCTCGGGCAGAAGCTCGCGGCAGGCCCGCCCGAGCGCGTGCAGGTCATAGAGCTCGCCGCGGGGCCCGGTCACGATGCGCGCCCAGCCCGGGTCGTCGAGCGTGGGCGCCCGGTCGAGCTGGGTTTCCACGCCTTCCTGGTGGCGCAGGTAGCGCGCCACCACCTGCGCCAGCTCGCCATCGGTGAGGTCGGTCAGGTCCTCGTCCACCACGTGTCGGGCGTCGAGCAGGCAGGCCAGGATCCGGGACAAGTGAACCGGCCCGTCGCCTGGGAGCGCGCTCGCAATCGTGCGGCCGGCAAAGATGGTGAGCGCGACCCGATCGCCCTGCGCCAGCGCCGCCCGCGCCATCGCGGTGGCGCCGTCGATGGCCACGTCGAGCGGAGTCTCCCCGGGCGCGCCCCGCCGCATGGCCGCCGACGCGTCGACCAGCAGATGATAGGTGTAGGTCACGTCCGACTCGAACTCGCGCACCATGAGCTGCCCGGTGCGCGCGGTGGCGGCCCAGGCGATGCGCTTCCATGGGTCGCCATGCGCGTGCTCGCGGATCTCGCGCAGCTCGAGGCCCAGCCCGACCCGGCGCAGAAGTCGCGTGCCGGCCCGCTCCTCGCTGGCCGCGCGTCCGCCTACCTCGGGCACCGCCGATCCAAGCGCGCGCGGCATCACCACCAGCTTGAGCGGATTGGGGAAGTAGGCCTGCGCGCGGAACAGACCCAAGAGGTCGTCCACGTCGAGCATGGCGCCGTGGATGACGTGGCTGCCGGCCGCGTGCGGCAGCACGCGCATCGACAGGCGGGTCTCGCGCAGCGGCTCGATGCGGGCGCCCAGCTCGCCCGGCAGCTCGAGCGCGGGATGGGCCACCGCGCGCAGCCGGGCCACCCCGAGCCGGGCCCGGCCGTGACAGCGCAGCGCGACCTGCAGCCACAGCGGGCGGCCCACCAGAATCGTGCGCTCGGCCGGCGTCTCGGGCTCCAGCCACCAGGCCAGCTTGAGACCGCCTGCGAAGATGTCCGCCACCCGCGGCGCGTGGTGGAGGTAGGCCAGCGCCAGCCCCGCCAGCGCCAAAAGGCCCAGCGCGGACAGCGCAGCCACGCCGCCGGCGGCGCCGGCAGCCAGAAGCAGGATGCCAGACAGCGCGAACCAGCGGCCGCGCGGGGTCAGCGCCGGTCTCACGTGACCGAGCCCGAGCCCGTGGTGCGGGGCGGTCGGATGGCCACCCGCTCGAGCCCTTCCAGCACGATCGAGAGCGGTTGGATGCCTTCCAGCTCGGCCTCGGGCGAAAGTACCAGGCGGTGGCCCAGCACGAACGGAGCCAGGCGCTTGGTATCGTCGGGCAGCACGTAATCGCGGCCGCCCAGGAGCGCGCGCGCCTTAGAGGCTTGCAGGAGGCCCAGCGCGGCCCGCGGCGAGGCGCCCAACGCCACCCGGCGGTGCCGGCGCGTAAAGTGCACCAGCGCCAGCACATAGTCGATGATCTCTTCGTCCACGTGCACGGCATCGGCCAGGCCCTGCAACTTGAGCACGTCGTGCGGCGACAGCACGGTGGCAACCTCGGCCTGGGGGCGGCTGCGCAGAAGCAGCATCAGCTTTTCGTCGTCGGCGCCCGGATAGCCCACCGGCAGCTTGACCAGGAAGCGATCGACCTGCGCCTCCGGCAGCGCGTAGGTGCCTTCGTGATCGATCGGATTCTGGGTGGCCAGCACCAGAAACGGCGGCTCCAGGTGCCGCGTCTCGCCCTCGATGGTGACTTGGGCCTCCTGCATGGCTTCCAGAAGGGCCGACTGGGTCTTGGCGGGCGCCCGGTTGATCTCGTCGCCCAGCACCACCTGCGCGAAGATGGGCCCTTCGCGCAGCACGAAGGTGAGCGTGCGCTGATCGAGGATGTGGGTGCCCGTGATGTCGGAAGGCAGAAGGTCGGGCGTGAACTGGATGCGCCGGAACGAGCAGCCGAGCGCGGTCGAGAAGGCCTTGCACAGGGTGGTTTTGGCCACTCCGGGCACGCCCTCGAGCAGCACGTGCCCACGGGCCAGAAGGGCGGTCAGAAGCACCTCGACGGTTTCGCGGTTGCCGATGTAGGCCTTTGCGATCTGGTGTTGCACGGCCTGGCAGCGCTCGCGCACCTCGCCCAGGACCGCACGGTCGATGGTCGAGCCGATCGCTTTCATGATGGGCGCTCCAGATGAGCGCACAGCGCGTCGGCCTGGCGAGCCAGCGCGCGGGTTTTGCGCAGCGAACGGTGGGGCTGGGCCAGCTTCTTGAGCAGGCGCCGCAGCCTGTGGGCAAACACCTGGCCGGGTCGAACCTGGGCGCGCGCAAGCAGCTCGTCGACCGAGAGTGCAAACGGCGACTCGCTCAGGCCCAGCAGTGCGGGCAGCCGCTGGTCCACGTCCTCGCGCAGCAGCGCGCCCAGCGCACCGGGGCCTTCGGGCAGCGCGCTGGGCTCGAACGGCCGCGCCCAGCGGCTGGTCCCGGGGCGCACGCGCGGCAGGCCGAACCAGATCAGGCCGCACGCGACCGCGGCTGCCAGAAGCCCCAGCGCTCGCAGCACGCCCTCACTCGGCACCCAGCTTCCCAGATCCTTCAAGAAGTCGTTGAAGTCTGACAGTGCATCGGCCCGCGAGGACACGGCAGCCGAGCTACGCGGCTGGCCGCGCTGCCCGAACTCCTGGGTGACCACGACCAGGCGTCCGCCCGACCGCGCCAAAAACCCGATCAAGTTGAACGCGAAGGCGCGGTTGCCCGGCAGCTCGAGCATGTTGTTGATGAGCACGCTCGGATCCGAGAGCGCAACCAGCCGGCCCCGCCCCACCGATAGCTCGACGCACAAAGCGGTATCCGCGCTGAAGGACAGCACGGGCTGGCCGACCCGGCGCAGGAATGCGGTGGCGTGGTTGGCCACGACCTTTTGGACACCCTGCGTCAGCACATGGTTCTCGGCCCGCGCCAGGGGCAGCGCGGGCCGGTCCTGGAAGCGTTCGCCGGGCGGGGGCTCGCCTCGACTGAGCCCCAGGCCGGCAAAGGTCGGCTCAGCCGCGCCGAAGTCGTCGGCCAGAAGCACGCGCCCCCCGCGCGCCACGAAGGCGCGCAAACGCCCGAGGTCGGGCGCGCTGCGCGGGTACAGGATGGCCAGGCCGTCATCGGGGCCCAGCTCGCCCCAGTCGATGGTGCTGTGCACCTCGGGCCGCACGCCCGCCACGCGCGCCAGCATGAACAGCTCGGACAGGCCGTTCCAGCCCTCGTTGTCGGGCCTGTAGTCGGGCTCCGCGGCGCGGGCGCTGGCGGCGCAAACGAGGAGCACGAAGCTCAGGGCCAGACGACGCATCCTGGTTCCTTCGAGCCTATCACATCTCCCGCTCCAGCTCGCCGGCCGCTCGCTCGAGCGCCGCGATGGCCTTGCCCACGTGGGCATCCGGGCTGGCCTGGATGACCAGGACATACTCGCGGGTGATGGCGCGAACGTAGATCTGGGCGCGCTCGCACAGAACCAAGAGCGAGCGGGGCGCACCGGCGCGCGCGCGCGCAAGCGGGCCCATTATCTGCGTCAATACCAGTCCCCACTGTGCGCCCGTGATCTGGATCTCAATTTTGGGCACGCGCGCGTATTGATCAACCGGCTCCCCCTCCCAGTCGGTGAACACGGCGCCATGCAGGCCCGGAGTGCTCTCGACCGCGCGGCGCAGGATGCGGCCGAACGGGCTCAGCTCGCTCATCCGAGGGCCTTCACTTGGGCAGCGCCTCCGGATGCAGCTCGATCGTGTGCGCACGGACCATGCGGCCTACCCAGCTCAGGAACGCCTTGCGCCGCCAGTCGTCGTAGATGCGGCGCCGGATCTCGGGCAAGGCCTGCGCGAACGAGTCGTCGCGCGGCGCGAGCGCCTGCTCGCACCAGGCCACGTGCGTCGTGCACGGGAAACCCAGGCCGGGCAGGCGAGCGGGCGCCATCAGGTCGCCGGGCCTGCGCAGGGCCGCGAACACCGCCTTGCGCCAGTCCTCGGCGTAGGCGCGCGAGCTCTCCTCGGTAAAGATCATCTGGGCATTGCCGCCATGGCGCGCGGCCAGGGCCTGGAAGTCCTCCGGGTCGCGCGGGGGATGGGCGCGTGCGTCCTCGTAGATCGCGCGCGCGGTCGCGTCGTCCGTGCACACGTTCCAGACCCGCAGCAGGCGCTGATGATGGAAGAAATCCTTCATCTTGTCGTACACCGGGCGGGCGTCGTTTTCCGGGATCACATCGGAGCTCGCAGTCGTGCGGCCAAAGTCGTCGCTCACGAAGCTGCGCACCAGCGCCTGCGCACGGGCCAGCCGCACCTCGGGTGCCGCCCAAAGGCCCCGCTCGCGCGCCACCTGCGCCAGCAGCTCCTGCTCGATCAGGTCGTCGAGGGCGGCGCGCGCCTCGAGCCCGGTTGCGCGCTTGTGGGCGGAAAGCTGAGCCGAAGAGATCGGCACCCCGCCGACGCGCGCGACCTCGAGATCGCCCGGCTGCGCGGGTGCGGTCCAGGCGGCGGCGGGCCCGAGCTCGCGACCGGGGCCGGCGCCACACCCGAGCACGAGCGCGCAGACAAGTGCCCTCACGTTCGGTCCACGAGCGCCAGGCGCGCCAGGTCGGCGCCCACGCGGATGACCGCGAACCCGATGAACATGAGCAGGATGGCAGCCACGTAGTCGTGTTGCTCGAGCGCGGTGACGCAGCGATAGAAAAAGAACAGGCTGCCGCCCAGAAGCAGCGCCGACAGAACCTCGAAGAACCAGCGTCGGGTCAGCATCAAACGGCGCCTCAACGATACCTTAGATAAACCAGCGCGGCCATCCCGGCCAGCGCGGCCACGACCGCCAGGTAAAAGGACAGACCCGCGCGGCTCTTGCGTGCCTGCGTTCGCAGAGCCCTCAGCTCGTGCTGCATACGCTTCTGGCTCGCGCGCGCGTGCAGGCCGGTGGTCGCGTAGACCGCGACCAGCCCCACCCAGAGCGCGGCGGCCGCGCACACGACCAGCGCGCCCGCGGCCGGCCGATCTGGATAGGCGCGCGCCAGATCGGCGGCCGCACCCTTGCGCAAAAGGGCCGCGTGCAGCAGCGCGGCCGGTCCACACACCGCAAACGCGGTCCACACCCAGGGCACGCGCGCCTCGGCCGGCGGCTGCGTGGCCGCCGGCTCGAGCGGCTTGAGCGAGCTGTCGGTCGGGAAGGCGCGCTGCGCAGCCACCCAGGCCGCGCCAAACAAGTAGCCCAGAAGCGCGGCGCCCGAAAGCAGCAGCGCGGGCGCGGGCGCGAGCAGAAGTGAGGCGTCGGGCTGCGCGGCCGCACAGATCGCGATGGCGCCCGGGAACGCGCCGAAGAGCAGCTCGTCGCGCGGACGCAGGCAGGCTGACACCAGCACGAACAGCGGTACCGGCGACAGCACGCGCGCGAAAATGGGCGCAACCCCGTACAGCGTGGGCACCAGCACCACGGTCGCCCACAGGTTCACGCCCAGCGCCGCCAGCAGCAGCGTCGGCCGCGGCATCCGCATGTCGGTATTGTATCAGCCTGCCCGCCGACCTCAATCGGCGCGCGAACGCTGGAACGCGGGCCGCTGCTTCATGCGGGTGGCGTAGCCGTCGAGACGCGGGTGCTCAGAAAGGAGGCCCATCATCTGCGCCCACTCGATAAGCGATCCCATCATCACGTCGGCGGCGCTAAAGTGGTTGGCGACGAAATAGGTGCGATCGCCGAGCGCCTGGTCGAGCACCTGCGCCACCGTGCTCCATTGATTGCGCGCCTCCTGCGCCAGCGCCAGCAGGCGCCTGGGCTCGGGCAGCCGCATCGTGTGCAGGAAGTACTGCATGAGCGGCGGCTCGCACGTGGTCATCGCGTAGACCATCCATTGATAGTAGTGGCCGCGATCGAGCGTGCCCGGCGGGGGCGCCAGCTTCTTGGCCGAAAACTTGTCGGCCAGATACATGCAAATGGCCGATGACTCGAAGAACACGTGCGAGCCGTCGACCAGGGCCGGCACCAGACCGTGCGGGTGAATGCGAAGATACTCGGGCAGCTTGTGCTCGCCTGCGCGCAGGTCGAGACGCACAAGCTCGTAGGGCTCGCCGATCTCCTCGAGCATCCAGCGCGGCCTCCCAGCGCGCGAATGCGCGGTGTAGTAAAGCTTCATAGCGCGCATGTTCTCAGCGCGGCCCAGGCGCCGCAACCAAAATGGACGCGGTGCGCCGCGCTGATCGCGCAGGCTGTGCTAGGCTGGCCCAGGCAGCCATGAGGCGGCGGCTGGTCATCGCCATCGACGGCCCGGCGGGCGCGGGCAAGAGCTCGGCGGCCAAGCTGTTGGCGCGCCGGCTCGGTTATACGTTGCTCGACACCGGCGCCATCTATCGCGCCCTCGCTCTCATCGCGCGCGAGCACGGCATCGCCTGGTCGGACGGCCCCAAGCTGGCCAAGCTGGCGCGCGCGCTCGAGGTCCGTTTTCGCAGCGACGGCGAGCGCAATCGGGTATCGGTGGGCACGCGCGAGGTGACCGACGACATCCGCCAGCCCGACATGGGCGAAGGCGCGTCGCAGGTGAGCGCGCTCGCCGAGGTGCGGCAGGCGCTGTTGGAGCTGCAGCGGCGCCTGGCCGCCGGCGGCGGCGTGGTGGCCGAGGGCCGCGACACCGGGACCGTCGTGTTCCCGCACGCCGACGTCAAGATCTTCCTGACCGCGTCGGCGGAGGAGCGCGCCCGCCGTCGGTTCGAGGAGGAGCGCGGGCGCGGGCTCGCGGTCGACTACGATCGAACCCTGCGCGCGCTCGTCGAGCGCGACCAGCGCGATCAGAATCGCGCGATTGCGCCATTGCGTCCGGCCCCCGATGCGGTCATGATTGACACTTCTGGTCTGTCGCTCCCCGAAGTCGTCGAGCGACTGCTGGAAACCGTTGACAAACGAGGGGAAACACACTAAGTTTCCGAACCACCCAAGCGCAAGGCGTAATCTGTAAGGATTACGTGGGCTTAATGGCCCAGCGCGGGAATACTCTACGGAGAATAAAGGGAGCACGAAAGCAGCATGGTCGAGACCGAACAGCACGGCGAAGGAGGCGAGGAAAACTTCGCCGCCCTTTTCGAGGAGAGCCTCAAGCGCGAAGACGTCAAGGAAGGCGACATCGTCAAGGGTACGGTGATTCAGGTCGCCAAAGACCACGTCGTGGTCGACATCGGGTACAAGTCGGAAGGTCAGATCCCGATCTCGGAGTTCGTCGGTACCGATGGGCAGGTCAGCGTCAAGGAGGGCGATCAGGTCGAGGTGCTGCTCGAGAGCCGTGAGGACGAGTTCGGTCTGTGCGTGCTATCGAAGGAAAAGGCGGACCGTCTCAAGGTGTGGGACGAGATCTCGGCCGCCTGTGAGCGCGACGAGCTGATCGAGGGCACCATCAGCCAGCGCGTAAAGGGCGGTCTTTCGGTCACCATCCGCGGGGGCGTGAAGGCATTTCTGCCGGGCTCGCAGGTCGATCTGCGACCGGTGCGCAATCTGGACGCGTTCATCGGCAAGACCTTCAAGTTCAAGGTCATCAAGTTCAACAAGAAGCGCGGCAACATCGTGTTGTCGCGGCGCGTGCTGCTCGAGAAGGAGCGGGCCGAGCTCAAAGGCCTGACCCTCGAGAAGCTCAAGGAAGGGCAGGTCGTCGAAGGCATC
Source organism: Polyangia bacterium (assembly GCA_035258845.1). Classification (GTDB taxonomy): domain Bacteria; phylum Myxococcota_A; class Polyangia; order JAHFDS01; family DATFWX01; genus DATFWX01. The sequence continues at coordinate 14,109 of DATFWX010000287.1, read as the reverse complement.
GTCAAGAACCTGACCGAGTACGGCGCCTTCATCGACCTGGGCGGCATCGACGGTCTGCTCCACATCACCGACATGAGCTGGGGCCGGGTCAACCATCCCTCCGAAATGTTCCAGGTCGGCGACCACGTCAAAGTCAAAGTGCTCAAGTTCAACCCCGAGACCGAGCGGGTCTCGCTGGGGCTCAAGCAGATCTCGGAAGATCCGTGGACGCACGCGGCCGAGAAATACATCCCGGGCACGGTGGTCAAGGGCAAGGTGGTTTCGCTCAAGGACTACGGCGCGTTCATCGAGCTCGAGGAGGGCATCGAGGGCCTGGTGCACATCAGCGAGATGAGCTGGACCCGACGAGTCAAGCATCCCTCCAAGATGGTGGCGGTCGGCGACACCGTGGAGGCGGTGGTGCTCGACATCGACGTCAAGAACAACCGCATCTCGCTGGGCATGAAGCAGCTCGAGCCCAACCCCTACCAGACCCTGACCGAGAAGTATCCGCCCGGCACGGTGGTGCGCGGCAAGGTGCGCAACATTGCCGACTTCGGCGTGTTCGTCGAGATCGAGGAAGGCATCGACGGGCTGGTGCACATCAGCGACATGAGCTGGACCCAGCGGCCCAAGCATCCGTCGGAGCTGTATCAGAAGGGCGACGAGGTGGAGGCGGTCGTGCTGTCGATCGATACCACCGACGGCGAGAAGCCCAAGATCTCGCTGGGCGTCAAGCAGCTCATTCCGGATCCGTGGGATCGCATCCCCTACGAGTACCCGGTCGGCAAGATGGTCGAGGTCAAGGTGCTCAAGGTGCTCGACTTCGGCGCGTTCGTGGAGCTGGAGAAGGGCGTCGAGGGCCTCATCCATGTCAGCGAGATGTCCGAAGACCGCGTCAGCGATCCGCGCGAGGTGGTGCGGCCCGGGCAGAAGGTGTCGGCCGAGATCATCTCGATGGATCCGACCGAGCGCAAAATCGGCCTGTCGATGAAGGCGGCCGCGCGTCAGGCCGAGGTCGCCGACGCGCAGGGCTACGCCTCCGGCTCCGGCCCCTCGGCCACTCTCGGCGACGTCATGCGGCAGAAGCTCGGCAAGGCGCTCGGCAAACAGGAAGAGTAACGTAACGCTCGGCGGTTCAGCCGCCGGCCTGTTCTCGTGCTAGTCTGTTCCCGCCACGATGAGCTGCGAGTGTAGGCGCGGGGTTGCGAGGCTTGCGAGCGAAGTGCGTACGCAGAGAAGCGCGCCCTGCTCACGCGAGCCAGCCGAGCCGCCGAGCCGCGCCGGAGCAAGCAGCGAAGGAATACAATGAAACAGCTCTGGGCGCCCTGGCGCATGACTTACATCCGCTCGGCGGATGAGCCGGTGCCAGCCTGCATCTTCTGCGCCTACCCGGCGGCCGGCCCCAGCCACTACCGCGAGCACCTGATCCTGGTCGTGCAGCCGCACGGGTTCGTGATCATGAACCGGTTTCCGTACGGCTACGGCCACTTCATGGTGGTGCCGCGCCGCCACGTGACCGCCCCCGGGGACCTCGAGGCGGCCGAGTGGGCCGCCACCTGTGAGCTCTTGCGCGCGGCCACGGCTGCGGCCGGGCGCGCGCTCGGGACCAGCGACTTCAACATCGGCATGAACCTGGGCCGCGCCGCCGGCGCCGGCATCGCCGATCACTGCCACTTCCACGTGGTGCCGCGCTGGAACGGCGACACCAACTTCATGCCACTCATCGGCGAGACCAAGGTCATCAGCGAGCACCTGTCCGAGACCTACGAGCGGCTCCTGCCCGAGCTGGCGCCGCTCGGCGAAGGCCCGTCGCCGTGACCCGCTCGTCCGAGCCCAGCGACCCCTCGGTGGTGCGCCTGCGCGTCTCGTGGCTGCGCCGGTTCGCCAAGCTGTGGGGCTTTGCGCTGTTCTGCCTGCTGGTCGTCATCTTGTTCCGCGCGGTCGTGCTGCCGTTTCTGTTCGCGGTCCTGGTCGCCTACATCCTGGCGCCGGTCGTGGACTTCTTGTCCAAGCGCAGCCTGGCCGGGCGCAGGGTGCCGCGTTTTGCCGCCGTGCTGGGCTGCTACGCGGTCGTGCTCGGGCTCCTCGTGGTTTTCTTCACCTATTTCCTGCCACGCCTGTCGGGCGACTTCGCGCGCCTGTTTCGCGAAGCGCCGCAGTTGTTCCGCCGCCTCAACGAGGAGTACGTGCCGCGCGCGGGCCAGCTCGTCGATCGCTATCTGGGTGCGGGCGAAGAGGCCGAGCCCGCCGCCACCGGAGGCACCGGCGGCGAGGTGGACGAGCGGCCGCGCTCGCTCGCGCGCGTGACCGCGCTCCCGCACGGCCAGTGGCAGGTGGACCTGGCCGGCGTCGAGCTGGAGGTGCGGCCGCACGGCGCCGGCTACCTGGTGGCGCCCCGGGTGCCGGAGGCGCCGGAGCCGGGCGGGGGGCGCTGGGAGCGCGGGCTCAAAGAATGGATCGCGGGCCTGGTCAAGAGCTCGCAGTCGCAAGCCAAGGAAGCGCTGGCCCTGGGCCAGCGGCTCATCGCCGGCACCATCAAGGCGGTGGCCAGCTTCGTCCTGGTCTTGATGGTGGCCGGGTTCATCCTGGTCGACCTCGAGCGGGTCAAGGGCTTCTTGCGCGGGCTGGTGCCCGAGCAGTACCGCAGCGATTTCGATGTGGTGCTGGGCGGCATCGACCGCGGGCTCTCGGGCGTGATCCGAGGTCAGCTCGTGATCTGCCTGCTCAACGGCAGCCTGACCTGGATCGGGCTGCAGATCTTCCACGTCAAGTACCCGCTCCTGCTCGCGGTCATCGCCTCCGTGATGAGCCTGATCCCGATCTTCGGATCGATTCTGTCGTCGGTGCCCATCGTGGCGGTGGCGCTGGTCTCGGGCTCGGGCGGCCTGTCGCTGTGGAACGGCCTCGGCATACTGGGCTGGATCATCTTGATCCACCTTACCGAGGCCAATTTCTTCAACCCGAAGATCCTCGGCACGGCCGCGAAGATCCATCCGGTGCTGGTGATTTTCGCGCTCATGGCGGGGGAGCAGAGCTTTGGCCTTACGGGCGCGCTGTTCGCGGTGCCGGTGGCGTCGATCGTGCAGACACTGTTCTTGTACTTCCGGCGCCGCGCCTGGCGCACCGGTACCGGCGCGGGCGCGCCCGGCGTGGTCGCGTGAGGCCCCTCGGCCTGGTGGCGCTGCTCGCGTGCGCGGGCCTGGGCCTCCAGCCCGGCTGCGGTCTGCGCAGCCCCGAGGGCGTGGCCGACAAGTTCGTAGATTACTACTTCGTCGAGATCGACCAGGGGCGCGCGCTGCCGCTGACAGCCGGGCTGGCCCACGACATGATCGAGCGCGAGCTGCGCGACGTGGCCTCGATTCGCAAGCAGATGGGCTACATGCCCGCCGATGCCCGGCCCGACGTGTACTACAAGCGCACCGGCGCGCGCGACGAAGGCGAGCGCACCGTCTTCACGTATGACATCACGATCAAGCACCGCGAGGACGTGATGCGCAAGGTGGCGCAGGTGGCGGTTCACAAGCAGGGCGCCGAGTGGAAGGTGATCTTCTACAAGGTCGCCGACGGGGAAGCCCCTCAGCGCCCACCAGGATAGATGGATCGGCTGGTCTGGTTGGCGCTCGCTGCGCTGGCATGTGGGGAAGCGGCCGCGCCCGCGGATGGGCCGACGCCGCCGCCACCCGACGCACCGGACGACGCACCGCTCGCGGAGAGCGACGGGCTGCCGCCCGATCTCGATGCCTGCGGCCCCGAGCAGCCCTGCCCCGACGGCACCGATTGCCTGCGTGTGATCTGGCTGGGCGGGGCGCGCCGTTGCCTGCGCCGGTGCGCGGACACGCAAGACTGCGGGCTCGACGAGGTGTGCTACCACGCGGTCGCGGACCCGAAGTATGCGGTGATGGCGAATCACTGCTACCTGTCCATCTGCCAGAGCCCGCTTCTGGCTTGTCGGCTGGGCGCCGAGATCGGCCTTTCGGCGGCCCAGCAGCGCGACGGCACCTGCCTGCCGCTCGACGACCAGGGCGCCCAGCAGGCCGACGACGGGGGCGTTTCAAGCGGGCCCATCGGACAGTGCCTGGAGGGGGGCACCGTGATCGACGATCTCCCGTGCGACCTGCACAACCGGGTGCGCGGGGGCGCCAACTGCGTGCAGGGCTCGGTGTGCGCGGGCAATCCGAGCACGGACAACCTGGGGCGGTGTGCGCGTCTGTGCGACCCGCTGGCGAGCCCGGATCCATGCGCGGCCGCCGGGCGCGCCTGCTTCGACGCCTCGCGCGGCCTCACCTTGCGCGATCCGCAGACCGGACAGCCGTTTGGACAGATCCACGCCACCTGGGGCTATTGCCGGGTTGGTCGCCGATGCGCGATCACGGTGCCGGGCACCTGTTCGCCGACCCAGGGTTGCCTGCCCACCAACCCCGTGCGGTCAAATGGTTTCTGCTCTGATCGCGGGCGCGGCGATCGTCAGGTCGGGCAGAGCTGCGTGCCCTTCGGGACCGTGGTACCGTCGCAGGCCGAGCGGTGCCAGGAGGCGTTGTGCGATGCCACGGACAGCGACGGCGGGCTTGACGGGATCTGCCGGGCCTATTGTGATCCTTCACACGCTTGCGCGGGCGCTGCTTGCGTACCATACAATTGGGACGAGGACGGGAATCTGACGCAGGGTTTCGGGATCTGTAGGTGAGTCAGTCTTGAAGGAGGGCCGGGCCGGATGACCACCTGCGCGCGCTGCGGGTTAGCCTACGAGGACGTGGTGCGCTTCTGCCCGCTCGACGGCGAGCCGCTGGGCGCGGAGCACGATCCGTATCTCGGCAAGATCCTGCTCGGTCAGTTCGAGCTGCTCGAGCGCATCGGCGCGGGCGCGATGGGGACGGTCTATCGGGCCTGGCAGAACACGATGGACCGCCCGGTTGCGGTCAAGGTGCTCAAGCGCGACCTTTTGCGCGATCCGGCCGTGGTCAAGCGCTTCTACCGCGAGGCGCGCGCGGTCGCGCGGCTCTCGCATCCCAACATCATCACCGTGTTTCTGGTCGGCGAGTCCGACGACGGCGCGCCCTACATCGTCATGGAGATGGTGGAAGGCGTGTCGCTGTCGGCGCTCCTGGACGCAGAAGGGCGACTCGAGCTGGGCCGCACCATCCGCATCGCGACCCAGATCGCGAGCGCGCTCGCCGAGGCGCACGCCGCCCAGGTGGTGCACCGCGACCTCAAGCCCGAGAACATCCTGTGTGCGCCCCGGCGCCGCCAGCCCGATCTGGTCAAGGTGCTCGACTTCGGCATTGCCAAGGTCCTGGTCGCGCCCGGGGAAAGCCACCTGACCAGCTCGGGTGCGCTTTTCGGCACCCCGCATTATCTGGCGCCCGAGCAGGCCGCCGGCAGCGACGTCGATCATCGGGCCGATCTGTATTCGCTGGGCGTGATCCTGTACCGCATGCTGACCGGCCGCCTGCCCTTCGACGGCGGCAGTGGCATGCAGGTCGTGCTGGCGCAGCTGTACGAGCAGCCGCCCGAGCCGCGCGCGCTCGCGCCCGATATTCCGCCTGAGGTCGAGCAGGTGGTCTTGCGTGCCATGGCCAAGGATCCAGCCGCACGCTACCAGAGCGCCGAGGAGCTCCAGCTTGCGTTGGCCGCGCTCGATGCGCCCGCCGAGCCCCGCCGAACCGTGCGTGGGCTCATCACGCCCTCGCAGGCGCGGCTTCCCTCGCAAGTGGGCTCGGCGGTGCGCGCGCCGCTTGCACGCACCTCGACCCGCATGCGTCGGATGGCCCGGCGGCCCGCCTTCTGGGCGCCGCTTCTGGCCCTCGTGCTGGGAGCCGGCGCGGTGGCCTGGCTGCAGCTGGGGGTGGGCGGCAAGACGCGCGCCGCTTCCAAGCCGCTTCCGGCTCCGGCCGCGCTTGCCATCCCGATCCCGCCGCCCCCGCCGCCCCCGGCCGCGCAGGCGCCGCACGCGTTGCGCCTGGCCGAGGAAGGCTACGCCTTCGAGGTGGCGCCGCCCAGCGATGCGCGCGCCGGCGTGCCCCTGACCTTCGTGATCGACGCCGATGATCCCGAGGGGCAGCCGCTGCGCGGGGCGCGGGTCGAGCTGGGGATGCGGGGTCCCGACAAGGGCCAGCCCGAACAGACCGTAGCCGCTCACGAACGCGCGCCCGGGCGCTACGTGGCCGTGGGCACGCTCCGGCAGAGCGGGGCCCATCACGTGCACGTCTATGCGATGACCAAGCGCGGCGAGCGCCTCAAGGTCTGGTTCGACCTGAATGTTCTGGCCGGCCCGGTGGCCGCGCTCGCGCCCGTGGCCGGGCATCACGAGCACGGCAAGCTCGAGCGCAAGCCCGAGCCGGGCGCGCCGGCGCCGGCCGAGCCGGCCAAGTCGGAGGCGGCCGAAAGCAAGCCCGAACCCGCGCCTGCAACGGCCGAAGAGCCGGAGTCAAAGCCCGCGGAGAGTGAGCCCCCGCCCGTCTCCAGAGAGCCCGCGCCGGTGAGCGAGCAGCCGATTGCGCAACCGAAGTCCCCACCGCCGCCGGCCCCACAGCAGCAACCGCAAAGCCCCAAAACACCCCGGGTGGTGCCACCGCCCCCGCTGGGACCGCCGCGCTATCTGCCCCGGCCGTGGCGGTACCGGCCTTACGTGCCCCCTCGGTACTGATTTTCAAGCGGTGGCCATGGGGTGACTCGGCGGCTAGAAGGGTTGCCGCTAGACGGGTGGCCCCTCGCGGCTGAACCAGTTGGTCTTGCGAGTGGCGCAAGCGGGCACTCTTCTTGCTTCTTACGATCGCCATGCGTTCGTGTAATCTTTTGGCGACGTGGGTGATCGCTTCCATCTGCTTCATTCTTGGTTGCGGCGACGACTCGGCCCAGAGCGACGCCGCGCTCGTCCCCGACGCGTCCGCGGCGGACGCACACGTGGCGGCGCTTCCGGATCTGCGTTTCAAGTGGATTGACGCGTTTCCGAAATTCTCTCTCAACGTCTGCACAAACGTCCTGTGCGGGAGCAATACGCATCACGATCAGTTCGCCTGGATCCCGGTGGGAATGGGATCGGGTGACGCCACCGATGCACAGCTCGACGCCGGCCCCCTTCCGAGCGATTCCTGGATTTCGGCTGACTTCACGCCCACCGCGCAGATCGAGAATATGACCAGCGTCCTCCTGGTCGGCCGGCCGGGAATGATGCAGAGCACGCTCGACGACCTGTTTGCACAGCACCTCGTAATCACGTCGCTGGACACGTCGGACGACCATTTCTTCGGATCGACTGCGAGCGGCCCCACGGGTGGATCCGAGTACGCGGATCATCGGATCTTCATGGGCGCGCGCGCGCAGCTCGACGCCTGGGCAACCAGTGAAGGCACGAGCGGCCGGGTCATCACCGCCGTGACCAGCGACCGCGCCCTGGTCCAGGCCTACTCGTTCGGACGCAGCGGCGATACTTCGACCTATGAGACCCGGCTCGCGGACGCGACGTTCGACAACCTGGCGGCGCAGGCGAGCATGCTGGCATCGGAAGGTTACTTCCTGACGGCGTTCGGACGCGTCAACCCGGAACCCTTCGCCGGCCCCTTCGTTCTGGTTGGGACGCGCCCAAGCGGCGCGACCAGTCCGCGGACTGCCCGGACGCAGGCCGTTACAACAACTTCCTATTGTTCTGCCATCGCCGCCGATCTTCAGGATGGCTTTGCCATCGTAGGCTGGGCCTTCGACATCAACGATCGATATTTTATCATCAGTGAGCGGTGATGGAGGGCAGGCGATGAAAACCCAACGTTGGAGGCATGCAAATGGGTTGCCCTGTGGTTCATTTTGAGATTGGTTGCCGCGATCGCACCAAGACCTCGGCGTTCTACAGCCAGCTCTTCGGCTGGCAGATCAACGAGGTGGGTCCCGCCGCCATGATCACGACGGGCGCCGACCGTGGAATTCAAGGCCACATCACGACGCTTGGACACGAACCATACAACTACGTGAACGTGTACGTGGAAGTCGATCGACTCGAAGCGTATCTCGAACGAGCAAAATCTCTGGGCGCCACCGTCACGATTGGCCCCGTGCCCATTCCACAAGGGCGATTCGCCTGGATCAAAGATCCCGAGGGAACTCTGGTGGGGCTCTTGGAACCGAAGCGATAGCGACCCTTATGACGGCCGAGCTCAGTCGCCTTTGAAGCGCGGCGGGCGCTTCTGTAAGAATGCGCGCACGCCTTCGGCGGCATCCTCGCTCTTGCCGATGAGGGCCTGCGAGGCCGCCTCGTACTCGAGCGCGGCATCGATGTCCATGCGCTCGGCCCGATACACACCGTGCTTGGTCAGCGCCACCGCGAGCGTGGGCAGCTCGGCGATGTGGGCCAGGAACTCGTCGGCCCGCCCCGCGAACTCCTCGTCCGGATAGACCCGGTGCACCAGGCCGATGCGCAGCGCCTCCGCGGCCTCGATCAGCTCGCCCAGCAAAAGGAGCTCGATCGCCTTGGACACGCCGACCAGCTGCGGCAGAAGGTAGACGCCGCCGAAGTCGCTGGTGAAGCCGACTTTGTGAAACGAAGCCGCGAAGCGGCCCAGGCTCGACGAGATGCGCAGGTCGCACGCCAGCGCCAGGTTCAGACCTGCCCCGACCGCGTGGCCCTCGATGACCGCCACCACCGGTTTGGGCAGCTCGCGCAGATCCCGGATCACGCGGGCATCGTTGGCCAGCCGATGGCGCCGCCGGGCGGCCGGTGCGGCCAGCCGCTCGCCCACCGTGCCCATGTCGCCGCCTGCGCAGAAGGTGCCGCCCGCACCGGTCACCGCCACCACGCGCACGTGGTCGTCGTCGCCGGCCCGCGCAACCGCCTCTCGCAAGGCGCGCCAGTCCGCGGGCCCGAGCGCGTTTCGGGTCTCGGGGCGGTCGATCGTGATGGTCGCGATCGCATCCGCGACCTTATAGCGGATGGTTTCCGCCATGGGTCTATCCTACCGCAGCGGGCCCGCCCACGCCCGGATCTCGGGCGGGCCGATGAACACCAGCGGCTCGTCGGGACCATCGAGAGGATAGGGGAGATCGAGCTCGCGGGTGGCGCCCGGATCGAGCGGCGGACCGACATCGAAGGCGCCGGGCGGGCGCGGCGCGCGGCTGCCGGCCACCCGAAACCAGTCCGCGCGCAATACCACCGGCGGGCCCGACGGGTTGCGCGCGCGCACGTGCAGGACCAGGCCCGGTCCCGTGAGCCCCGCCGACGAAACCTCGACCAGAAGCCCGCCCAGCGTGCCCTTGGGCACGGCCGCGCGGAAGCGCTGCCAGGCGCGCACGAGCGGATCCGACGGATCGAGCTGGCCCAGCCGCTCCATGGCGGCCTCTCGACTGCGCAAAGCCGGGTTGAGAAGCCCCTGCGCACCGCGCCATTGCGCAAACGTGCCGGTGGCCCGCACCAGAGCCGCCTGCATGCGCGCGCTCTTGGGGTCGATGAGGACCGCCAGCGCGCTCACGTCGTAGGCCGGGCTGTCGGCGCGCCAGGGCTCGTTGCGACGCAGAAAAGCCTCAAGCGCGGCCCGGAATCCCGACGGCAGCGCCCCCGCGCCGAACAGGCACGCCGTGGCCGTCTGCACCTCGCGCGCAAGGTGCGCGGCCTCGATGCGCTGCGTGATGTCCTCGCGCACCGGCCCGGGCCCGCTTGCGGTCGCGCCCGCAAAGGCATCATTGACCGCGCTCGCCAGGACCACGAAGTCTTCGGCCAGAACGCCCCGACGCGACACATAGTGGCCGTTGGGCGTGGCCTCCAAGTCCTGCTCGAGCCGCGCCAGCTGGATGGGGTCGAACGGCCGCGGGAGCTTGAGCGGCGGCGGCGGGGCGAGGGCGTCGGGCGAGCCCGCCAGGGTCGGCGGTGGGGCTCCGAACGGGCTCGCGGTCGATCCCGCGCTCGGGCTGGCGTCGCTCCCGATGCGCAGGCTCGTTCCCGGCGCCGCCAGGAGATAGCGCCACACCAGCGCAGCGCCCACCAAAAGCAGCGCCCCCGCCACCACCATCACCGCCCGGCCCGAGCGCCGGGTGCGTACGCTGGCCAGGGCCGACGGCACCGCCGCCACCGTGTCGGCCTCGATCACGGTCGGGTCGGTGGCGAGCGAGCCCAGCTCGGTGGGCCCGCCCCGATGCGGCTGCGCCGCTTGGGTCGGCTGGTCGCCGGGCGCCTGCCAAGCCGCCGACGTTTGCCTCTCGATCCGGGTCACCTTCTGCACGGGCGCAAACGCAAACCGCGCCACGAACTGGCCCAGATCCTCGCGTCCGAACTCGGGCGCGGTGCGCGAAAGATGCACCTTCAGGTCGCGCGCCAGCTCGGCTGCGCGCGCGTAGCGGCCCGCCGGCCGGGCGGCCAGCGCACGCAGCGCGATCCGGTCGAGCTCGGGCGGCACCTCGGGGTTCTTGAGCGAGGGCGCGGGCACGTCGGCCTTCTGCACGCACTCGGCCACGCGAGTGGCGCTCTCGCCCGAGAACAGCGCGTGACCGGTCAGAAGCTCCCACAGAATCACGCCCAGCGCGAACACGTCCGAGCGCCGGTCGAGCGCAAGCCCGGCCACCTGCTCGGGCGACATGTAGCGGAACTTGCCCATCACGGCGCCGGTCGCGGTCTTGTGCAGCTTCCCGATGGCTTTGGAGATGCCGAAGTCGGCAATCTTCACGTCGCCCGCGGTCGAGAGCAGGATGTTGGGCGGCGAGACGTCGCGGTGTACGATGCCGAGCGAGTGGCCGCTCGCGTCGGTGCGCTCGTGCGCATAGTCGAGCCCGCGCGCGGCCTCCGCAATCAGGAAGCAGGCCATCGGCTGCGGGATGCGCAGGCCGCTCGCAGCCGCGCGCTCGACCAGGCGGCCGAGGTCGGTCCCTTCGACGAATTCCATGGCCAGGTAGTAGGACCCACCCACCTCGCCAAAATCGAACACCTGCGCGATGTTGGTATGGGCCAGGCTCATCGCGATGCGAGCCTCGTCCTTGAACATGTCGACGAAGTCGCGCTCGCCGCCAAAGATGGGCAGGATGCGCTTGAGCGCCACCACTTTTTCGATGCCGGCCGGTCCGCGCATGGTCGCGCGAAACACTTCGGCCATCCCGCCGGCCGCGATGCGCTGGTCGAGCACGTACTTGCCGAAGGTCTCCGGCGCTGGGGTGCTCAAGCGAGTAAAGCATTATAGATCTGGCCGGCTGGCGAGTCGATCTGCCAGTGCCAGATTCCGAGCCAGTGCCAGATTCCGAGATGGGTAGACGTGTTACCATGACAGGATGGACCCGGTCCGTGCGCGCATCCTGATCGTCGACGACGATCGCGCCGTCTGCGCGGCGCTGGCGCGCATGGTGTCCGAGTCGGGTCACGAGCTGCTTTTGGCGTCGTCGTGGACGGATGCGGTGCGGCTGTACCGGGAGGGCCGTCCCGACCTGGTGGTGCTCGACGTCATGATGCCCACCATCGATGGCTACAAGCTGACCGGTATCCTGCGCCGCGAGTCAGGCGCATTCGTGCCCATCATCCTACTGACCGCGCTCGAAGATCTGGACTCCAAGCGGCGCGGAATGGCGGCCGGTGCCGACGATTTTCTGACCAAGCCGGTGACCCAGCTGGAGCTGCAGATCCGCGTGGCGTCGCTCTTGCGCATCAAGCAGCTCACCGACCAGCTGGCGGCCGCCAACCTGAGACTGGCCGAGCTGGCGGTGACCGATCCACTGACTTTGCTGCACAATCGCCGTCACGTCTATTTCGAGCTCGAGCGCGAGTTCGTGCGCTCGCGCCGCTATGGCCACCCGCTCAGCCTCATGATGCTCGACGTCGACCATTTCAAGCAGGTCAACGACACCCACGGCCACCCGATTGGCGATCGGGTGCTCAAGCTGCTGGCCGACATCCTGCGCGGATCGGTGCGCGCGACCGACCTGGTGGGGCGCGTGGGCGGGGAGGAGTTCATGGTGCTGGCGCCCGAGACCGGGATCAGCTCGATCGGCAAGGTGGCGGAGCGCATCCGGCTCGCCATCGGGCATCGGTCGGCGGCTGCCGAGGGTGTGGGCATTCCCGGCATCACGGTCTCGATCGGCGTCGCCACCAGCGAGCATCCTCAGGTCGGAACGAGCGAGCAGCTGGTGCGCCAGGCCGATGAGGCGCTGCTGAGCGCCAAGCGCGAGGGCCGCAACCGAGTGGTCGTGTACGGCCGGCCCAGCGCCGCTTAGCGGAGAATTCACCGCAGAGAACGCGGAGACCGCAGAGAATACTTCTCTCGGGACACTTTGCGCTCTCTGCGTTCTCTGCAGTAGATCTCTGGCTTTTTTATTTCCTGAGCAGCAGCACGAGCGCGACCATCAGGATCGCGATGGCGAGGGCGAACAGGCCGTGGATCAGGGTCAGGCCGCTGGGCGCGGGCGCGACGCGGAGCGTGTTCTCGCCCGGCGGCCTGGGCAAAGCGCTCGGCGTGGGCGGGCGGCTGGCCCGGTACGGGAGCGCGGGCGCGGCGGGCGCGATCGCGGGCGCGAGCGGCGGCGCGGCCGGCTCGTCGTCGCCCGCTTTCTTGGGCTCCGACCGGAGCAGCTCGTCGGCCGGCAGCCACACCGGCTCATCGGCCTTGGCATCGGGCTCGGCGGCCGCCTGATGCACCGCGCTGGCCAGCTCCTCCATGCTCTGGTAGCGCTGGGCCGGATCCTTGCTCAGCGCATGCAGGATCACCTTCTCGAGCGCGGGCGGGATGTCGGCCGGTGGGTCGGCCTGGCGCGGCGGGAGCGCGGGCTGGCCGATGTGCTTCATCAAGACGGTCACAAAGTTCTTGCCGGAGAAAGGCGGCTTGCCCACGAACATCTCGTACAGAATGCAGCCCAGCGAGTAAATGTCCGAGCGGGCGTCGACCGGGTTCCCGCCGGCCTGCTCGGGCGACATGTACTCGGGCGTGCCCACGACCGCGCCCCGGCCGGTCACACCTTCCTGCGGGCCCACGAACGGATCGTTGACCTTGGCGACCCCGAAGTCGAGCACCTTGACCGATTCCTGGCCGCCGCGCTGAACCAGAAAGATGTTCTCGGGCTTGAGATCGCGGTGCACGATGCCCTTGCCATGGGCGGCGCCGACTGCGGCCGCAGCCAGCTCGACGATGCGCGCCCCGCGGGCGACCTTGATCCGCTTTTCCCGCGCCAGCAGGTCGGCCAGATCCTCCCCGTCGAGCAGCTCCATCGCGAAAAAGACGCAGCCACCCTCCGTGGTTCCGAAGTCAAGAACGTCGATGATGCCGGGATGTCCGATCTGGGAGGCCGCCCGGGCCTCGCCGCGGAAGCGCGTGAGCATGTCGGTCTGGCTCGAGTGCTCCGGGCTCAGAATCTTGAGCGCGACCGGGCGCCCGAACTCGACGTGCTCGGCTGCGTAGACGGCGCCCATCCCACCGTGCCCGATACGTCGGTGGATCTTGTAGCGCCCGGCGACGATCTGCCCCGGCTCGAATTTGGCGATCTTCTCGGGGCTCTGCGGCGCTGGGGTCTGTTTGCTATCCCCCAAGCTGGTCTTCCATTCTAACACGATCAGCGACCCCGGAGAAGGAGCCACAGCGAGACCGCGAGCCCGGCCGCGAGCACGATCGAGAGCAGGGCCAGCGCCGGCACCAGCCAGGCGCTCCGGCGTGCCGCCGCCTGCAAGCGAGCCTTGCTGGCCTCGATTGCCTTCAGCTCGATCTGCATGCTTTCGGTTGGAAGCTGGGTGTAGGTCGCCTTGGTGATCGAGTCGGTGACGGCCGCGATTTGCTGCGCCAGCGCTGAGGCTGCGTCTTTCTGGGCCGCCTCCAGACGGCGCCTGACCTCGCCCATGGTTTGCGGCCGGTCCTCGGGCCGCTTGGCCATGCAGTGAAGGATCAGCCGCTCGACGCCGGGGTCGACCGCTGCGTGCTGGCTGGGCGGCTCGGGCTGGTCGCGCAGATGCATGAACATGACCTCGACCGAGGAGGTGGAATAAAACGGCACCCGACCGGTCATCATCTCGTACATCATCACGCCCAACGAGTAGATGTCCGAGCGTGCATCGACCGCATGACCGCGGCACTGCTCGGGCGCCATGTAGTAGCAGGTGCCGAGCGTGGTGCCGGTCTTGGTGGTGGGGCCCATCCGGCGCACCGGCTCCAGCAGCTTGGCCAGGCCAAAGTCGAGCACCTTGAT